>VBFM01000430.1:8684-20589 GCA_005882595.1 Chloroflexota bacterium
CTTCATACATCCTCTCTCCTGGCTCTCTGCTCGAGTAGCGAGCCACTACCCTATCCATTGGAAATTCGTAAGTTGGCTGAGAGTCAAGATTTTCGTATTTTGAGTCTTTCCACAAAAAACCTATATCTTGCGAAAGAAGCAAGAAAAAAGGCATTTGAAAAGGTACACCGTAATCCGCTAAATTACGACGTAGTTGTATTGCCTCATTACGAGTAAGATTTGGTATATTTTTTACTTCTACTACGGCTATAGGGTTGCCTTCCGGGCTTTGTATGAGGATATCTGCGGTACGTCGGCTAGTAGTCATAGGTCCTCGTCCTTCTCGATTGACTATTCTCATATTCATTTCTCGCTTTACATTTTACGTTAGTACAAGTATACTTGCCTCATCTCAACTACGTCAACAGGGATGCGTTCTGGTTATTCAAAGCGCTACGTTCGTTCCAGCAACGCTGTCAGGATTTTTTCTATTATGAACCAGACAAATCAACCACTTCAACTGGCAGATGGCAGAGCAATATATAAGTCCACATGGGTGATGTAACAACCACCCATGTGGAACAGTTATTAAGCCGCTACCTGCTTACTACTCTCAACTCCTACTAACACTTGCACCACCGGCTTCCCATCCTCCACATCCACCACTACCGTGTCCCCTGCTTTGCAATCTCCACGCAAGAGCGCTTCGGCCAGCATGTCATCGAGCATGCTCTGCACGGTGCGGCGTAGGGGGCGCGCTCCATAAGCTGGATCATAACCATGTTCGACGAGCATGCAACAGGTTGCGTCACTCACTTGTAGGGAGATAGATTGTTCCGCCATACGTTGCCGGGTCTTCTCAATCATTAGATCAACGATTTTGCGCAGGTGATCTTGCTCAAGCATGTGGAACACAACTACCTCGTCGATGCGGTTGAGCAGTTCGGGGCGGAAAATATCCTTCAGGGCCGGCAGAATCTGCGAACGCATGTGTGCATGCACGCTGGCCTGCTGTTCCTGCCTGTTCTTTCGAGCGGAAGTGAACGACATTTCGGTGTGTTTGAGATTGGCCGTACCAACGTTCGAGGTGATGATGATAATGGTATTTTTGAAATCCACGCTGTTGCCCCGCGCATCGGTCAGACAGCCATCGTCGAGTATCTGTAGGAGCAGATCAAAGACGCTGGGATGCGCCTTCTCAATCTCGTCGAATAAGATGACACTGTAGGGGCGGCGACGTACAGCTTCCGTCAATTGTCCGGCCTGGTCATAGCCGACATATCCCGGAGGAGAACCTACCAGCCGCGAGGCATGATGGCTTTCCATGAACTCAGACATATCGAGCTTGAGTATGGCATCTTCATCACCAAAAAGCGTTTCGGCCAGCGCGCGCGCCAACTCGGTCTTGCCGACACCTGTTGGGCCTACGAAGAGGAACGAGCCTATCGGGCGGCGACCGTCTCGCACATTAGTACGCGCACGGCGCACGGCCCTGGCAACGACCTGCACTGCCTCATGTTGACCAATCACGCGCCGGTGTAGTTCATCTTCCAGTTTGAGCAATCGCTGCGCCTCCTCGGCAGCAATCTGGGTTACAGGGATGGCTGTCCACATCGAGACAACCTCGGCAATGGTACGCTGATCAACCAGCGGTCGCTCCTGTTGGCGCAGCGCGAACCAGGCATCCTCGGCTTCAGCTAATGCCTGGCGTATGTGTCGCTCGGCGGCGCGCTGCTTTGAGGCGCACGCAAAATTGCCGCGTGTGATTGCCTCATCTTTGTCCTGCTGCACCGAGGCAAGTTCCTGGCGTAGTGAGCGTACATCGCTGGGCGCAACCGTGCGATGCACACAGACACGCGCAGCCGCTTCATCGATCAGGTCAATTGCCTTGTCCGGCTGATAACGGTTCTGTATGTAGCGCGAGGACATCTGCACGGCGGCGGCCAGCGCTTCGTCAGTGATGGTCACATGGTGATAATCTGCATAGTGGGAGCGTCTGCTGCGGAGTCGTCTCCTTGATCATAACAGGCTGGAAGCGCCTTTCCAGCGCCGGGTCGGCCTCGATGGTTCTACGATAGTCATCCAGCGTGGTTGCTCCGATACAGCGAAATTCTCCGCGCGCTAACATTGGTTTGAAGAGATTGGCGGCATCAATTGAACCCTCGGCAACACCAGTACCGGTGAGCGCGTGCAGTTCATCGATGACGATAATGATATCCTTGGCGCTCACAACTTCCTGCATGATACGCTTCAAGCGCTCCTCAAAATCACCCCGGAACTTGGTGCCAACGGTCAGCAGGCCCACATCTAAGGTCACAACACGGCAATGCTGCAAATCATCGGGGACACTTCCTTGTATAATGCGCAATGCAAGCCCTTCGGCGATGGCTGTTTTCCCCACTCCCGCCGGTCCAATCAAGACAGGATTATTTTTCGAGCGACGCGAGAGTATCTGTATGGTGCGTTCAAGTTCATTCTCGCGGCCAATCATGGGATCAAGCGTGCCATGCAGAGCCGCCAGCGTCAGATCGCGACTGACCTGGTTAAGCGTGGGGGTCTCATTGCAGCGTATGTGGTATTGAGCGGTTGATGTCGCGTGGTCGCGCCCATAGTTCAGCAGCTTCTCGATCTCTTTACGCACCACATCCAGTGAAAGGCCAAAACTCTCTAAAACCCCAACAGCTACTCCCTCTCCATCAGCCAGCACACCCAGCAAGAGATGTTCAATACCGATCAGTTTTTGTTCTGCCTGTGTAGCCATTGTCCCTGCGCGCAACAGAACGGCCCGCGCCGATTGCCCAATGGTGGGCTGACTGAGGATGGCTTTGTTACCACGACCTACCACAAAGGTTAATGCCTCCCTCAGGCGCACCGCATCGACCTGTAGCCGTAATAGTGTGCATTCGATTATGGGGTCGGCGACTTTCAGAATACCCAACGCCAGGTGTTCTGGGCCAATGACTCTATGCCTGAGTTGCAGAGCCTCTTCACGAGATGCAAGCAATGCCTGGCGTCCCTCTTCAGTATAACGATCAAGCTGGCTCATGACAATACTCCTCACTTTGCAATAAATATGATTGGCGCTTCCAATCTCTGCCTACGTATATGAAGAGATATCGGGTAAACCGTTGCGTTCAGCGAGGTTAGGGACTTATTGCGGTCACAAATAAAGAGGAACGTCCACACCAATCGCCGTTTCTGCTAGTTACGCCTGTCCAGGCAACTAATGCAAAATGATGTTTTCCGGAACATCGAGCAGCGCGGGCGTAGTGTGAGAGAGGGTTGCTTCAGCATGGCTGTTACTTTTTGTTGCAACAATGGTAAGAGAAATGCCTGGCTGAGCACGATAGCTCCGCTTACTGCCACTACATCGATGCGAGTGAGTTGTGCAAGGTTAACCAGTCCAATGGCAAGCTTGCCGGCAAAGGTATCCCAGAATGCCATATCCGTAATGTGCTCAATGGGCCGCCCATAACGCAGCTCAAGCTGCCTGCCACCTGTATAGGTCTCCAGGCATCCCACCATACCACACAGGCAATGTAACGAATTGCCGTCGAGTACCTGGTGTCCAATCTCAATCGAGGAAACGAGGCGAGTCGGGCCTTTACCCAGTTGTAACGCGGCTCCCGTGCCTGTGGAAACGGTCAAATAGGCGCATCGTTCAACTGCTTGCAGCGAGCCGAAGCGCGTTTCAGCCAGTAATCCACACACGGTGTCATGCGCAAGCCGTACAGGACGGGCAAAGCGTTCTGACAGGTCTTGTGCAAATGGCTTGCCAATATATTCCGGGAGATTAGGACCAAAAATAACAGATCGTCCATCTTTTGCTATGCGTGCCGCGATGGAAAGTCCAATACCTATAGCAGGGGACATGTTTCGTTCTTGTAATAAAGAGACGAGGTTCTGCAGTTGAAGTTCGTAATTCTGTCGCGTGGGGAATTTCGCAATGAGCGCAAAATTAGGGGAAGCAAGGGATGGAAAGAGGCCAACGCGTGTATTGCTACCGCCGATATCAATTCCAAGATATGACCCTCGCTGCTGTTCTTTAGTTTGCTGGGGCTGCATAGCATACTCCACATTGGTATCGTAAACTTCTGATAAGACAAACACGATGTCCATTGTAGAGAAGACGGCAATATTACGCAAGACTATCTATCCTGAAATGAGAAACAGTGCTATAGTAGGGGTCAAACACTGGCCTTTTGACCTTTGCAATCTGGAGGACTATTATGCAAGAAGAGAAACTTTCAACACCAGATCACCCGAAACCACAACATTTACACCATTTTCCAGCTCTGTTCCATCACACCATCTTTCCGTATCAGCCGCGCAATGTGAATAAGGTGCATGAGGAGGAGAAAGCAGCGGGAGGCATCAATACGGCTATCGCGATTGGTCTGACCAAACACGTTGGCTCAATGTGGACGGCGTATACCTTCGTGGTACTTGCCATTATCGGATTACTCGCCATTCTTGGGTTGCTCAATCCCATTGTAGCCTTGCTCGTTGCCTGGGCATCGCAGACGTTCATCCAGCTGGTTTTATTACCGGTGATTATGGTTGGGCAAAACGTGCTGGGACGCAAGGCCGAACTGCAAGCGGAAGAGCAATTCAATACGACAGTAAAAACCTACCACGACATCGAGCAGATCATCCAGCACCTCTCCGCGCAGGACGCTGAGATATTGAAGCAGACGCACATGCTCGTTCACCTGCTGCTACATGCGGGCATTACCCCGGAACAACTGCTCGACATACAGAGCAAAGGAGCTATAGCCACTCCTGAAGTGCAGGCACAGGGATAAAAGATTCTCCTCAAATCAAGAAGTGGGGCGTGATAGTTCACGCCCCACTTCTTGGCCACTCGTGCTGCGTCTCGTTTATAGACGACGGGCACGCGAGCCAACGACGAGGTTGTAGATCAACACGATCAACGCTATCACGAGCAGAATGTGAATGAGGCCGCCTGCAACGTGGAAAAGAAATCCTAGCAGCCACAGAACAACAAGTACGACAACTATCGTCCAGAGAAGACTTCCTAACATCGTTTGTACTCCTTTATGATGGTACTATAACTAAGGGTTCACGTCCCTTTCCTCCTCAAACTGGAAAGGTTTATCCCAACTACTTTCATAGCACGAATGAGAAAGGGAAATAGTTTTAGACCAGGCAGGGCATTTTGATAATTTTTTAGGATGAAGTTCGTAGCTTGCCATCTGAGTACACTTGCTGTACTGTATAAAGAGAATAAGCTCGTGATCAACTTATTTTTATTCAAGGAGAAATACTCAGATATGCACACAACGACGCAGATGGCGCGCGGGCAGGCGCAAGGTGAAGACCGGCCGGGCGAGGAAGCCATTGTCGTTGACAACTTTACGAAAAGCTACGGCTCCCATCGAGTCGTTGATCGGTTAACATTCACTGTATACCGGGGTGAGATTTTCGCTTTGCTTGGACCCAACGGCGCGGGCAAAACGACGACGATTGAAACGCTGGAGGGGTACCGTACAGCAGATCAAGGCAAGGTGCGCGTCCTGGGGCTCGACCCAATTCGCGAGGCGCAGTCGCTCAAACCACAGATCGGTGTGATGCTGCAACAGGATGGTCTGTACCCAGGACTAACGGCGCGCGAGGTATTACAGCTATTTGCGGGCTATTACCGGCATCCACAAAACGTCGATAGCTTGTTAGAGCGCGTGGGGCTGCACACTGCCGGTAAAACTCGCTGTCGCAGGCTTTCCGGTGGTCAGAAACGCCGCCTTGCACTGGCGCTAGCGCTGGTGGGCAACCCTTCACTGGTATTCCTGGACGAGCCGACGGCAGGTATGGACCCACAGGCGCGACTGGCAACCTGGGAGATTATTCGCGATTTAAAACGCAAAGGGGCAACCGTACTGCTTACCACGCATTTGATGGATGAGGCCGAAAGGCTCTCAGACCGCATCGCTATTATCGATCATGGACGGCTTATTGCTCTCGATACACCTGGACAATTGACCGGCGTACAAAATGCTACAGTAGTGCGTTTCGTAGCTTCGGCGGGACTGGATTGCTCACAACTGGCCGCGCTGCCCTCTGCAAGCAAAGCCGATGAGATTCGCGCCGGAAGCTATCTCATCGAAACGGGGGATGCGCCTGCACTTATCGCGGAGCTAGCTATATGGCTGCGCGAGCAAAAGATTCCGCTGACTGAATTGCATGTTGGGCATGGCTCGCTTGAGGATGTCTTCCTGCGACTGACCGGAACAGAGATGAAAGAATAGAGAGTTATGGCAACAGAGATACTGCATCAATCTTCAGATAAGGCTGCGTCCTTCGGTCACCAGGTGGCAGCGCAGACGCGTGTTGAGTTACTGCTGACATTGCGCAGGGGCGAAAGTGTGCTGATCACGCTGATTGTGCCGGTGGTCCTGCTGGTCTTTTTTGCCTCGCTCAATATTATTCCAGCGTCAACTGGAAAAGCAGTTGATTTTCTCTTGCCGGGCATGCTGGCATTAGCAGTGATGGCGACCGGGATGGTTAGCCTGGGCATCGCTACAGCGTATGAACGTTACTATGGTGTGCTCAAACGGCTAGGCAGTTCACCTTTACCTCGCGGTGGGCTAATTCTTGCCAAACTCATCTCGGTGCTGGTCCTCGAGCTGCTGCAAGTCATCATCCTGGTCGGCGTGGCCGTCGCGCTTTACGGCTGGCGGCCAGCAGGCTCACCTCTGCTGGCGTTACTGGTTCTTGCTATAGGAACAGCAACATTTGCGGCTCTGGGCCTGGCAATGGCGGGGGCTTTACGCGCCGAGGTCACGCTGGCGGGTGCGAATGCGCTCTACCTCTTGTTCTTGCTCCTGGGTGGAGGCATACTTCCGCTCAGCCATCTTCCGGCAGGGTTGGCAGCTATCGCACAGCTGCTTCCAGCAGCTGCGCTCACGCAGGCGCTTCAGGCCAGTATGTCAAGCGGGGCGGCATTCCCCGGTCCCGTACTGCTGACGCTTGTTATCTGGGCAGTGATCATTCTGCTGGTAGCGGTACGAACATTCCAATGGGAATGAGCCCGACCTGCATCAGAAGGTAGACACGGACTTCCATCGCCATTGCTGTGGACAGGTAAAGTCCAGTACCGCAATTCCCCCGCCCCGGCTGAGTGAACTTACGATAAATTGAGGCTCGCTTGCGCGCTGAAGCTGATTTTGCTTGTCCGGCAGCATGATCGAGATGCCATCCAGGGCCCTTACATGCGCTATGGTTTCAGTAAAGGTGTTTACCTGGCCCACTATAATGATGACCTTGAAGCTCGCCGTATTCTCAGACGCGTTCCAGTCCATCAGGTAGGGAATGATGGTATCGTCCGTCATGCGAAAGGGATCGTGGAACGTGTAGTCGGTTTTATGTGGCTCATCTGGCGAAGCGTGGGCATACGCAAAAGCCTCTATGCATAAATCATACTTATAGGCGCTGTGAGGAGTACGAGCAAGGTGCGAGGGCGATAGCTGCGATGAACTGGCCAGGCGCTGGCGGAGTACGAGCAAACTGACAGCCAACACGATGATAACCAGAAGCAGAAGTAGAAGCATCCAGCGTTTCATGTATTTCCTCCAGTGGTTTGCAACGGAGAGAAACTGCTGGAGTTTCGAGACAAACAAGGCTCCTGCTCCCCGTTCTCATCTTGGATACATACGAGGTTTGGATACAATTTGCTCAACAAGTTGAGATCGGTTGACACTCTACGAACGACAGTTCAGCGCGTACGAGGGACATGAGCATCACGCGCGGTTCCAAACACTTCGTTTTCTTCTTCTTCAGCTTCAAGCTCAGCAGGTGACTGCGATTGGAGTTGTACTAATGTCACGAGGAAGATCACGAGAATGAGTACATGGAGAGCGGTACACCAGGCACAAATGGTATGCAGCCGCACAATTTCGACATAGACGAGGTAAAGCACGGTCAATATACCCACGAAAGACCATGCAAATTGAGCAAGACGGAGCCAGCGACTTTGCAAGCCAGCATATAAACCTGCAGTTGCTAAAGCAGCCATGACTACGCACCAGGCCAACCCTGGGATGGTAATGGGGAGAGAAGTTCCAGGAATCACGGAATAGGGACTGGAGAGGACACGCGTGCAATTGACGAGGCCATTATTCGAACAGGCCAGGGGAACAAGCTGATAATGCTCGAACGTGAGATAGATTGCAATACCAGCGCCAATAAGCGAACATAGCAGCAGGAAAAGCTGGCCTTTTGAACGTCGTATTTGCTCCATTACATCCTCTATCTATTTTGGCAGGATCTGGAAGTAGAAATGGGCCAATGCTAACAGGTAACCAGAGAACGCAAGGCCTAAAACCGCTAACCAGATCAGAACGAGCGAAACGAACGCGGTTATCGCAGCCGCGCCTGGTTTCAGCTTATGCACAGACATGAGGGCGGGAATAGCCAACACGAAGTAATAAATGCTTAAGGGTATTAAGATGTACTCAAAGATTCTCTGGATCCCATCCAGATTTGCAGAAAGCTGTGTGAAGTTGAGTGGATTGTAGACCTGGTATAACACGCCTATGAGCGGGACAACGAAAGGGAATATCACTAGTGGCATCAGTATGATGATTAAGAGGTAGGCATGTTCCATAAATTTTGCCTTCCCTCCCAACTGTTTGGCAAGGAAGTATGGAACACCTATCACCAGGAAGATAAACGCTGGAACTGTCACGCCAAAGATAACCGCCAGGGCAACCAAAGCGAGAAGATAAACGGGAGAGAAGGCGGAAATAATATGCGTAATTAGTGGCACTGCGGCAATAACCAAAAACAAGACGGCATAACCAATAATTTTCCCCCAGATACTACCCCACGATGCCTCGAATATCTCCTCGTCAAACGTATTCACGCTGGGATGACCCAATACATAAATCGTCTGGCTGGCCGTCTCCGACCTCCTCGGCTTGATTTTTTCCGGTTCGGCTGGTGGAACAGGTGGGAGAACCTCGTCGTCTTTCAACACTTGAACTTGATCGTCAAGTACCTGCACTTTTAAGACTGAGCCATCTTTAAGCGGGATTTCCCGATTTCTTTCACCGTTCTCCTCAGTCAAAACCGAGCCGACGATGACGCGATCGAGGAGAATGGTCAGGTCTCCTCCATCGTATTCCCGGTAAACTTGAACACGGCTTTTCCCTGCCGCATCTGCAGCGTACTCTTGTGTTGGCATATTAGGTATTCCTTTCCCTACAGGTGATGCTTGCGCTTAATCAATGGGAGCGACCCGCTCTGAAAAATGACAGGCGGCATAGTGCTCACGACCCTCTTTAGGCGCAAAAGCCGGTTCAATTTCCCGGCAAATACTCTGTGCGAGAGGACAGCGTGTATGGAAGCGACATCCAGAAGGAATCCTGATGGGACTGGGCAAATCACCGCTCAGGATAATACGCCGGCGGCGTTTCTCGACCTTGGGATCGGGAATGGGAACCGCTGAGAGTAAAGCTCTTGTATAGGGATGCTGAGGAGCAGCATAGATTTCATCGCGGTCTGCTAACTCGACTATTTTTCCCAGGTACATCACGGCAATACGGTCTGCGACATGACGCACAACGCCAAGATCATGGGAAATGAAGAGATAGGTCAGTTGGAACTGCTGTTGTAGCTGCTGCATCAAGTTGAGTACCTGGGCGCGAATCGAGACATCGAGCGCGGATACTGGCTCGTCGGCAATGACAAATTCGGGATTAATGGAGAGCGCGCGAGCCACCGCGATACGCTGGCGCTGTCCCCCGCTAAACTCGTGCGGATAGCGATCGATGTACTCAGCACGCAGGCCTACCACACGCAAGAGTTCTGCGGTGCGCTCCCGTATCTCCTTGCGTGATGCAACATTATAGATAAACATGGGCTCGGCGATCAGTGAGCCGATGGTGAAACGAGGGTTCAGTGAAGCATAGGGGTCCTGGAAGATCATCTGTACACGCTGGCGCAACTGGCGCAATTCCTCACGAGGCAGCTTCGCCATATCTCTGCCATCAAAGAGCATCTGTCCAGCAGTGGGCCGGTACAGCCGCACTATAGTTCGCCCGATGGTCGTTTTACCAGAGCCGCTCTCACCAACGAGGCCCATTGTCTGACCGCGCCGGATAGAAAAGCTGATTCCGTCAACCGCGCGCACATACCCGATCAGGCGTTGAAATATGACGCCCCTTGTCAGAGGAAAATACATTTTGAGGTCGCGTATATCGACCAGTGGCCTATTCGTTACTGCTGTATCTGGGGCTTCATTTGCTACAGTCGTATCCAGCATCTATTTCTCCTCCAACGTTTGTAGGGCGGATTCTTTGATGACGGCCAGCATTCTTTCGTTTCTTGCCTGGCGGCGTTTTTCCGCGTAGGCCTGCTCTTTCGGATCGGTGACATCTACCCAGCAGGCTTTGTAGTGATTCGAATTCTCCCCAATAGGATCGAGCGGCGGCATAGTGCGGCAGATCGCGCGGGCAAAGGCGCAGCGAGGCATAAATGGGCAACCCGTGGGCGGATTGATGAGATTAGGAGGAGCGCCCTCAATCGTTTTGAGCTGTGCGTGACGCTGTTCATCCAGGCGGGGAACCGACGCCAGCAGTCCGAGCGTGTAGGGATGGCGAGGATTGGCAAATAACTCATCGGTTGGCGCGGTTTCTACGATTTTCCCGGCGTACATCACCACTACGCGGTCTGTCACACCGGCAACCACGCCGAGATCGTGCGTAATCAGGATGACGGCCGTACCAAATTCGGTGCAGACACCGTTAATCAACTCTAGAATCTGTGCCTGAACAGTCACGTCAAGAGCGGTAGTGGGCTCATCGGCAATCAGTAGTTTGGGATTACAGGCCAGGGCAATGGCGATCATAACGCGCTGGCGCATGCCGCCGCTAAACTGGTGGGGATACGAGTTGACGCGCTCGGCAGCGGCTGGGATGCCGACCTGTTCCAGCAGCGAAACCGCGCGCTTCAGCGCCTCATCTTTGCTCAATTTGAGGTGAATGCGCAGCGCTTCGCCGATCTGTTTGCCAATGGTCATAGTCGGGTTAAGGCAGGTCATCGGGTCCTGGAAGATCATGCCGATCTTGCCGCCCCGGATCTTGCGCATCTCCTTCTCAGGGAGATCGAGCAGGTCCTGGTCGTTAAACAAGACGCTGCCACCTGCGTACTCCCCGGCAGGTTGGGGAAGCAGACGCATGATCGAGAGGGCTGTGACGCTCTTACCACAGCCGCTCTCCCCTACTACCCCTACCTTCTCGCCCGGCTTGACCCCAAAGGTTACCCCGTCGACGGCTCGCACGCGGCCAGCCTTGATCTTGAAGTACGTTTTCAGGTCTTGCACCTCTAACAGATACTCTCCCAAGGTAGTTGCTCCTTAACGCGCTATTCTAACGTTCAGTCATATAGGGGTCGAGCGCATCGCGTAATCCATCACCGACAAGGTTCAGGCACAGCACCGTGAAGAAGATGGCCAGAGCGGGCCAGAGTACCAGCCAGCCATCGAGCGCGAAGATGCTCTGCCCATCGGCAATCATATTGCCCCAGCTTGCGAACGGTATCTTAATGCCAAAGCCGAAGTAGCTCAAGACAGATTCCAGAATGATATTAGTGCCAGTCAACAGCGTGGCGTTGACGATGATAGGCCCGGCCGCGTTCGGTAAGATGTGCCGGAACATGAGGCGGAAATCTTTGGCGCCTATGGTGCGCGATGCAGCGATAAACTCGCGCTCCTTGAGCGCGAGAAACTCTCCTCGCACCAGGCGTGCCGCGTAGGTCCACCCAAAGATGGCAATCAGGATAATCACACTTTTCGGGGAGCCGTCGGTAAAGGAAGCAGAAAGCACGAAGAGCAGCAGGTACAGGGGTATAGACAGGACCACATCGGTAAAGCGCATCAGGATGTTATCAATCATCCCACCATAGAAGC
>VBFM01000430.1:20678-22042 GCA_005882595.1 Chloroflexota bacterium
TCGGTGCCGAGCGGGTGGACGAGAGACGGTGGGGAAAGAGTCGAGGTCACGCTAGACACGTCAATGGAATTGGGGTCGATCTTCCAGAGGTATGGACCCACGAAACACAAGAGAAACAGGAAGATCAGGAATACGGCGCCGCCAACGGCAACGCGGTTGCGCAAAAAGCGGTCGAGGATGATACGCCCCTGGCTGCGTCGTTTCTGCTCTAACTCGGTGGTTAGCTCCAGGTATGGTTCGACTTCCTCTTCGGTAATCGGAGTGGAGAGATTGAGCTGTTCAGATATGTCCATGCAGGTCTCCTTTCCTCAGGACAGCGGGTGAATCCGTACACTTACAGGTCACGAGTAACGAATACGAGGATCTAACACCCCATAGAGCACATCTGCAATGAGGTTAAATGCGATCACAAAGATCGAGCTGATCATCAATAGGGCGAGCAGCACTGGATAGTCACGCCTACCCAGGCTATCAAGAAACAGCAGGCCCACGCCGTGCCATGCGAAGATGCCCTCGGTAATGGCAGCGCCGCCAGCCACCGAGCCAAAATCGAGCGCGACGACTGTAATCAAGGGGATCAGCGCATTACGTAATGCGTGGCGGAACAGTACTGCTACTGGCCCCACACCCTTCGCGCGTGCAGTGCGCATATAGTCCTGCTTGACAGTCTCAATCATACTGGAGCGCATGTAGCGGCTCCAACCTGCGATAAAGGCAATGGCCAGCACCGTCATAGGTAAAACGAGGTACCAGAGACGATCCAGCAAGGCTGAAACAGGGTTGGGGAAGATCAAATTGACCGATTCGGTGCCAGAAGTGGGGAACCATTTGAGTACGACACCAAAGATGTCCTGTGCCAGCAGACCTAAAACAAAGATCGGCATGGCGATACCTGCGTAAGCGAGAATAGTCAGCGAGTAATCGGTGAGCGTACCCTGGCGCACTCCCGAAATGACCCCTAACAAAATCGCTATGATCAAAGCAAGGCAAAGCGCGCTGACGAACAAATAGAGCGTCTGCGGGAAGGCCCGACTAAGCACTGTCGTGACCGGCTCATTCGTATTGAATGAAAATCCGAAATTCCCGGTCAGTGAGCTTGTGAGCCACTTGACGTACTGGATAGGCACAGGATCATCCAGTCCCAGACTCTGTCGCAGGTGCTGCTTTGCAGCTTCCGTCTGATGGGGATTAAAGAGCACCTGGTCAGGGCCGCCTGGCAACAAATGAATCAAGGCAAACATGAAGATGGTCAGTAAAAACAACAAAGGGATAGCTTGCAAGCATCTTCGTAAGATGTATCGTCCCATAAGCGCCTCCGACGAGCGTAACAGCCGATATTGGTCATAGTGTACCACAAATATTTC
>VBFM01000431.1:0-21654 GCA_005882595.1 Chloroflexota bacterium
AGGGCGCCTCTGCAGTCTGCTGCGGCGAAGGAAGGGAGCGGATCGCGCTCAGGATGTCGTCGAGCTTGGCATCCAGGTCATCCAGGCGCATCTCAACATTGGTCAGACGCTCCGCCAGGCTTATCACATGGCTGCGCAACGGCATGTTCAATCTCGTCAAGGCCTGCGTCATGGTCGTTTCGATCACGCGCTGGAATGGTTGTGACATCGTCAAATAGGTATCCAACCACTGACCCGTTGCCTGGCTGTAGGCCTCGGAATTGACGAAGTCGATCATCATCTTCGACCAGCTTTGCATACGCATCGCATTCAAGGTTTGCATACTGGCATCGCGCATGGTATTCAAGGCGCCAAAGGGATCCAGTGGATTACTCGCTTCTGGTTCTTTGCTCATGGCAATCGATAGTTCCTTTCCTTCCCATGGCCTCTCTTCAGCGGCCTTTGCTTTCGCTCCTCTCTCCTGTGAGGGGAGGGAGCGCTCACATTTTTCACAGTAAAAGCATAGCTTATACGCCTCTCAAACCGGTCACAGTCGCTTATTTATTCTCGCACAAATTACCCACAATGGTAAATGAAGACCAACAGAGTGTTACGCTGCTTCGGCCTCGCGCATGTATTTGACGGTGGCTTCGCCGCTTATTACCAGGGTACCATGCTGATTGGTGCATTCAGTATGCAGCGTGACAATACGCTTCTCCTCGCGCAGCGCGACCACTTTGACGGTCACGGTGACAGTATCGCCGATGTGAATGGGGGCGAGAAACTTCAAGGTTTGTCCCAGGTAGATGCTGCCCGGCCCAGGGAGCGCGTTGCCCAATACTGCTGAGATCAGCGAGCCAATCAGGAAGCCGTGCGCGATGCGTTTGCCAAAAAACGAGCGCTCGGCATATTCTGCATCAAGGTGGATGGGATTGTGATCTCCGCTTACGAGGGCAAAGAGGAGAATATCATCCTCGGTTATGGTACGAGAAAGGGTGGCTTGCGTTCCAATCGATGGGAGCGGGGCAAAGTTCTGGGTGCTCTTACTCACCTGTTGAACTCCTTACTGATGGACTGTCGAGCTTCATGTGTGGAGGGAAACTGTTCCCGATAGGTCGTTGGCCCATCTTTCAAGTGAAGCTCTTCAATATGCAGATCGCATTTATATGCATCTACAGATGATGTCAAATCAGCATCTATATGCATTATACACTTAAATGCTTCAGTTTGTCAAGGGCTTGTGCTGACAAAGTATCACAGCGCAGTCACAGGCGATCGCCACTGGCCTTGGTAAAAACTCACACCCTGGCGCAAAAAACTGCTCGAGGCTTACTATTATGCTAGTGTATCACGCGGTCCAGCACCATGATGGCGAAGATGGCGGCCAGGTACATGTTCGAGTACCAGAAAAGCGTGCGCGCCCACTTCTTGGATTGATCGCGCCACAGGCGGATGGCGAGGTAGACCATACCACCGCCCAGGATCAAGGCCCCGGCCAGGTAGAAGTAGCCCATGGCGCCTATGGCGAAGAGCACGAGGGTGACAGCCAGCACGAGCAGCGAGTAGAGCAGTATTTGCCGCCGTGTCTCCGCCTCGCCCTTGACGATGGGCAACATGGGGATGCCCGCCTTTTCGTAGTCTTTCTGGATCAGCAGACATAAGGCCCAGAAGTGCGGAGGCGTCCAGAAGAAGATGATGGCGAAGAGCCAGATAGCGGGCAAGCTCAAACTGTTCGTAATGGCTGCCCAGCCGACCAGCACCGGCACGGCTCCGGCAGCGCCGCCGATAACGATATTCTGCGTCGAGGTGCGCTTGAGACCGAGCGTGTACACGAAGACGTAGAAGAGAATGGCGGAACAGGCCAGCACCGCGCTGAGCAGGTTGACGAAGGCGATGAAAATAAAGAATGCGCTTATCCCCAGGATGATACCAAATACCAGTGCCTGCCGGGGTTCCACGCGCCCGGAGGGTAGTGAACGGCGCTGCGTGCGCCCCATGATCTGGTCGATGTCGCGGTCGATATAGCAGTTGATGCAGTTCGCGCTGCCTGCCGCCATTGCGCCGCCAAGCAGCGTCGGGATGACAAGGGCAAGCGGGGGCAATCCCTGGTTGGCAATAGACATGGCCGCCGCCGTTACGCCGAGCAGCAGCACCGTCACATGCGGCTTCATCAAATCGATATAATTGGCGATGGTCTGCCGCACCACGCCGGTTTCTTTTTTCTCCTCGGCCTCCTCCATCTCCTCTATCTCTTGCTGCTGCGGCGCGGCGCGCAGTTGATTGGATGCGAGCGCGGCCAGAAGTACCAGCGTACCCCAGACGGCGGTCGCGAGAGCCAGGTGCAACCCCGCTACAAACGCCGGTTCTTTGAGCAGCACAATCAGGCCGCCCACAACCGCCTGGCACACAAAGAGAACGCCGCCCACCAGCGCAACAATCGCCTGTCCTCGCGCGACTCGCCAGCGGCGCAAGGCTGAAATCACCGTCCAGAGCATGACAAGGCCGACGAAGACGGCAAAAACGCGGTGCAGGATATTGATAGCCGCGAGATGATTGCTCACGGTCCCTGGGGCGGGCGTGCAGAACGGCCAGCCCAGGCAGGCCAGCGCTGCATCGCTGCCGGTCACATACGAACCGAGCAGCATGAGGATGTAGACCAGCAGCGCATTACTAATGGCCAACTGCGCGAATTTGCGCGTGTTGGCAGGATGCTCTTTACTCGGGGTAGCTTTGCCGCTCAGTATGGCAATCGTGATCACGATGGCGAAGATTGCCAGGGCTGTACCCAGGTGGGCCGTAATGACCTGCGGCGGCAGCTGCCAGAGAACCGTCAAGCCTCCCAGTACAATCTGGATCGCCAGCAGTATGGGAGCAGCAATGGCGAGGGTTAGCAGCGCACGATCTTTACGCGCCCACTTGATAATCCCGATCAGCAGCAACACGATCAAGATACTGATGGCCGCGGCAGTGAAGCGATGGAATTGCTCAAGAAACACGTGATATGTTCCTGAGTAATATGCCTGACCGTAGCAAAACGGCCAATCCGGGCAGCTCAGGCCGGAGTCAGTGGCGAGAACTGTGCCACCGAGGGCGATCAGAAAATAGGTAACGACAGTCGCTACCCATGCTACGCGGCGTATGATCGTCATTAGGGGACTCCTTTGCTATGGCTGCGGCAGCCACTGCCGCATGCCAGCCTCCAGCCCGATTTCTTCACTGCTGAGATCGGATGCGGTATTTGAGTCAAATGTTTCGAAAAAGAGGCGCTCGCGACCGCTGGCGTCGATAATGTACATGGCCGGATCGTGTGTCACCTGCCCATCTGAGGTAACCTGGTCATACAGACCATACTGGTGGTAGACGGACTGGAGTTGTTGTGCCGTTCCTGTAAGAAATAACCATTGGTGCAGCATGCCATGATTGATGGACCAGGACTGCACCGCAGCTACGCTGTTTGCAACGGGATTGGCATTGATGGCAACCAACACAACTTGACTAGCTGTAGAAGACCCCAACTGCTTTTTGGCATTATACATGATCTCGGCGGTCAGTGGACAAAGGGTCTTGCAGCGCGAGTCGATGAAAGCCAGCACTACCTCGCGACCACGCATGGAAGAAAGAGTGACTGAGTGACCGAACTGATCGACGAGGTTGAAGTCAGGTGCGAGATTGCCATTCATTGGAAAGCCGCCAACTGCATCGGTTGTTGGCGGCACGCTTGCCTGGTTGCGATGCATGGTGAGAAGCCTGATGCCTAAGACCATAGCAGCAACGACTACGAGCGCTGAAGTGGCAATTAAGCCAGCCAGTGCCAGTTTCTGAATACCACTCGAATGCCGCATGGTCATTTCCTTTCAACTTTGCCTTCTGGAGACGACCGCCAGGGTCGCCTTGTGCGACGACCGTCAGGGTTGCCTTTGCCTTCCAGGGCGACCGCCAGGGTCGCCCTTACATTGCTTTTTCCAGCGTTTATCTCTCTGCGTTGGATTGCGATTGTATCGCGATGCCCTCATCGCCCGACTGAGTAGCAAACCAACGTTGGAAGAGGACAAAGATGGCGATCACGAACGGAACGTCACCAAATGTCCACATGATGCCCGCACCGAGTTGCTGATCCTGCAATGCAGAGAACCCGCCTGCAACAGTGACCAGGTGTGCATATGGAGCGTAGAGGGCTACCGGTGCAAATCCGAGCAGCACCGCCAGGACAACGTTTTGGGCTATAGCGAGTCCCACACACACCATCTGCCCAATGTAGCCCAGGCGAGGGCGGAGTGGCGGCGACGGGATCACCTGCGTCCAGAAAAGGGCACTCACCGCAAAAAAGGTCAGATGCTCACACCAATCGTGAATGGCCTCGTTCGTCAAGGCGAGATCGTAGAGGGCGGGCCAGTGCCAGACCCAAACCCCGACGATCAGGAGCACGTACGAGATGGCGGGCTGTCGCAGCCAATGCCCCAACCGATGCCCGGTCTGGTAGAAGACACACTCCGCTTTCAGCTTTGTCGATGCTTTCAGGAGCCGCCGCGCCCAGCCCGGTAGTCCCAGCCAGAACGGCTGCAGCGGGGCCGCAGCCACGAACAGCGGTGCCATCACGACCAGCAAGAGCAGGTGCTGGACCATGTGAACCCAGAAGAGCCGGCCGGAGAGTATATCAACCGGAGCAGAGTCCCCGACAAGGGTAATCAGGATTGCGATCAGGAAGTAGATACCCCGCCAGAGCCAGCTATCCCACCGGTGTATGCCGGTATATGAACCGGTCAATCCAATGGAAGTCATGGACCCGGCGGCTTCTTTCGCCTGCTCCTCTTTGACAAGCACCCGCCACCCGCGAAAGTACAGTACTTCGGCGACAAGACATCCGAGAAGCACAGTGGGTGGGATTGGCCACCCACTGGCATCAACCCAGATGGTCATTGCAGCACCTCCACCTGGCCGCAGTTCGTCTCATCAAATCACCAAACTGAACAGCCACAAGAGCAGGCTAGACAGAACTGTGTAGTACCACCAGTAACCTGTTACCTCGGCGATGTATCCATGCCCGGCCAATCTGCCGCGAAGGACCCGCCCCAAAAGGAGACCCATGTAAACCATGTAATAAGCATGAGTACACTTTCGTAGGCATGGAAAGGCGTGGTAGTATAGCCCAGGCTCATGTTTACCCAGATTTGACCGACCAACGCCAGGAATACGAATACTAGAGCAACAATGAAGAAAGCCGCTTGACCGGTCCCCTCGTTCTCTCGCGCTCTTCGCTCCCACCAGTAGTAGGAGAGTCCACTCAGTACCAGCGCAATGGCTACCAGTAGTCCCGGTAGGAAGGCAGGAGGATGGTCCCCTGCAACCTTGAACTGGCTCTCTGTATTGAGTGAATTCAGGTAGCCACCCGCGGCCAGGATGGCCAGTACAGATAAAGCATCCGACAGAATGAACATGATCACGGCTGCTCGCGCTCTGCCAACCCGAATGTGCGGCTCAAGTTCGTGCACGTGCTCTAAAGATGTGCTCATCGTTTATCTCCTACAGTGCTATCAACTCTCTGGTTGTGGCTGTGGCAGTAGAGGTCCTTCCAGGGTGGTACCCTCCACGTCAGATGGGTACGGTTCGGGCGATCCGTAGTCGTAAGGTGTCGATGTCACCACGGGTAGCTCTTCAAAATTCTCAAGCGGTACCGGTGTTGGCACACTCCACTCAAGCGTCTTGCTCCCTCACTCGTTGGCGACGGCGGGCTCACCGCTCCTGAGCGTGATAATCACGTTGTAGACAGTTACAAACACGGACGCCGCGATTAGAATGGCAAACAGGCTGGCAATCGTGTTGGGAGTGGCAAACGGGGGAGCAATATTGGCCGACCAACGCGGTTCGCCTATCAGGCCCGCGTAGAACAGTGACATGAATGTTCCAAGAAAACCGACTTCAAACAGCCAGAAATGGAGTTGGCCCAGCGTCGGGTCGAGTCGCTTCCCCACCATTTTGGGGAACCAGTAGTAGAAGCCGGCGAAAAATCCGAAGACCGCTGTCCCGACGAGCGTGAAATGGAAGTGCGCTGTGACAAACATGCCGCCGTGTAAAATTTCATCGGTAGGAAGATCTGCCAGGTAGATGCCGGTGATTCCTCCTACGACGAAGTTGACCAGCGTGCCCACTACAAACAATATCGGAACCGTGACCCAGATCTTCCCGCGCCAGAAGGTACCTATCATCGCCAGGAAGAAGAAACCGGTGGGAATCGAAATTAACTCTGTATCGAGCATGAAAGGGGCATCCAATGCGTTGTTCGAGCCACTAAAATACAGGTGATGCCCCCACACGATCACGCTCAGTATACTGATCGTGATCAAGCTGCCTACCAGCATGCGACGGCCAAAGATTCCCTTGCGGGAAAAAACTGCGGTGACTTCAGCAGCTATTGCCAGGGACGGCAAGAGAATCACATATACCTCTGGATGTCCAAAAAACCAGAACAGGTGCTCATACAGCCAGTTATTCCCACCGTAGGAGGCAGCAAAGAAGGATGTCTGGAAGACGCGGTCCATCACCACCATTGTCTGAGACATCATGAACGTAGGGAACGCTGTCAAACTCAGGAAGACCGAGAGCAGCACTCCCCACACGAGGATCGGCAGTCGTCCCCAGGTCATGCCCCTCGTGCGCATCACCAGCACAGTGGAGATTATATTCAGGGCTGCCACTGTCGTTGAGATGGCAAAGATGATGATGAAGAAGCAGTAAGCTTCCATGCCTGGCGTCAACCCCTGAACCGAAAGCGGTGCGTAGCCGGTCCATCCTGTCTGGAATCCGCCAAGGGCGAGTGTAGTAATGATGATAGGAATATCGAGGAAAAGCAACCAGTAGCTCAGCGCATTGAGCCGGGGAAATGCCATATCACGCGCCCCGATCATGATGGGGACGACGAAGTTGCCGAACGGACCGGCGACCATAATGACTGCGGCGACAATCATAATGATCCCGTGCATACCCACAATGGTGTTGTACGTGGAGGGAGTGAAGAAGATAGCCCCGGGCCGTGATTGCTCCAGCCTGATCATAAAGGCTCCCATTGAGCCTACAAAAAAGAGGAAAAGCGTTGTGGCCAGGTATTGCATCCCGACCACTTTGTGGTCGGTGGTCCAGCGGAAGTAGCGCCAGAGGCCCTGACCTTTGCCTGCCAGCTGTAGTTCTTCGGCAGGTGTAGGATCCCGGCGCGCAAAACCCCACTTCAGGACATCATTGAAGGCTCCAATGCCCACCAAGAAGAAGAGCACCCAGGCTGTGTAGACAGCTGCGACCACCGCGTCGTCATTGGGAACACCATCGGGATTTATTGCTGTTGTAATCCTGTTCACCAGCACACCGGCGATGGCAGCGCCCACCACCCCGAGTACAATCCCAGAAAGCACACTCGGGAAAAGGTTTTGTATGAGGCTAGGACGCCTGGCTTCGGTCGTGGTTTCGGTCACTACTTTTTCGGTCATGGGTGTCCTCCTTGGCTGACTATCCAGGAATTGAACGACGAATCACTGACCACATTCACCGCTTCCCACATATCGGAGTGGAAGAGGCCGCACAATTCCACGCAGTTCACTGTATAGTTTCCTATCTGCGTGGGTGTTACGACTGGCGTGTTGGTCATTTCCCCTGGATTCGCATCGATGCGTACCCCAAGGGCGCGGATCGCAAAGCCGTGCAGCACATCTTTCGAGGTGACGAGGAACTGCACCGGGCGATTCACCGGTAGTTCAATGACCTGCGCTCCCTGGCTGGTCGCGCCATATTGTGGATAGTTAAACGTCCACTGCCATTGCTGCGCGGTAACCTGGACGACGAGGGTGTTAGAGGCTGAGGCAGCGGCGGTTTCCTGGTAGTAGGCAACCATACCCCAGATGAAAAGAAAGAGACAAAGAACACTTGTGATCCCTAACCACCCAATTTGGAGTCCTGGTCTGGGCTTTAAGGGGACGGGATCCTCCGTGGGCCTGTCCTTTGTCCTGAAGAAGAACAGGCTGTAGGCGAGGAAGACAAAGACGAACATGGCCACCGGTATGGCCAGATCGGTAAGCACGGTAATTGTGAAGTCATCAGTACCGTCAAGATCGCTTGCTCCTTTCGGGAGAATCACCGGGGCCAGCAGAGCCCAGATCACAATCCCGATAATAGAGAGCACTATCCAGATAATCATGACACGACGAAAATGATCCGGTTCCCGTCCCGCTGGTGAAGTAGCTCTGCTGTTTCCTTCGATGTTGGTTTCAGACATCTTGCCCCCCTTAATAATTTGTTACGGTTATAGTTCCAGCCATGTAGCCGAGGGTAGCCATAGGCCCACTAAACCCATAGGGAGATTTGCGATCGTTGCCACAAGGGACATAGCAGTGCCAGATGTAGGTGTGGCCTGCGGGACCCGTGTGGAACTGGAACCTGATGACGTTGGGCTTCGGGTAACCGTTCGCCTGGGGAGGAGCGTTGTCTGGAACCCCGAGGAGCGGGACGCTGACAAAGATCGGGTTTGGCTCATTGGGTTGTGATTGAATGGTAAACGTGTGGGCGGCATCATCCGCGTTGATCTGACTCATGGGCTTATCGTTGTACATCGCGATGCCTCCAACGGTTCCCTGCACCTTTTGGAAGAAATCGTTGTACAAGCCCGAAGCACTGTCGTATTGGTTGATGACAACAGTGATAAGGCTATTCGCGGGCAGTTCCCAGCTAGTGCTTGGGCAATAGGTGACCCAGTTGATTTCCGGGTTGGGTGCGTCGGGGTGACATACCATACTGTCAGGGTACGTGGAGAGATTGAGGGTTGCGCCATTGGGTCCCTTGGTCGCTTGCAGCACAGGGGGTTGGTAACCAAGTCCTTGGTCTGATCGAAGACCCAGGGCAATGAGAGCTACTATGCCGAAACCTAAAATAATTGCGGCAACGATGCCAATGTAAAAGCCTGATGAACGTTGCTTCATGCAGACCTCCTTGTTTGCGGCTAACTAATTTGGCTACATGCATTTCATCGGTTGGATGTCTTGCTCATCAAATACTCAACTATAGACATCCACTGTATTCAGATATTCTTCGATTTCCTGAGAACTTCACCTCCGTTCATAGCGTGAAAAGATCAGGGTACAAGAAGAAATCCTTCTTGATCCCAGCTTCGAGTATGATAGTAGTATATCATAAAAAAGAGTGAAATTGAAGTATTTGATAATATAACTCAGGGCTCTTCAAAAGCCAACGGAACGCTTGTGGTTATATCGTGATCTTACCTAACTTTTGATCTCACTTGCCTCGAATTGTACATCTCCCTGGATGTAGCTTTGATAGCATGTACAAAGTAATAGATGCATTTCTGAAGCACGTGGTAGTAAGGCAAAAGACCTTGACTAAGAGATAGAGAGCTGTTTTATTTTGGTGCCGCCCAGATGACAACAAAGATAACCAGGTGCAGGAGGGCAAAAAAGATCACCAGCCACTTGAACCAGGTGAATTCGCGCTGGAATGCCTCCTGTTCGGGGCTACGCGTACTCGTACTATAAGCTTTGGGAGAACGCTCGGCGGCGACAAGACCCATAGCGATGCGCAGGCGCACCGCCGAACGTATAGTGGAGCGGCTCATTTCTACGAGCAGCGCCTCGTGGCAAGGTTTGCAGAGCACCCATTCGTGACGCGGTTCTGGCGCTTCTACCGGCTCTTCGAGTACAATGGGGTGAAACCAGATAAAACTCGTACAGATAGAACAGCGTATTGGTTTGTACCAGCGCCCTCTCTGCCCTATTTCTCGCCTGGCGGCGGCCATTTCACCATTTCCCGGTATCATCATTTCGTTCGCTCGCTGCCCTCCGGGTGCACTGTCAGGTTTCAGCAGGAAAGGGAGTTTTTGCTTTGCTCGCGTTACACTTCGCTGTTCATCACACGTATTGTACCATATATTTGTGACCTCTTTTTGATTTCCTGAATATACTTTGCAACGGGAAAGAGTTACAGTACACTACTCTACTAAGCAGGGCATCCAAGATGCATTGAAGGGAAAACACGGTGATGAATCTGATTTCGCGCAGATATTTCTATGGGGGCTGTTTTCTCTATACGTTGTTGTTGCTCGTGGGATTGTTCCCACCGCCAGCCTATGCGGATGGAGGAGCCCCTCAGCTCGCCTATGTCGCAGGATCTGCGCAAGGCATCAGCATCATTGATATAGCTCAGGGCCGTGTAACTGGAACCATTGCTGTAGATGGGAATCCGCGCACTATCCTGCTGAGTCCGGACGGGCACGCGCTGTACGTGACGCAGCCAACGCTGGGACGAGTCGCGGTGATCGCGGCGAAAACCGGAAAGACTCTCTGCAAGGCGAGCCTTCCTGGTCAACCATCGCTTCTAGCACTCAGCCTGGACTCAACAGTGCTGTATGCAGCAGGTCAGGGAGACACCAACGTGCGCGCGCTTGATCCCGCGACCTGCGCGGTCCAACGAACGTTCGAGACGCATGAACCCGTCTATGGACTGGCAGTGGCAGCATCGACGGCGGCTGATGCCACTCCATCAACTCCCAATCAGCTGTGGATCACCGGCAGTACTGCACTCACGGTCTTCGAAGTGAACGGGCACCTGCTCGGCTCGGTACCTATTACCGGTGGACCGGAAAATATCTGTATCCCTGGTGGTTTTACCGCTTATGTTACCACCCGTGACGGTACGATCGTTGCTGTTGACCTGAGTACACGGAAGGTTGTGCAGACGCTGCTTAGTGGGGGACAATTTGGCCCGATGGATTATGATGCGAACACCAGCGAGGTCTATGTGCCCGATCGGCAGCATAATCTACTGGATGTCCTGGCTCCTATCACAGCGGGCACAACGGTGACGCCGCGGGAACCGGCGCGCATTCTCCGCATCAGCGGTTCCCCGCAATCCGTCGCCATCACCAGCGACGGGCAACTCGGCTTCGTGGCGCTCTCCAACGGCCAGGTACTCATGCTCGACGTCCTGGGGCGAAGTATCATTATCAGCATCGCGGTTGGTGGAACTCCGCACTTCATCATCACCGGACTCTATCCACCAGTATATAGTCCTACATCTTCCACACAGCAGACGGCGACTCCGCCATCAGCGGCAATGCCCACCAGCAACCTCTTGCTCATCGTCTCGATGGTGCTAGCAGGAGTACTCTTGCTGGGTACGTTCTGGCTCTCGTGGAGATACTACCAGAAGCGGCTGGCTGGTCAACGTTCTGCCCGTAAGCGATTCTAGCATCTTTTTCTGGATGGAGGTAGTGCTGTGCTATACTATAGACTGTTCTTTGTGGACGCGATAATGATCTTTCAAAAATGAAAGATGGACTGCCGCATGTCTGAAGTTGCTGAAAATGCGCCTGCTCAAGAACTGGGGCCAAAGAATAAGCGCAGGCGCAGGATTCTAGTATTTTGTGTGGTGAGCCTGATCAATGTAGGATTACTTGCACTGATCTTGACGCAATTGCTCACACCGGCACCAAATGCCGGGTCGGATCCTCTTGTCGGCCATCCAGCGCCGAATTTTGCGCTGGCAATGCTGAGTCCCGGTACCGGGAAGAGCGCGCTTTCGCTCTCGAATTTTAAGGGTAGGCCGGTTGTCTTGAATTTCTGGGCTTCATGGTGCGCGCCATGTAAGGAGGAGATGCCGCTTCTGGAACGTACCTGGAAGCAGGTACAAGGGCAGGGAAAAGATGTAGTCTTCCTGGGGATTGATTTTCAGGAAGCAAACGGCGATGGTATAAGCTTTTTACGGCTCTACAGCATCACGTACCCGATTGTGCTAGACGCGGATGGGTCGGTTGGTTTCAAATACGGCATAACATCTTTGCCCCAAACGATTTTCATCAATCGGAATGGGACGGTAATGAGCAGGGCGCCACAGGAACTTACCGACCAGGCATTAGCGAGCAACCTGCAATTGATTATGTGAGATGCAGGTTACTTCGCGCCGCGACCCGCTATGCCACTGAGCATTAGCGGGTCTGACTGTTGAGTCCTTTCGAGGAAAAGAAACGTGGTAGTATAAGCTTGATATTGGTTTATAGCCCATAGTTTCCCAGAGCATGGAGTTGATTTCTTTCTAATGAAGAGGAAAGTACCCGTTGATCCCCCAAAGGCGCGCGCGCTCGTCGTGGAGAGGAACCCGGATAAAGCCAGCCAGTTGAGCGCCTTTCTTTTCGAGCAGGGCTTTGACCATGTTGCGACCGCTACCACCTGCCACGCGGCCTTGCAATTCGCCAAATATCTGCGTCCAAACCTGTTGATTATTGCAGATGGCATGCACGAAATGCACTGTTTAGAACTCTACGAGCAGTTTCAGAAGATGGAAGGCTATGGTGGGCTTCCCACCCTCGTACTCAGCAACCGATCCGCCGAGATCAAAATGCATGATCGGGCAAAAATGCTTCCAAGCGAGACAAGTTTGACCCTCAATACACTCCTGGCAACCATTCAGCAGCTGCTCGCTGCCCCTGAGAAAGTGAGCTAAAGAAGAGGGATTGCGAATTATTGACTGCTGTCAGTCATCAATGCTATACTGACAACAAAGAGATGGTAGTACCGTTGAAGGGGATGAAGCATACCCGGGCGCATCAGCGAGCTGAGGACGGTGGAAGCTCAGCGCAGCGTGAGATATGCAGGCCACCCTGGAGGTATTTGGTAGCCCACCATTAACGGGGCCGTCTGGTGTCGCAATTAGAGCGGAGCCAGGTGTAGAGCGGGAGTTTACAACTCCAATCGAGGTGGTACCACGGGCATTATAGCCCGCCCTTAGAGTTGATCTGAGGGCGGGTTTTTTGTTTGTATACTCACCCGGTAAGAAAGGAACGTATGCGACTGTTGATAGCCATGCGTCAACGACGCTGGCGCGTCTACACTTCGTGTCAGACGCATGAAAGGAACGTATGACAGGAGACGAACTGCGACAATTATTCTTGAGCTTCTTTGCGGAGCGTGGGCACACCATTATCCCCTCGCTTCCACTGGTGCCAGAAAACGACCCGACCGTACTGTTTATTAGCGCAGGGATGCAACCGCTTGTGCCTTACCTGCTGGGTGAGAGCCATCCCAGCGGGCGGCGACTGGCGAATGTGCAAAAGTGCCTGCGCACCGATGACATTGAAGAAGTAGGTGACATCAGCCATAACACCGTCTTTGAGATGCTGGGCTTCTGGTCACTTGGTGACTACTGGAAGCAGGATTCACTACGTTGGACATTGGAATGGTTTACAGGTGTGCTGGGGTTGGAGCAGGAGCGCATCTCGGTCACTGTCTTCGCAGGTGATAGTGATGCTCCCCGTGACGACGAGGCGGTGCAGGTATGGCTGGAGTTGGGCATTCCCCAGGAGCGTATCTACTACCTGCCTAAAAAGGACAACTGGTGGGGGCCTGCAGGCACCACAGGTCCTTGTGGCCCGGACTCCGAACTCTTCTATGACACGGGCCGCCCAAAGCACGGCCCTGATTGCCAGCCGGGTTGTGGCTGCGGGAAATATATTGAGATCGGCAACAACGTCTTCATGCAGTACAACAAAACGGCGGAGGGTACCTACCTGCCGCTCAGACAGCGTAACATTGACGTGGGTCTTGGCCTGGAACGCATGCTCTGTGTGCACCAGGGAACCAGTGATGTCTATACTACTGACCTGTTCACAGCTATTGTGCAACGCATCAACGAACTACGCTTGCGCCAGGAGAACGTGGGCGCGATATATCGCGCCCCTACGACGGGAGGAAAGGAGAACGTAGGCGCGATTTATCGCGCCCCTACCTCAGATCACCTGCGGGCGGCAACGTTCATCATTGCCGATGGTGTGGTGCCTGGTAATGTAGAGCAGGGCTATATCTGCCGCCGCTTGATTCGTCGCGCGGTGCGATGCGGGCATGAACTGGGCATGCCGCGCACCTTCATTGCTGAGGTAGCGCAGGCGGTAATCGCTCGCTACGGGCAGATTTATTCAGAGCTGGTAGAGCGGCAGCCAACTATTCTGGATGAATTGACACGCGAGGAGGAACGCTTTGGGCAAACACTGGCACGAGGACTGCGTGAGTTTCAGAAAATGGAGGAGGGGCTGCGCCAGCGTGGTGAAACGGTCCTGGCAGGCGAAGCGGTCTTCCGGCTCTTTGATACCTTTGGCTTCCCATCAACCCTGACGGCGGAGCTGGCACAGGAACGGGGTTTGAGCGCTGATCTAGACGGCTTCAATTTGCTTTTCAAGCAGCACCAGGAGCGCTCACGCCAGGCCAATTCGAAAAAGTTTGCGGGCGGCCTGGCCGATCATAGCGAGCGTACGACGCAACTGCACACTGCGACGCACCTGCTACACCAGGGGCTGCGTGATGTGCTAGGGACGCATGTGCGCCAGATGGGAAGCAACATTACACAGGAGCGGCTGCGCTTTGATTTCTCGCACCCGAAGAAGCTGACCGGCGAGGAAATACGGCGCGTTGAGGAGATTGTGAACCAGCAAATTTCGCGCGACCTTCAGACCACGGTGGAGGTGATGCCCTTACAACAGGCGCTTGATCAAGGGGCGCTGGCCTTCTTCGGTGAGCGCTACGGTGACCTGGTCAAAGTCTACAAGATTGGGGATTACTCGATGGAGGTTTGCGGCGGACCACATGTGCCTCATACCGGCAATATGGGACGCTTTCGTATCATCAAAGCGGAAACCATCGGTCAGGGTGTGCAACGTGTTCGTGCCGATCTGGTCGCAGAGGCGCTTTAGGACTGCCAGGCTCTTTTTCCTCTTGTCAATCGTTTCATTCCCATGTATATTGTTAAAGTCTGAAGGTTGCTTTCGGCACTTATCCGTCCTGCCAACGCACTGCGTGCTACTTGCGCCCAAGCAGGACGATAGGAGAAGGAGTTCTCAGCCCCTGGGTGCCAGAGAATCCTGAAATATGCACGCTTGCTAGAATATGTAATAGAGGGGGAATTATGGGCGAGTACTGCTCTGTACGGGTCTGGCACTTGAAAACAGGGGCTTCAACTGCTGAACTTGAGGTGTTAGCTGCCTCCGGCATCGCGGAAATGCATCGCTGGATTCCGGGTTTACAACAGCTCTCGCTGGTACGTCTGCCTCAAGCACAGTATCTGATGATCAGCGTGTTTAGCAGCTATCAAGCGTATACCTTTTGGCGACAGGTTGAAGAGGAGGGGCCAGACTACTGGGAGCGTTATGCCTCGGTGCTCATGCACTGGGAGCAATTAGTCCGCCTGGCTGATGAATTTCATGGAGATTTTATCCCGCTCCAGCATAGCCCAGACCTGGAGCGAGAAGAACCCAGGAAAAGTATATGAATCAAAACTTTGGGGTGCTGCGTGTTGTGCGAGTGAAACCTGCTCGCTCAGCCGTCAACACAACAAATACCCTGGGTAAATATCCCACGGGATGGTTGCCGGAAGATGGCCTTGTGCATGTCCTTTCGCACTATGAAACCAGCATCGGACGAGCCTTGAGCAATGACATCATCCTGATGGACCCGACTGTCTCGCGCGAACACGCTCGCCTGGTGCTGGACCATACCGGCTGGCATATCATCAACCTGACCGCGAGAAACATCGTGCGTGTGAATGGACTGCCTGTTCCAGGTGGCGAAAGCCGACCAATGCAGCCACAAGATGTGCTTGTTCTGGGCAGCACCATGTTGCAACTGATTGCGCCCAACGCTTCTAATACCCCTCCTACAATGAATACTTCTACCAGTATGCAGAATGGGTCCCTACTGACGGTTCATCAACGCTGGCACGCTATAGGCCTGTCTCGCTGCCAGAACAACCAGAGCCGGAGCAAGAAGCGCAGGCCTGGGAGGCTGAAGAGGAAGAGAGCGTCCTGGGTGCAGGTGTCACGATGCAGTTTGCATTACCCCAACGCATGGGCATCCGTACTCGCTGGCTGATCGCGGGCATTGGCATTGCCATACTTACCATCAGCGCAATGATTACCATCATCCTCAACACCTATGTCGGCTCCTCCGCCTTACATGAAGGCGTCTTAAATATCGTAGCCGCGCTCACTATCCCGCTGGTACCGGCCATCGGCATCAACCTGCTCGTGAATTTTATGGATCGTTTCGAGCGGGAACCGTGGTTCTTACGCCTGGCGGCATTTTTATGGGGAGCCATCATCGCTATCCCGCCCGCGCTCTTTATCGAACAGAATGTTGACACCTTTTTGCAGAACGCCTTTGATCCCAACAATACTAGTGAAGTCATGCGCGTCGTCTTCCAGGGCCTCAACGCGGGCATCACCGAAGAAACTATTAAAGGCCTGGGGCTGATCTTGCTGTTCATCATTTTGCGTGACGAATTTGATAATGTCACCGATGGCATCGTGTATGGAGCCTTGATCGGCGCGGGCTTTGCGATGGTCGAAAACTTCAATTATTTTGCGCTGAACTCCAAAAACTTCCTGGTTTTCCTGATTGTTGGCCGCATTATTCTGGGGTGGCTCGGTCATTCCACCTTTATCGCGTGCTTTGGTGCCGCACTTGGCTACATTCGCCATACGAAGGTGCGCTGGAAACAGATAGTCATACCGCTACTCGGGTTTCTTGTAGCTGTCGGCCTGCACAGTTTCTTTGATTTCGTGGATTTTCAGGCCAGCGCCGTCATTCGCAGTTCTGGCGATAATAGCGCCGTCGTGAACCTGGCGCTGCTTGCCATCATCGGCAACTATATTCCACCATTCCTGGCGCAAATCGGCCTGCTCTACATCCTGATCAAATCTCTGGCACACGAAGCCGCCGTCATCCGCGAGTTTCTGGCGGTGGAGGTCAGTAACGGGGTGGTCGCCGTAAATGAGTACGCGCTGTTGCAAAACTCGTTTCAACGCACGAAAGCTGAGCGACGTGTCTTGCGCAAATATGGCTTCAAACAATGGCTGCGCATCAAAGCCCTCTATCAAACAGAAATTGGCCTGGCTTTCCGCAAATGGCATGTAAGTATGGGCGACAAACCCAAATTGGGCTACGTCCAGCCTGAAGATGCCTATCGCCAACGCATTAAGCGTTTGCGCAACGAGATTCGTTTGTATGAAGCAAAAGTAGGACAGAAATAATTGGTGCGATCACGCCGTGGGCGTCTGCGCCACAGCTTCTAACCCCAACGCCTTAATTGCGTGTTCGCGTAACACGAATTTCTGCACTTTGCCGCTGGCCGTCATCGGATAGGCTTGAACGAACTGGAAGTAGCGCGGAATCTTCTGGTGACTGATGCGCTCTTTCGCGAAGTCGCGCAATTCCTGTTCTGTAAGCTCTTCACCCTCTTTGGGGAGCACTACGGCCAGCAGTTCCTCGCCAAAGAACGCATCTGGCACACCCAGCACCTGCGCATCAGCCACCTTTGGATGGCGGATTAGCAGTTCCTCTAACTCGCGCGGGAAGATATTCTCGCCGCCGCGAATGACCATCTCTTTCAGGCGCCCGACAATATTGATGTAGCCTTCCTTATCCATTGTTGCCAGGTCGCCTGTGTGCAGCCAGCCATCACTATCGATAGCCTCGGCGGTCTTTTCAGGCATATTATAATACCCGGCCATCACGAGAAAACCACGGCAGCAAAGCTCCCCGCGTTCTCCAACAGGGACGACCTCACCCGTCGCGGGGTTGATAATCTTGACATCCACGTGCGGATATGGGATGCCTACTGTCGCCGATTTGCGTTCAAACGAATCGCCTTGCAACGTGAGTGTAATGCCACCGGTCGATTCGGTCTGGCCAAAGACAATCGCTATATCTGTCCCCATTCGCTCTTTGACCTGCTCCATTACAGCAACAGGCACGGGAGCGCCACCGCATGTCACAGACTTCAGTGTTGTAGGCCGGTAAGTCTCGAACTCAGGGTGCTGTAACATAGCGATTAACATTGTAGGAACGGCGAACATCAACGCGCAGCCTTCCTTGTGAATAATTTGTAGAGTTTTCAATGGATCGAAACCGATCAGTCCATGCAGCGTCATTTTTGCGCTGATGATGGCGACAACAATACCCGACCCGGCGATATGGAAGTATGGCATAGGTAGACAATAGCGATCACCTGGTCCAACGTCGCTCCCGACGCGGCGTAGAGCCATCATCGTATCGTTAATGACGCTGCGATGCGTAATCATAGCTCCTTTAGGAAAACCGGTTGTCCCCGATGTGTACAGGATTAGCGTTGGTTCTGCCGGTTTCACCGATGCCTGCCGCTCGCGTAACGCCTCTGGGCTCACAGAGATACCGCCAGCGACCACTTCGCGGAGGAGCGTGGGTCGCCAGCCCTCTTGCTCTAACAGTCCAGCGGGCGGCGCACCCATCAAGCTGATATAGCGTAGCGCGGGCGAAATTTCGCTGCTGACCTCGCCGTTCTTCTCGCCCGGTGTAATCATAGAACGGATCGTCGCCAGGCAATCATGATCGCGCACTCGTGCCATAAAGAACAGCGCCGCCACATCCCCTTGTTTGAGTACATACTCCAGTTCAGCAGCGCGATAGACGGGATTGATCGTGACCAGCACCAGCCCTGCTTTCGCTGCAGCAAATTCAAGCAATACCCACTCAGGCAGATTCGCCGCCCAGACCCCGATATGCTCTCCCTTTTGCAGACCCAGCGCCATCAGTCCACGCGCAACCATATTGACCCGTTCGCGGAACTCGCCGTAAGTCCAGCGGATATCCAACGCGCCCCCAAATTCAGGGTAGCAGGAATAGACAACGGCTTCTTGATCGGGAATTTCGTCGGCGCGGCTGTCTAAGAGGTCACCAAGTGTTGTATCGAGGAGTTCTATCCCCTCGGTGTCGGCCTGCCAGTAAGACAGACCATCGTTGGTCATGCCCATAAATACCCTCCTTTGAGGTCAGAAGATAGAGGACGAGTTAGTATGACACGAGTACTACTCTTTAATCGTTTTGATGGGGTACCTATCAAACCAACATACTTATCCATTTCGCAATGTATGTGCTTGTCCTACATATTACCACATACGGTGTATAGGGATGAGTTGGATGTGTCAAAAAGTGTTCTTCATTAAGCCTGACTTGACACCCCTTCTCTTCAAGTGCTAGCATGAACACAGATACCCTCTATATCACATGGATAGAGCAGGGTGCGCAGGATGTAGGGCAAAATCCGCCGGGATAGACGATAACCATATTTCCCCTTTTCCAGCTTCACCCTGAGAGCGTAGAACCATAAGCAACAACGCGACTATGTGTCAGTAAAGGAAGGCATACTATGCAACTGGAGCGGGCGAACCTGCTACAGATCTACTATCTTATGCGTCTCACGCGAGTCGTGGAAGACCGCACCCGCACGCTCTTTTTGCAGGGGCGTGTTGTCGGCGGCGTCTACACGGGGCAGGGACACGAGGCCACCACTGTCGGAGCAGCGATTCTGCTGCGCGATGGCGATTTCATTGTGCCGCAGCACCGCGATCTGGGCATGCATCTCACGCGGGGCGGCTCACCGCGAGCGGTTATGTGTCAATGGTTGGCGCGCGGCAACGCACCCACGCTTGGACGTGATGGGACGTTGCACATCGGAGATATGCATCACGGCATTGTGCCCAGCATCAGCATGTTGGGCGAGTCGCTGCCGTTGGCCTGTGGCATCGCGCTTACTATGAAGATGCGCAAACATGACACCATCGTCATGGCTCCCTGCGGAGATGGCGCAACCAACACCGGCCCGTTCCACGAAGCCCTCAATTTCGCCTCCGTCCAGAAATTACCCATCGTCTTCATCATTGAAAACAACGGCTATGCCTATTCAACTCCTACTTATAAGCAGTTCGCCATCGAGAATCTCTCTAACCGCGCCAAAGCCTACGGCATGCCGGGAGAAAGCATCGATGGCAACGATGTACTTCAGGTCTTGGAAAGCGTAGGGCGAGCTATTGAACATGTGCGCAGCGGCAATGGTCCCACGCTGGTCGAATGCAAAACATTCCGCGTGCGCGGTCACTCCGAGGCAGACAAAGCCGATTATGTGCCGCCGGAACTGCGCGAAGAGTGGCTGAAAAAAGACCCCATCAAACGCTTTGAAGCCTATCTCACGCAAGAAAACATCCTGACAGAGGCTATTCAAGGCGAGATCGAAGCAAAGGTCAAATCCATCGTGGATGATGCCGTTCGCTTCGCGGAGCAAAGTCCCGCCCCTGATGGCGCTAACGTCGCCGATTACGTTTTTGCCCCCGACGGCCCGATTGCCATTATCGGCGAGCCTGGCGCGGACGACCCGCGTTACGTTAACGCCCTGGATCGACGCACCGGAAAACCATACAATACGGTGGCGGAAGAACCCTCCACTGTCTCCCAGTTCACGCCGGAGGAGGTGGGCAAGCGATGACGGCTGTAACCTATTTAGAGGCCATAGGCCAGGCCATACGCGAAGAGATGCGCCGCGATGAAGCTGTTTTCCTGCTTGGCGAAGATGTAGGCACCTACGGAGGAGCATTCAAAGTCAGCGCGGGCCTGATGGAAGAGTTTGGGTCGGAGCGTGTCATCGATACCCCGATGGCCGAGGCTGCTATCATCGGATCGGCCGTTGGCGCGGCCATCATGGGCATGCGCCCCATTGCCGAGATGCAATTCATCGACTTCATCACCTGCGGCTTTGACCAGATCGTCAACATGGCGAGCAAGTTTTACTGGCGCAGCGGCATACCAGCGCCGATGGTCATTCGCGGCCCATCCGGCGGCGGGGTCAAAGGCGGGCCGTTCCATTCGGCCAGCCCGGAAGCGTGGTTCTTCCACGTGCCCGGCATCAAGGTAGTTGTGCCATCGACCACTTACGACGCCAAGGGCCTGCTCAAAGCTGCCATTCGTGACAACAATCCCGTCCTCTACCTGGAGCATAAGCTGCTCTATCGCCTGCCCGAACTGCGCGAAGAACTGCCCGAAGAGGACTACACCGTGCCGCTCGGAAAGGCTATTACCCGCCGCGCAGGTGAGGATATGACCATCCTGACCTATGGCGCGATGGTTCATCAATGCCTCAAAGCCGCGCAAACGCTCGAACAAGAGGATGATCTCGATGTCGAGGTGGTTGACCTGCGCAGCCTGGTGCCGCTAGACCGCGAAGCAATCCTGGAATCGGTCAAACGCACCAACAAGGTCTTGATTGTGCACGAGGATACCCTCACCGGCGGCATCGGTGCTGAACTGGCGGCGATGCTGGCCGAAGATCTGTTTGAATATCTCGACGGGCCTATCACACGCGTGGCCGCGCCCGACGCGCCATTCCCATATGCGCCACCTCTGGAGGAGGCGTATCTGCCTAATGCTGAGAAGATTCTTGCGGCCGCGCGCAAACTCGCAGCCTATTAATCTGAACAGAAATTGACAAAGGAGTCAAATACATGCCAACACCTGTAAAAATGCCTCGTCTGGGCGAATCCGTAGCGGAGGGGACAGTAGGAAGCTGGCTCAAGCAAGAGGGCGACTGGGTCGAGAAAGACGAATCACTGGCCGAAATCATTACCGATAAGATCAACGCAGAACTGCCCTCGCCCGTTGCTGGCCGCCTCGCCAAAATCCTGGTGCAGCCGGACCAGACGGTAGCGGTTGGCGTCGATATCGCCCTGATCGAAGAAAACGCCGATGTCGCAGCTTCTCAGTCTGTCGAGGCAGCGCCAGGCCCGGATGCCGCGCCTGTTGAAAGTCCGGCCCGCGCCAATGTGGCCGTCATGGATAA
>VBFM01000431.1:21689-24106 GCA_005882595.1 Chloroflexota bacterium
TATCTCACCGCTGGCGCGCCGGCTGGCGCGGGAACACGGCATTGACCTCAACGACATCGCGGGAACCGGCACGGGTGGACGGGTGCGCAAAGAAGATATTCTTGCCTACATTGAGCAACAACAGGCCGCTCCTGCCGTTCCTTCCTATGCTGCTGCTGCGCAAGCGCCCGCTACACAGCCGGTCTACACCCCACCTGCACCCGTTGCACAACCAGGCTATACCCCAGCGGCGCCCTCTGCACCAAAGGCCGAACCGGCTCCTACCGTTATTGGCCCTGACGAAGAACTGGTTACACCGAGCCGCATGCGCCTGGCCATTGCCGAACACATGGTGCGCAGCAAGCGCACCTCGCCGCATGCCACCACCGTTGTCGAAGTCGATATGACCAACATCGCGAAGTGGCTGGAGAAGAACAAAGAGGACTTCAAGCGGCGTGAGGGCTACAGCATCAGCTACGTGCCATTCGTCATGAAGGCGGTCTGCGAGGGTATCCGCAAAGTCCCGACCATCAATTCAAGCTGGACGGAAGACAACAAGATCATCATCAAGAAGCGTATCAATCTGGGCATGGCGGTCGCGACCGATGCCGGGCTGGTGGTACCCACCCTCTACGACGCCGACCAGTACACCATCGCTGGCCTGGCGAAGCAAATCGCAGCCATTGCGCAGCGCGCACGTTCCAACAAATTGACCGTGCAGGACATGCAGAACAGTACCTTTGTGGTGAATAATCCCGGCACATTTGGTACAATTATCTCTGTGCCGATTATCAACCAGCCACATGCTGGCATATTGAGCATGGATGCCGTCGTCAAACGCCCGGTCGTCATCGAGGACGATGCCATCGCCGTACGTTACATGATGTACCTGTGCCTCTCGTTCGACCATCGCATCCTCGATGGCGCGGGCGCAGGCGGCTTCCTGCAGGCCGTACGCACCAAATTGCAAAGCTACGGACGCGAAATCGACGTGTATTAGATAATCTGGCGCGTATTGTATGGGCGACCCTGGCGGTCGCCCTGGGGAAAACGCGTATTGTACGGGCGACCCTCGCGGTCGCCCTGGGGATAAAACGAAGGAAAACACTATGGCGACCATCATACCGGAGCGGCGACCTGAATGGCTCAGGGTGCGCGCTCCAAAGGGCGAGAACTACGACAATCTGAAGCAACTGATGCGCAGCAAAGAACTGCACACCGTATGTGAAGAGGCGCGCTGCCCAAATATCGGCGAATGCTGGGGCAACAAAACCGCCACATTCATGATCCTGGGGCGCGTCTGCACACGCAGCTGCGGCTTTTGCGCTGTAGAGACCGGTCGCCCAATTGGCCTTGACTGGGAGGAACCTAAACGTGTCGCCGAAGCGGTGCAAAAGATGGGCCTGCGCCATACCGTGGTCACCTCCGTCAACCGTGACGAACTCAAAGATGGCGGCGCTGCCATTTTCGCCGCTACTATCCGTTGGATTCGCCGTCTCAACCCCGATTGTAAAGTCGAAGTACTGACGCCCGATTTCAAGGGTGTCTATGACGCGCTGAAGACCGTGATCGATGCCAGGCCCGACGTTTTCAACCATAACGTCGAAACCATTCCCAGGTTGTACAAGCGCGTGCGCCCGCAGGCCATCTACACGCGTTCGCTCCAGGTGCTCAAGTGGGCCAAAGAAATGAATCCCACCGCGCCAACCAAGTCCGGCTTCATGCTGGGGCTCGGCGAGACCTGGGATGAGATTATCGAAGTCATGCATGATATGCGCGTGCACGAGGTCGATATACTCACCATCGGGCAATACCTTCGCCCATCGTTCCAGCACCTTCCTATTCAGCGTTATGTTCCATTGGAAGAATTCGCCGCACTCAAAGCCGAGGGTAAGAAGATGGGCTTCCGGCACGTCGAATCTGGCCCATTCGTACGCAGTTCCTATCACGCGCACGAACACCTCCTTCCATCACTGCTGACACAAAGTGTAGAGACGCAGTCTCATTGCAGTGATGATCTCAATTTGGCCGATGGAGCTAAGCTACGTGAATGAAAACATTCATCAATAAAACTAATATCGCCTATAGCGATCACGGCATCGGATTACCCGTGATTTTTCTGCACGCGTTTCCACTGAACCGCAGTATGTGGGAAGGCGAAATGATCGCGCTCCTCCAGGAGCAGGCATACCGTCTCGTCTCGCTCGACTGGCGGGGATTTGGCGAAAGCGATATCCCGAATGACATATCGCCCATGACTTTATTCGCCGATGATGTTGCCGCGTTGATGGATCTACTTGGCATCGAAAAAGCCATCCTGTGCGGTCTCTCAATGGGAGGGTATGCGACTTTCGCCTTCCTGCGGCAGTACTCACAGCGTATCGCGGGACTCATCCTGGCGGATACACGACCAGGAGCCGATACGCCCGAAGCGCAGG
>VBFM01000431.1:24136-31053 GCA_005882595.1 Chloroflexota bacterium
GGGAACGGGAGCGGTCGCCGATCTCCAGGTGCCTCGTTTAATCTCAGATGCTACGCGACAGGACCACCCTGAGATAGAGATACGTATCCGCCAGATGATCGAAGCCGCAACCCCCCGCGGTATTGCCGCCGCCTCACGCGGTATGGCGCAGCGACAAGATGCAACCGAGTTGCTTCCAGGCATCACCTTCCCGACACTGGTGATCGTCGGCGAGCAGGACGCGCTCACTCCTCCTGCAGCAGCTCAGGAGTACGCCGCGCTCATACCGGGGGCGCAGCTCGTTGTTATTCCACAAGCAGGCCATCTTTCAAACCTGGAACAACCAGACCTATTTCTTGCTACCATCAGCAGTTTTTTGCAATCCATGCATCAATAGAGCCAGGGCGACTGCAAGGGTACGACCTACCCTATACGACTGCGTCTTCTGCTTGCTCTGCCCGTATAGGGTAGAGGCGTACCCTTGCGGTCGCCCTGGAAGATGTTATAAAACGTTGAGGCACATTATATTTTAGCTGAGGTAATTTTGGAGGGTAGAGAAGTGAATCCACCTCGACATCAATCAACGCGCCGTCTTCCCATTGTACTGGTGATAGACGACAATCCGGCTATTCGCGACATGGTTTCCTGGGCATTGGAACTGGATGGCTACGAGTCGGCAGAAGCATCTGATGGGCTGGAGGCATTGGCCTGGATCGATAATGCAGCCCGCGAGGGCCGCTTCCCCGCCGTGATTCTCCTCGATCTTGCCATGCCTAGCATGGATGGTAATACTTTCCTGGAACGGCTTGTCGCACAATGGGAACAAACTCGTCCCATACCTCCTATTGTCGTGATTACAGCAGCCCACGATGCATCGAATATGCCCACAGCATATATCAAAGGCGTTGTTCTCAAACCCTTTCACGTCCGTGATTTACTCGATGTCGTGCATAATTTGATGACATAATCATGCTCTAATAATCCACCCCACCAAAAGTACTCTTTCTCATTTCCCCCCCCGCTCAAAACCACCGAAAGCTCTGATGCTGACGTTCAAGTAAGTTAGGACATCTTGTAGAGATTCTATTAGGAATTCCTGTTGAAAGAGGCATTGTATGAAATCGCGGACAGTATATCCAATTGTAGTTGTACCCATCGTCAGTATCATACTCATTGTAGCATTATTAGTACTTTACCTCTCTCCCTTTACCCATGCTACACCGCCTGCCAGGCGCATTGCCTTAGCAAACGCAGCCTCGTTGTATACCAGCAAAAGTCAAATTGTATCAGCTACATCGGCGAATCAATCTATCTCTCTAGCCATTGGCTTGAATCTGCGCAACCAATCCAACCTGGCCAGCTACCTGCAACAGGTATCATCACCGACCTCTCCGCTGTATCGTCACTATCTCAACCCTGCGTCATTCGCGGCTTTGTTTGGCCCATTGCCACAGAGCGAAACAGCGATCGTCAATTATTTACGCGCTCAAGGTTTCACCATCACCGCCACCTATCCCAATCATTTACTGGTAGATGCAGTCGGCACGGTAGCCAAGGCTGAGCAGGCATTTCAGGTGCAGATCAACAATTACCGCTCAACCACCGGGCACGAATTTTTTGCCAATGACAGCAATCCTTCACTGCCCGTCGATATTGCCCCACTTATTGCCTCGGTAAGCGGCCTGGATAACACCGTACAGTATCAACGCCATCCTCTCACTTCCAGTGTCAACGTCACCTTGAAAAGTCAAAGTTCAGCATCGGTCGCCTGTCCACAGCCTGGCTCTACAAACCAGCCTACCTCCTATACTCCATCGCAAATCGCCACCGCTTACGATTTCACAAAACTCTACAATGCAGGCGTACTGGGCGACGGTCAGAGCGTGGGACTGCTCGAACTGGATGGATTTTCGCCCAACGATATCGCTGCGTACACCTCCTGTTTCGGCGGCAATCATACCGTCATCAAATCCATCCCTATCGACGGCTATAATGGGGCAGCAGGAATCAACGCGGCGGAGGTCGAACTAGATATGGAGATGGTGCTGGGGCTGGCTCCTCATCTCTCCTCGCTGCGCGTCTATGAAGCCGCTAATGCTCTGCCATCCTACAACGATGCGTGGGCACGCATCGTCAGCGATGTTGTACCTGTTGTCAGCACGAGCTGGGTCTTCTGTGAGCAGAACGCGGGTTTGGCCAATGAAATTTCGCAAGAAAATATCTTTTTCCAGACAGCCGCCGCGCAGGGTCAGACTATCCTCGCTGCCAGTGGCGATCTTGGTGCGAACGGCTGTTACAACCCGCAGACAGGAGCCAATAGTCAGCCCGCCGTTGATGATCCCGCCTCGCAGCCCTATGTTACCGGCGTTGGCGGCACAACCCTCCACCTCAACTTCGATAACAGCTACCTCTCCGAGCAGGTATGGAATGACCGTACTATTAACAATGGAGCGAGTGGCGGTGGCGTCAGCCAGGTATGGCGTATGCCCACGTGGCAGCAGGCCCCAGGAGTCGCGAACGCCTACTCAACAGGTTTTCGCGAAGTGCCGGATGTCTCTATCAATGCCGATCCTCAGACAGGCTATGATGTCTACTGCACAGCAGGTGGCTGCGCCAACCACGGATGGATGGTCATCGGCGGCACATCCGCATCCGCGCCGGTCTGGGCCGCACTAATCGCCCTGGCGAACGAGAACTCTCTCAAGGTCAATGGGTTCATGGTGGGTTTTCTCAATCCCAGCCTCTATAACATCGCGCACGGCGCATCAGGCACTTCTTATGCTCTGGCCTTTCATGATGTTCAGCCCGTGCCGGGCGGCATCAACAATAATGACTATGTGGGCAATAGTGGTACCTATCCCGATGCCACCGCGTATGATCTTGCAACCGGCCTCGGCTCATTTGACGCCTACAATCTCTCGCAAAACTTGAATTTGCTTGGCCAGGCCTTACCGCAGGCCAACGTCCCCACCAGCACAAAGTGGTACTTCGCTGAAGGGCGCGCGGGTGGCTTCTTCCAGGAATTCCTCACGCTGGAAAACCCCAACCCCGTTCAAACGGCGCAGGTGCAGGTGCAATATCTCTTCGAGGGCGCAACCGGACCTGCTATTACGCATGATGTCAAGCCGCAGAGCCGTTATACCGTCAATGTCAACGGCGACCTGCGCTTCCCCTATAACGGGGTAGGACATTCTCTCTCAATGATCGTCACCTCGACCAACGGAGTCGGCATCGTCGCCGAACGTCCCATGTACTTCTCATGGCACGGCATCAATAGTGGCACCGATGCGCTGGGTTCCACCAAACTCGCCCAGGATTTCTATTTTGCCGATGTAGAATCCGAGCGCAACTATTCCAGCTTCGTCACCATTCTCAACCCGCCAGGTAGGAAGACCGCCAATGTCAGCGTGACTTATATCGCAAATGGGTCGCAGCTCGGTACGAAAATGCTTTCTGTACCTCCGGGGCAACGCGGCACCACCTATCCACAGGCCATCGGCATTAACCGGCAGGCCGCCATGTACGTTCACTCAGATCAGCCTGTCGTTGTGGAACGCCCCATGTACTTCACAACCGCGCGCTCGAATATCGCCGGCCCGGTAACCGGTGCGGCAACTGTTGTCGGCGCCCAGGCCCCCGGTACGGACTGGCTCTTCGCCGAAGGCTATACCGGCGCGAATTTCCACGAATACCTCGTGCTGGCGAACTTCGATCCCACCGTCACCGCCAACGTGACGGTCAAACTTGAATATAGTAATGGAGCCGTCAATCCCACCACTGTGGCTGTCGGGCCGCAATCGCAATACATATTCGATGTCAACGCCGCCTCCGCCGCGTTTCCACAGAGTACGACCGAGTTATCAGCAGAGATAACGTCCGATGCACCCATCGTAGTGCAGCGCCAGGAATACTTCCGCTTTAATGGCAATATCCCTGGCGGTACCGATGACATCGGTGAGCATGGCCCCGCCAAAACCATCTACAGTTTCGCCGAGGGGTATACGGCCAGTGGATTCACCGAATTCCTGACCCTCCAGAATCCCACTACCACCAGCGAAAATGTCGCCGTTACTCTCTACATGCAAAATAGCATCATCTCGCAACAGGTCGTCACTGTAGGCCCACAGACACGTGTCACGCTCAACATCAATAGCATCGTCGTCCCCATAGCCAAGGCCAACCCTGCCGCGACCTATGAGGTATCGATGGCCGTCTGGGCCGCCAGTGGGACCATTGTCGCCGAACGCCCGATGTACTTCAATTTCCATAATATGGCGTGGGGTGGTACTGACGTAGTGGGATTTACAGGGTGAGGCAAGAACTCATGGGTAACTGGATATGAAAAGTAGTGCCTTCTCCAGCAATACCCTGGCTTTCGATCCAGATTTTTCCACCCATGGCTTCGATGAGGCGGTACGAGATGTATAGCCCCAAACCAGAACCCGGTGTAGAGCTACTCCTGTCCCGCTCCAGGCGTACAAAACGTTGGAAGACGCGCGACTGATCCTGCGGCGCAATGCCTTTGCCCCTGTCAGTCACGCTGATGATGACAGTGGAATGGGAATCGGTGGTAATCTGCGCAGCAAATGCTATGGGTGTAGGCGGCGGCGAGTATTTTAGGGCGTTTATGCTGATATTGAGAAGCACCTGGCGCAGTCGTCCCGGGTCGGCTCGCACATGAAGGTCAGGTGGAATGTGGAGATCGACCTCTCGCTGTTCTTGTGTCACACGCGGTTCAAGCAGGTTAAGGACACTCTGTATCATCTCCTGGATCGAGACGCTTTCCATCTGTGCGGGATCTATGTCTGCATCAACTTCCAAACGACTGGCATCCATGACATTACTGAGAAGCATCACCAGTATATCGCAGCTCCGCCGCGCCTGTTGTAGGTATTCCTAGCGCTTCTGATGTGGAAGCTGGTCATGAAGTTGTGCCATCAATTCGAGGTAGCCCTGCACGGCAGTGAGTGGCGTACGCAGTTCGTGTGAAGCCGACATCAGAAACTGGTCTTTGAGCTCATCAAGCTCTCGCAGATGTTGATTGGCCCTCTGCAATTGCTGGTAGAGCTGTTCAACTTCTTGAAGCCGTTGTCGTTCCTGGGGGAGGAGTTCGTTCCCCTGTATAGAAAGCAAATAGCGAACAGCGACCAGTATACTGACGAGAGCGGTCAATACCAGTAGGAAGAGCACTTTTGCATTATCACCTATCACCTGGCTGCTCAGCGTTAGTGCCAACAGGATGCTGATCGGTGCTATGTACTTCATTCATACCTCGGATATTCCACCATAACCATTTTTCCCTGAATGAAAACCATCAGTCCCTGTTAGTATACTCTAATGCATTCATGTTTGTCACCTCTTTTACCCTAAAGTATCCTAAGTGGAAGTGCTATATGGCCGGTGGCTCCAAAATGAGGCGGTATTTTTCCTCGCTTTCACGATCCTGCGCAGTTCTCATCCCATCATAGGAACTCCCAGGCTGCTTCGTGTCCAACCAGCCATGCTGCTTGCTCTGGTAGCATGAGGGGTCTACTCATGCAAACGTAGGCCTGGTGGGGATCATTGATGGCTGAGAACCAGCGCTCGCCAGGGCGTAAGGGGAAATTACGCATCTGATCTCTCAGATTCACAGATGTATCAAGGGAGATTTTCACCAGATCACAGGTCACAGGCTGAGACGACACGATGATTCCCTGTTGGAGTATGTGGCTGAGGGCTTTCGCATGTTTGCGCGCGCTGACCATATGCAGGGGTTGCACCATAAGTAGTACCTCGTGGGTCTCCTCGTTGACGCGACGACCAATGAGCAAATCGCCTGTCTTTTTGCAAAATGCTTCTATGGTGGTCTGTGCCGCCTCTTCCTGAGAAACAGAACAAACAAATTCAATCAAGGCGGTCATCGTGGGTCTCCTTACCGCGAACAAAACCGTGCGACAACTCATCGTCGCTGTCAGGTTCGTGGAGTGAGCCACGACGCGAGCAACAAGCATTTTCTCGGCAAGGATTGCCGTGAACGGCTTGCTGATCTCGATACGTTCATTGCAGCCTGTCTGACTGCGAAGCAGTCTTCCTTGCAGCTTGCCTGAGCCGTAGGCTAGAGACTTGTTCCTTGCAGCCCTGCTGACGGCGAAGCCGTAGCACGCAGTGCGTTGCAGGGCTGGCTATCAATAGGTTCACCATCAGTCTCGTTGGCAAGCTGGATAAGGAACCTGCACGCAGTGCGCTTGATTGACTGACAGGTTGGCTATCAATGGGTTCGCCTTTGGAGCAATTACGGAGGTGATTACGGGGAACTTGTACACCCGCTATGACGATGGAGAGGAGTATAGATGTATGACTACTGACACCGATGCAAATTCCCCCACCAATCTCAATCACTTTCGTGAGAAAGTGGCCGCCGCTCGCCGCAGAACAGGGCGACTTCAAAAGGAACTGGCCGATGTCCTGGGAATCCATGCACAGGTGCTGAGCCGCAAACTGCATGGCGTGAAGCAGACTTTTCTAACCCATGCTGAGGTTAAGCAGATCATCAAAGCGCTGGTGAGCTGGGATGCTATTACCACGCAGGATGAGGCTATGGAACTGCTCTCATTGATGGGTTTGAGGGCAGAGGGCTTCTCCGACCAGGAGTGGAAGGCAGCTCCACTGAACCGGCTCTATGCAGCGTCTCATATCAGTATAGGCAGTGCGGCTTCCCCGGCTCCTCTGCCGTGGACCTTCTCTCCATTGCCTGCGCCGTCTACCTCACTTATTGGGCGTGAATGGCTCGTGCAAGCGCTGCTAGATCGACTGCGGCAACCATCTGTGCGCCTCCTGACGCTGCTAGGGACAGGCGGAGTAGGCAAAACGCGCCTGGCGCTGGAAGTGGCACGCGCAGCCCGGCACGATCTTGCCGACGGCGTATGTTTTGTGTCCCTGGCAACGATTCGCGATGCTGC
>VBFM01000431.1:31135-40189 GCA_005882595.1 Chloroflexota bacterium
AATGTAGAGCAAATCCCGGAGATCGCGGCTTTCATCAGCGATCTCTTGAGTATCGCCGAGGGGCTGAGGGTTATGGTGACAAGTCGAACTGTTCTGCACCTGTATGGGGAGCATGAATTCGATGTCCCTCCGCTCGAAGTCTGTACGCCCGATCACGTGTCCGACCTGGACAGCATCTTGCGGTTTCCGGCTATCCGTCTCTTCCTCGAACGCGCTCAGGCAATCAATCCTGCTTTTCAAATCACTGCACGCAATGCGGCAACCATCGCGCAAATTTGCACTCGCCTGGATGGACTACCCCTGGCAATTGAACTGGCAGCTGTGCGTACCAAAGTGCTTCCTTTGCCCATGATCCTGCAGCGACTTGCAGATGGGACAGGGCAGCACCTTGCATTCCTGCGCTCCACAGCGCGCAACGTTCTCCCGCGCCACCAGACCTTACACGATACGCTGGATTGGAGCTATGAGCTGCTTAATCCACAACAACAATACCTCTTTCGTCACCTCAGCGTATTTCTCGCTGGCTGGACACTGCACGCGGCGCTGGCTATCGGCACCGCAGAAAACCAGGCGGCGACACTAGATGATGTGCTTGAGCAGATGGAAACCTTGATCGATCACAGCCTGGTGAAGCGGATGCCGCTAGAAGAAGGTCCCCTGGAGGCGCATCCAGAGCTGCGCTTTCATTTCTTAGAGACGATTCGCGAATATGCGCTGGGACAGTTGGAGGCATATGGAGAGCATGAAGACGTGCAGCGACAGCATGCTACTTATTACCTGGCGGTCGCGGAACGCACCGAACCAAGCCTACCGGGCCGCGAGCAGGCTGTGGCCAATTTGCGAACGGCCTTAGCGTGGACTATTGAACACGATGAAGCCGACATAGTCCAGCGGATGTGCGGGGCTCTCGGATTGTTTTGGGAAGCACGCACCCAATTTCAGGAGGCCCACCACTGGATCGATGCAGCGCTCAAGATGGCACAAGAGACGAGACTCCCGGTCCGCGCCAAATTGCTGATGGCGGCATCGCGCCTCGCTCTGTGGGAGATCGCTTGCGAACGTTCACGAGAACTGGCCCAGGAAGCTCTGACGCTCTATGAAGCCGTTGAAGACGTTGTTGGGAAAACCCAGGCCAATTTTCAAATTGGCGATACATGGCATATGCAAGGCGAATATATGCTGGCAACCAGGTACCTTGAAGAGAGCTTGCACCTCCTCTATGAGCAAGAAGATTGGCGCGGCTATGCCTTTACATTGAGCAGGTTAGGGGCGATGGCGACACTCCAGGGCGACTTTCCGCAGGCGCGAACATGGCTGAGCAAAGCGGTGACGCTTCAGCGCGAGTATAGTGAACCGGGCTCGCTCAATGTCACGCTTGTCTACCTGGGCGTGCTGGCTCTTACCCAGGGCGATCTGATACAGAGCATCGCCTACCTGCGCGAGGGGTTACTCCTGGCGCAACAAACAGGCAATCGCTATATGCTTGCCATCGATTTAATCACGTTTGGCTGCTTGTTAGGAACAATCCGAGGGCCATTCTATGCAGCACGCGTGTGCAGTGGCGCAGAAGCGCTCTTTGAGAGCCTGAATACTGCGCTGCCAGCAGCATACCGCCCACTGTATGATGCTTACCTTGGCAGCATTAAGTCACAGATCGACGATACAACATGGGCAACATGGTGGGCAGAAGGCAAAGTCCTCTCCCAGGAGGAGATGAGCACGCTTTGTCTGAGCACGCCAGCCGATCAACCACTTCTCTAGGAGAAGGTTTCTTCGGAAAGAGGCCACACGGCTGGAGTTGCTCAGATACGCATCCCTGTCAGGGGGTGAGAGTGTCACTTCCATCCCACCGCGTCAATATACACGTTCCCACTAACGGGGGTTGCGCTGTTTGTATTAAACTGCACACCCAGCTGGCGCAATTGACCGGTCACTCCAGCGGGAAGGGTGAACGTCAGGCGATTCCAGGTTCCGGATTGAAAGGTGATCATCGCGTCTGGGTCAAACCAGTGATACTGGCTATCCATCACGAATACTTTCGCTTCGATATGGGGTGAATTCGCAGGCAGGTAGATGTACATCGTCACAGTTTGTCCTGCCTGCGGGTATGTTGAGAGATTTGAATGCCCCACCGACACGAAAGGAAAATCTCCATCGCCCATATTAGTCAGGGTCACCTGCAAGGAATGCTTATCCCCCATGCCAACCGTCGCACTGTTTTGCACATTTGAAACCTCACCGCGTCCGCTCCATCCATCAATGCTGCCGTCTTCAAAGGTGAAAGACGAATACTGGTTGGGAGAAACCGTCGGGGTGGGATTGGGGTTACCATTACCGTTGCCATTGCCGGTAGGATATGTGGGTTGCGGTTGTCCCGGCGCCGTCGTTGGGACCGGCGTGGGTGGTTGTCCTCCGACGATCATGGATTGATACTGGCCGAGGAAGGCTGTTCCCTGCGCCGTGGCAGAGCTGCTGGATGAGATCATTGGAATGGCGGTATTCGTAACCGAGTATTGCATCGAAGCGAAGATGCCGTTCGCTGCCAGCGTTTGCAGCGCGTTCGCCGTCCAGGTTGACATGAACGCGCTGTCATTGTTCTTGCCGTCATTGGGCACAGCATTGGGGGCGTAGTTCCACTCGGTAATCATAATGGGCAGCGCGGTGCCGATTGTGGACTGCATCGCTGAGCGCGCATCGCTGATATGGTTGGTCCAGTTCGCAATGTGCGAGATACAGATGCTGCTCGCCCATGAATCATCACAGGTGTACTCGTGCCAGCTTACCTGGTTCGGACGCGGGTTGGCGTTCTGTAAAAAGGTGGTGAGATAGGTACGATCATACTGAAAATTGACCGGGCCAACAAATTGACCCTGCGGCGCGAGGCGTTTCAGTTGTGGTACCACTGCATTCCACGAAGCCGTGTAGCCGTTTACATCAACTCCCAGTAGGTCCTCTTCATTACCGTATTCATAGTAGACCACACCGTTCCCGAAAATACGGTTCATATCGTTGATGACCAGCGAATCATCGGCCAACACATTTGAGTCTACCGCCCCGCGCAAAACGACCAGTGGCACCGCGCCAAGCGATTTGATGACCTGGGCCGCCTGGATTTCCGTCGCCTCGGACAAACTTGAACGCACGGGCATACGTATGATGCGCACATGCATTTGTTGGAGCAGGCTGCGCGTTGTAGAGGATGTTAATACCTGGTCGTTACTGTCGAATAATCCCATATTCGTGCCAAACAAGAGCGGCGAGACAGCGGGTTGTACCGATCCCTTATTGTGTTGTGATGGCACGCCGCCAAAAACGCCGCTTGCTAACCTCCACGTAGTCAGACCCAGAAGAATGATGACAATACCCAGTGTCACAATGCCTTTGATGCTGCCAAGTTTCCCCAGTTTTCCTGGTATCTTTGCCATACCCTAGAAACTCCTTTACTGCCCATTTTGTCAACGCCATGTGGAAGTGTAGTACCTGGAACCTTCATCCTGGGTAGGATGCATGGTAGTTTCCTTGAAAGCCATCCTGCCAACGCACGGCATGCTAGTGCTGCGCACTCAGGCAGGATGCATGGTAGTACTAAAGCGTGATGAGCGGTAGTCATGTAACTCCCCCGTACACAATGACTATCATTGGCACATCTTCATAGATGAAGATGCATCCTATGCTGAATATAGCATCGACTTTTTTGATGGGAGTAGCTCTTGGTGGAAAATGGTACCATTGCGCTATAGATTGGTTAAGAAAACTTAACTTTTGTAAGAAATCTTAACCTTCTCAGCAGGGCTGCTCCTGCCAGAGGGATCAACCATGCCCATAGCCCACCCAGGAATGACCACTGAAATCCCGGAAAGCCTGGTACAAAGGTATGAAGCGGTCCCCAGGTCATAAAGCAATAGAGACTGAGCATGCTAAAGACCAGCAGCCGTGCCATCCAGGGAGCGCGCAGTGGCCAGAACTGCCAGGGGTTGGACGCGGTACCTGGATTGTCAACAGGCACCATCTCCTCAGTATCTTTATCGGAAGCTTCGAGGAGCGCGAATAGGCCAAAAAACACGACAATATACCAGGACCAGAACCAGGGGGAGCCAATAGCGCAATACAGCAGCCAGGTCAGTGCCATCCAACGAATGAGCTGGTGCAATGTACCTATGTGATTGGGAGCGCGTAGTGCGCGCCACAGTATAACAAGATAGAGCAGCACGAATATACCCATGCTAAAGGTATGCATGAAACGCTCCGCGGGTGAGCCGAGGGGTGCGCCGAGTACAAATCCGAATAGAGCTGCCATACTATTGTAGAAATGCGCCAGAAAATCGGCAGGTGTATTGATGGTTCGGTACGTCGCCGGATTCACTTGAAATACATTGAAAATAGCTCCGTCCTGCCAGAAAGGAAGGTAGCATAGGACAATTACTCCGGCGTAGGTAGCCACCGTTGTCAGCGCTCGTTTGATGTGCCTGCCCGTTGAACTCTGCATCCATATATAGAGCGCCAGCCCAGGAAACAGCAGCACGGCATTGATCTTCACGCAGGTCGCCAGCGCGAGTAGAACAGCCGCAGCTGCCGGTGTATGCAGATCCGCTGGAATACGCTCGATTAGCTTTTTCACGGGCAGAGCTACCAGAGTCTGCCCGGTCTTCTCGCATACCAGCACCCAGATTACCAGCAGGACAAAGACTAATAAGACCGCATCATTATGCGCATTCACACTGGCTTCAAATAATAACAGAGGATTCCAGGCAAATGCCAACGTTGCCTCCAGGCGTTTGCGGTATGCAGATGCGGAATCATGCCCGCCCAGGTGCTGCATCTTACCAGTTATTGACCATACCAGCCAGGTAGATAGAAGGTGCATGGCAAAACCCAGCACGCGCAACGCAATGACCATCGGCAGAATGTAGGTATTCCCAAAGAGCGAAATCACCCATTGCAAAAAACTGGCAATAATGGCCCAGGTAGGGCCATAGGCCGAGGGTTGATCTACCCAGAGAACGTACTTGTATATGACATCGCTGTGTATGGCGGTAGGGATCGTCGTGAGGGGATTCAGGTGATATAGTACACCAATACGGGCATACGCGATGTAGGAGTACAGGTCAGGTGATGTCACAGCCGGAATCAGCATGTACAGGATGCCGAGCGCTACTGTTGAACACCATAGGAAACGCCAGGAGATGTATTGAGGTAAACGACGGACTGCAACCAGGTAAACCACAAAAACGATAAGGAAAGCATAGAGCAGTAGAGGCAACTTTGCCCAGCTTTGCAAAACATCCGGCGTGCCCGTTACGTGCATAAAGGGAACTGGCGCAATGATCGACCAGCCTGGAAATAGTAGCAGCGAAGGCCATACGGGCCAGGTTCCCAGTTGTGTCAGCGTCGCCTCGTGAAACCAGAAGTCTCGCAACGGCAGCACCGCATCCAGGAGTAAAATTGCTGTTGCCATCGCGGAAAGCATGGCAACGGGCCATAAAATACTGATCTTGCGCCTGAGACGCTGGTCGTCCTCCACATCAGGAACGTCTTGAGATGCTACAATGTTCCTGAGACGCCTATCGTCATTACGTTCGATTGTTGTTTTCATTAGTTCCTTACAGACTTACCAGGGCAGGGGCAAGCCCAGCTCGTACCTCATACGAGCTGGGCTTGCCCCTGCCCTGGTAGCAGGAGCTTTCCCGGGCAATTTTGACGCCCACCTGTTGCTTACGGTCCATTGAGAAAATGCATAGTTCTTCTTGAGAGTTTCTTGATTTTTGTCTGCTACAATAGCAATCAACAAGAATCTCATCTGCGAGGTGTTCCAAAGCACTAAGACGAAATAGAATAAAGATAGGTCACGAATAGTTTGAATTAATCGCGCGCTGGAGCCAATAGACATGGATTCGCCTATGTATGAACAACCAACCGAACCTCAAGATTATATAAATTCGATACCCGGTGAGGGACCAGCACCAGGCGTTCCCACCACCCCCTTGCAGGCACCTGGCCTCCTTGCATCCCCGGCTGTTGCGCCATCTCCCGCTCATTCAAATAGCGCGCATGTGCCATCCCGCCGCAGGTTTATGGGGAAATCCATTGGAACTCTTGCCGCTCTCGGCAGCGCAGGTGTTGCCGCGGCTATTGGCGGTGTTGCGCTGGAACAATGGATTCAGCATGGCGGATTGAGCAACCTGTTTCACCATGGTTCGATGGCAAATGATGCGCAAATCGGTCACCTGCTGCGCCGTGCGGGCTTTGGAGTATCACCCGATGAATTGGCCCGGTACCGTGGCCTCAGCTTTAACGGCGCGGTAGACCAACTGCTCAACTACCAGCAAGTCTCCGATGACGACATGCAAAATCGCCTGAGCACCCTGAATCTCAATCTCAATGCGCCCACCGATCAGCAGCGCTGGTGGCTTTTACGTATGGCGTGGACGCAGCGTCCTTTGCTGGAGAAAATGACGCTCTTCTTGCATGGTGTGCTTACCAGCAGTTTCCGCAAGGTCGGCGGCAAAAATGGCTATATGCGCATGATTAACCAGAACAACTTCTTGCGCGACCATGCCCTCGATACCTACGATAATATCCTGCTCGGTATCACCTCTGATCCGGCTATGCTCTTCTACCTCGATCTGACCAAGAGCCGGAAAACTATGCCCAACGAAAACTATGCCCGCGAACTGATGGAGCTGTTTACGCTCGGTCTCAGCCACTATACGCAGCAAGATGTCTATGAAGGCGCCGCCGCCCTCACCGGCTGGCATTTACGTGGCTTGAGTTCATACTACAATCCAAAAGATCACAACAACCTGACCAAAACATACCTTGGACATACAGGCAACCTGAATTATAAGGATGTCATCAACATTCTCACCAACCACCCGGCGGCACCCTGGTTCCTCACCCGCAAACTCTTTACCTTCTTCGTCTATGAAAATCCCTCGACGGATGATCTGAAGCCGCTCGTAGATACCTACGTGCAGAGTGGACACAATATAGGCGCGGTCATGCGTACCCTGCTGCTTTCGCCACAGTTTTCCTCGGCCCAGGCCTATCGCAGCCGTGTTAAATCGCCTGTCGAGTTTACAGTAGGCGCATACCGCGCCTTTGGCGTTAAAGGCGATGGTCAGGGCTTGCCAGCTATCACCACCCTGATGGGACAAACCATATTCGATCCGCCAAACGTAGCCGGCTGGCCCGGCGATAAAGTCAGCTCACTCTGGCTCAATAGCGGCACCTGGTTGACTCGCCTCAATTACCTGGACCTGCTGCTCGTGCGCGGCACACTGGCGAGTAAAGGCTCTACGCCGCCCATTGATCTGCAAACGATAGTGAATAACAACGCGATCGACTCGCCTGACCGTTTCATCGATTACTTCGCCTCGTTCCTGCTCGATGGCACGCTCGCCAGTGATCGCAGATCGCTGTTGATCGACTACTTCACCACCCGCGACACCAGCAGAGGCGGGCAGCAGATCACCTTGACCAATGGCAAAAGTTATCCGCTGAACCGAGTTCGCGGCACACTCTACCTTATGATGGCATCACCCGAATATCAACTCAATTAAAATGTAGGGGCGTAATTATGGAAATGAACACAATAATGGGGTCTACGAGAATTGGTTCATCTTCTTTCTTTACCGTGCCCATTCCGAAGGAGCATAATCAATGAAACTCTCACGTAGAGCAATGATAAAAGATGGAATGTTAGTAGTATCAGCAGGCATGGTTATGCCCAGCATTTTCAGTCGCGGTGTGGCCTCTGCTATGTCGCAATCGCTCGATGGCTCGCGTATGGCGCAGACCGCCAGCGACCGCACGCTGATTGTCGTGCAAATGGCGGGCGGCAACGATGGCCTGAACACCGTCGTTCCCTACACCGATCCGTTATATATGAAATTGCGCCCCACGCTAGGAATACCACAAACAAAGGTAATACCACTCGATACGCGCCTGGGCTTTCATCCCAACCTGCAACCATTCAAGAAACTCTGGGACGATGGACACCTGGCGATCGTCGAGGGCATTGGCTATCCCAACCAGAGCCTCTCGCACTTCCAGGCGATGGACATCTGGCAAACGCTGGACCTCAGCGGCAATGGCAGTGAAGGATGGCTGGGGAAACTGGTAGCCGGCCTCGTTGACCAGGAGGGACACCCGTTCAAATCGCTCGATGTCGGTGTGCAGACCGCGCAGGCGCTGCAATCCATCACGACACAGATACCCACGCTTTCCAGCGTCAAGAGCTACAGCGTCTTTCCTGATCCAGGCGACCGCGACGGGGGTAACGCGCGCCTGCAGGCCTTGATGAAGCTCTACAACTCCTATCCCAAAACGGCTCCCTACGCCGCCTTGCTCGATACCACGGCGCTCAGCGCCCAGGATGGCTCGCGGCAGTTGCACCAGGCAGATACCACCTATCACCCTGCCGTCACATATCCCAAGGGCCCATTTGCTGACGGCCTCAAAATCCTGGCGGAAGCTATCGTGCAGGGTTTAGGTTTGCGTGTAGGCTACGTCACGCTCGGCGGCTTTGACACACACGCCGGTCAGCAGGCAACCCATGACAATTTGATGACGACCCTGGCCAACGGCGTCTCGGCCTTTTACAACGACCTTGCCGCGCACGGCAAAGCCGATAATGTGGTCATCATGACGTGGTCGGAGTTCGGACGCCGCGTCGAAGAGAACGGCAGCCTGGGAACCGATCACGGCACCGCCGCCCCCTTATTCGTCCTGGGCAGTCCCATCAACAAGGGCATCTTCGCGGCAACCTTAAATACACCATCGATTTCCGCTCCATCTACGCCACTGTCCTCGATCGCTGGATGGGCGCATCCTCCAAAGACGTGTTAGGTGCAGACTTCGGCTCACAGAACTTTTTGCCGCAACCATAAAATATTGTGACCAGGGCGGGCCTGTCCCGTCCTGGCGTCCTGCCATTATATGTGCTCTCGCGATTGCCCCGGAAGTAGTATAATATGTTCTGGTCACAAGTCAAACCAGGAGATACTATGTCAGAAACACCGACCAGGAAACGTCCATTCTTGTCGCGCAGGGCGC
>VBFM01000487.1:0-2691 GCA_005882595.1 Chloroflexota bacterium
TGAAACCTGAATGTAGCAAGTTGCGGCTCTACATCGTCTGGCCGGTAGAGCAGCCTCCTGTGCCAGCTTGTAATTAGTTCGATATTTTCACTCTCGTGCAGCAGAATATCAAAGGTGATTGGCTCAGTCACGTTCTCTACAGCCAGTTCGAATGGCTCACCCCAAAAATCGTCCGGCTTGTTCCGTGCGATGCCTGCCTGGAGCGTATACATTTTGCCAACGAACGCTATGTCCCCTTCGTCTAGCACCACATTCGTGATCGCGAACAAGGATAATTCGGTCTTTTCTACCTGCGGTCTCAGTGAGCCAGGGAGACTGGCGGGAGAAGACCACGCACTCGCGCGCTCTTGCTGGGCCTGGACATCGCTCCCTTCCACAGATCGCGTACCGTATTCTTCATTAGGGGCCGCCGTTTCGTCAGCGCGTGTGCGGTAAGGCATCGCGGCAGCGTTTGAGGCACTCACCGTCATGGTGGGCATGCTTTCGATATCTACCGATGAAGATGCAGGCTCCTGGAAGATCAGTTCATGCTCTCCGATACCGATATGATCTCCATCGTGAAGAGCACGAGTAGAGCGCTCATCCAGTTGTTGCGAGTTGACAAAGGTGCCATTGGCGCTGCGCTCGTCACGGATGGAATACCGATCGTCCTCGTAAAGAACAGTAGCATGATGGCGCGACGTCAGCTTGTCTTTTGAGAGCAGAATATCACTGTTTGGCGCACGACCAATGTTCATCTCTAATTTATCCAGGGTATAGTCCTGCAAAACTTCTCCCGTACCCGCACGCAGGATGAGATGGGCGGAGTTCTCGATTTTGTTCCTCTCCGTCGAGGCAGGGACTTCAGCTCCTTCATAGGTCATCTTGCTCTTGCCCATACGTATAGTATCACCCGTCTTCAGCAAGTACGGGGTTTGAGAAGGTATCCGTTGTTCATTGACATACGTGCCATTCATGCTGTCAAAGTCAATGATGCTATAACCCTGCCCCGCCGGCCGGATCTCGGCCTGGCGCCGCGAAACTTCCCGATCTCTTATAACAAGCCCATTCCCCTCGACTCGTCCGATAGTCAGGGCTTTTGCTCCCAACGTCTTGCGCCCAAATGAGCCTGAAAGTATCGCTTCCTTAATCGGCAGCGTTGCCGGTAGCACCGCCGAGGAAGCTAAATGAGCCTCTCGCAGCGCATTGGCAAAAGTTTCTACGCTGTCGAAACGCTGCACCGGGTCTTTGGCAAGGGCAATCATTACTACCTGCTCAACCGCTGGCGGAATGCCAGGAACCTTTTCACGCAAGAATGGAGGAGGAGTAGAGATATGCTGGTAAGCCATATCCATAAAAGAGCCTTGAAAGGGAGGTTTGCCACTCAACCATTCATAAACAACTATCCCCAACGAGTATTGATCGCTCGCCGGACGAGGTTTTCCATGGATTTGTTCGGGTGCCATGTATGCAGCACTACCAGCCACCGGGCCTGTTATAGTTGGAGACCTTATGCTGGGAGCCGACACTGCAATACCAAAATCACTTAATAGGATTTCGTTGTTCGGCCCTATCAACATATTCTCTGGCTTGACATCACGGTGAATAATCTTCTGGGCATGGGCATAATCCAATGCACTGGCGACCTGCCTGACATAAGGAATAATGGTATCCAATGGCAATAGTGTACCTTTAGGATGGCGCTGGCGCAAGGTGCCATTGGGAGCAAACTCCTCAACAATAAAAGCTGTATCTCCCTCCAGGCCAATCTCCAGAATTTGCACAATATTGGGATGCGTCAAAAGCGCCTGGGCCCGCACTTCATCAAGAAAAATTTCTGCATCCTCCCCTCGCCCTGGCAGCCTGATAGCAACTTGCTTTCGAGAGCGGGTATCCTCGCCCAGGTAAACGCTGCTAAAGCCGCCCTGGCCTAGTTGACGGATGAGGCGATAATTACCGATTTGTTGACCCACGCGGTCAGCCACAGTAGTCCCCTTTCGGTATATACAATAAACCGGGTCAATGAGCGCCTTTTCCTTCTACATGAGCTAGCCCAATTATAGTATCCTTATCCATTTGTTGTTCGTCCATAGTTTCCTGCTATTTTGCTATGCGGATGGATGGTGATGAATAGAGCGCGTAAGCCAGGCCAAGTGGGTTTGCCTTACCTGTCCAAAAGTGACGGCGTGTTTCAATCAAAGCTTCACCAATAGGTTTACCCGACAAAAAGTGCTGGTAGAGTACCCCGGTGAATGCCGCCGCGAACGAATCGGGCACGTGAAACTCTGTCGCTAATACTCCTCTTGCTCCACGACCCCAAAATAAAGCCGCCCAATTTGATGTGTACAGTGGGCTGATAGTACCGGTCAGGCAGGCATTGAGAATAACAAATGGGTTATGCTTAATCGCGAACTCCCTCACAAAAAAATCCTCTATAGTAATAGAGAAATCATCCGAAATAAGCAAATATGATTGACTCATGGGCTTCTTTTCCTGAGCATGACAGGCCAGATGGACAATTTGTAATTGCTCATTCCGCAAGAAACCATCCAGGTATGTCAGCTCTACATCCCGTTGTTTCGCATTCAACCGGCGTAAAGGCAAAAGCATAATTCTGTTCTGTCGATGTAGTTCTTGAAGCGCGGATATCTCTTCCTTTAGAACATGTTCCAATTCTTGATAAGCAATCAACCCAACCTGGGGACAGGAGGT
>VBFM01000487.1:2696-4114 GCA_005882595.1 Chloroflexota bacterium
ATTAAGGCACGTGAGATCACATGCTGCATACCCCAGAAACGCGAGACCTCTACCTGCTCGCCGATAGGACCATCGTAGAGTAATTCCCAGGGAATAAAAAAATCTTCTGAAGAGAACTGAATAGTCACACCCGTTTTAAGGGCTTTACGGATGATATCTCTAGGCGCTCCCTCGGCAAAAATTCTTTTAAATGCATAGTTCCCTTTTTGAGCAAGTAGGGATAGTGTCTCACCACACGTACCATCCACTTCGATATTACCGGAAACCTTCTCAATCGCCAGTTGCAGCTCCGCGTTCAGTTCTTCCAGGTCATTTTGCTTCAGGCCGATGTGGAAACGATACCACTTATCGAGATTGGTACTCATATCAGCTATATAATCATTGCCACTTGAAAAAATACGAATCTGCACCTGCACCGCAAAGTTATCGTTAAATGGCAGGGTTGGTACCTGTTTCAGTAACATGCTATATCCCTCCACGTAAAGCCGGAGCATGCTGAGATTGCACCTCTGATTCAAACTCAAGGCGAATCGTTCTGAGCCAGCGCCGCTCGTGATAGAAATCCAGTACAAGAGAACTACGACCAGGAGCTTGAATTTGAAAAGTGAAACGGATGAGTCGTGGTGACTGATTATTGGGCCGGTATTTGATATGCCGTCGCCATCTCTTCAGCTTAATATTTTCACTCGCGTGCAACAAGATGTCAAAGGATATAGACTCCCTGCGAGGCACAGGTATACTGAACGGTGCTGCTCTGTAGCCCTCTTCCAATTGGTGTGGAGATATCCCGGCTATGATAGAGTATGTCTTGCCAACAAAAGCTCGATCATCAGGCTCCAGGTAGGCACGGGCAACCGCGAACAACGACAGCTGAGCTTTGCTTTGTTTTGATGCGGGTTGACCTTGCGCTGGTGATACTGGTGAAGCAGAAGAATAGGTGGTAGCAGGGATGTATGATGACGGCGGGGTTTTAGTGAATGCCTCAGACGAATAGACTGGCGGCGTATTGGATGATGGTGGCGGTGGAGTTGGCGACCGTCTTATCGGTTCAGGAGTTGTTGTAGTGAATGCCTCAGTTGAATAGATTGGCGGCGGCACAGGTGATGGTGATGGTGGCAGCTGTGAAGTTGGCGACCATCCTGTAGGTTCAGGTCCCGCCGTACGTATCGGCTGGCCCGCCGGCCTTGCTGGCGACGGTCTTGACATAGGTGTGGGCGCGGGATGCTGGGTCGCGAGATAGGCATTTTCCATTGCGTTAGCGAAGGCCGCAATGTTTCCGAAACGGCTCTCCGGCTCTTTCGAGAGGGCGGTCAGCACCACTTTTTCCACCAGAACCGGAATAGTTGGCATGCGACTGCGCGGATGAGGTGGAGAGGTCATTAAATGCTGGGTACTGATTTCAATAAACGAACCCTGGA
>VBFM01000432.1:0-8519 GCA_005882595.1 Chloroflexota bacterium
ATCTGGCATCGCAATTATGATGATCGTGCCATAATCGATGCTGCATCATTGGAGGCAAGACGCCAGTATATCCGCAATAATCCAGAAAAATGGACATCAACGCATTGAAATCAGGGCAAGCATAGAGGTTGACCTTATCCTATATGATGCGCAACATAGGCGGATAGAGCAGCGGACCAGGGCAGGGGCAAGCCCAGCCCAATAGGCGTCAAGGTAAGCCGGGGCCAAGCGGCTCCAGCAGCCGATGGGAGGTACTCAAGCGCGTCTGGCGCTTGGGAATAGAACAGCCTCCCTTAAGAGCGTCGCTGATCAAGTGCAGAGCCTGGCCCAAAGGCAGATGCCCAGTCAAGCCATGCACTAGGGTCGGCACCTGATCGCGGATGACCTGCACGGCTCCTACCAGTGAGCGGTGGGGGTCGTCCCAACAACAGAGCAAGAGCAGCCAATGTTGCACCAGCATGCCCAGCAGTTTGGCATACAGCTCACACAAGATGCGCTGTGGGTTCTGCGTCTGCCACTCATCGAGCTGGCCCTGGTCTTTCCATAACTTCCACAGCAGTTCAATTTGCCAACGTGCCCGCAGCAAGGCCATGGCCTCGGATGCGGCGAGCATGCTGGCGGGCACATTGGTCAGCACGATCGCCCACTGCACCAGTTCCCACTGTCGCGGATTGATGGGCTTGCACTGCTTATGCGCCTGCGCTTTGAGCTGCTCGCGCCGCCGCTTGACCACCGCCTCCGACATCTGCTTGGCGATCAGGCGCGCCTGCAGCTGCTTACGCGCACCTAAGGTCACCGGGATGTCCACCATCTCTGAGCCATCGGTGGGTAAGAGGTCTAGCACCTCCACCTGCTCGCCAGCGGCATTCCACATCACCACTGGCTCTTTGTAGCCCATTAGGAAGTACACGCTCTGCTTGACTAACTGCGTCAGCCAGGTCAGGGCAAAGTAGCCCAGATCGCCGATCCACAGGCTCCCGGCTGGCATGTGCTGCTCGCGCAAGGGACTCTGCGTTTCGTGGCGCCGCCCTTCTTGCACGTACGGGCCACTCAAGCTGCCTCGCAGCAAATCCAGGCGCACCGTCAGTTTGAGCGCCGCTGCTGAGGCACTCCCCCCACAGCCACGCCACACCTGCTTGAGGCTCGCCGGTAGGCTGATCGTGCTACCATCTTCCACCAGCACTGCCGTAAAACGTTGCAGCAACGGAATGGACACCGCCTCCGCACACACCAGCAACTGCACTCCGCGCTGTAGCACCGCCAAGAGCCAGTCGGCGGTCAGCCTGGTGAAACGCTCTTCCACCGCTTGTTTACTCAGCTTCAGACCCAATGAGCCGGCAAAGCGTGCCAGTTGACTGGGTCCGGCTTGCGGGTGCTTGAGCCAGCCAAACACCAACAGCTGCAACAGACTGGCTCCCGAGAACACCCGCTGCCGTTGGATCACTCCGGCTTGGGCTGCCAACTGATTGGCTTCGACAAACAACAACTTCCTCAGCGTCCTACTTAGCTGTGGTATACTGGTCATGCTGATGCTCCTGTCTTGAGATGACGCGTTTAAGAATATTCCTATCATCTCACATGGGCATCTCCTTGTCTAAACTCTTCCTTTCTGCTCTTAACTTGACGCTTATTGGGCCGGGCTTGCCCCCGCCCTGGTTGATTTGTGGTTCGTTACCACTCGCTGTGCGCGTCTGCAGCGATTGAGCCTGCCGGGCGGTCTACGGCGAAAGGGCGGATAAGCTCCGGCGCGGTTCCCGTGACGATCAATTCGGCAAGTGTTTTGCCCGTGATCGCGCTGAGCAGAATGCCGACACTGCCGTGACCCGTTGCCAGGGCCACGTTCTCCCAACCAGGCGCAGTTCCCAGGATGGGCTGGTTATCCGGTGTCTTCGGGCGCAGCCCCACCCACATACTTTCAATGTCGCTCTGCTCTAACGAGGGGATGAGCCTGGCCGCCGTATTCAACAGCCATGCTACGCCGCCAGCCGTCAGGTGCTTTTCAAAACCCACCTCTTCTCTGGTCGCGCCTACGATAACCGTTCCATCCTGTTTGGGCGCGAGATAAATGGCCTCGCCGAAAATAATGGAACGCAGAGGTGCCGCAGGTTGGCGCAAGGCCAGGATTTGCCCGCGCTGCGGAACGACAGGGAGCTTGATGTGCAGCCACTCGCTCCACTGCGCCGCCCACGCGCCTGCCGCAATGACAAGGTGATTGCAGGCGAGCGTTTCACCCTGCGCAGTCGCGATAGCCGTCACTCTGTTCTGTTGGTGCTGTATGCCGGTAACGCGTGTGTGGCTGCGCAGTGTCGCACCGAGGTTGGCAGCAGCCTGCGCGAAGGCTTTGACGACCTGCGGCGCCTTGATCTGCGCTTCCTCGGGGGCGTAGAGGCCCGCTCGTACATCGGGTGAGAGCGCCGGTTCTCGCTGGCGCGCTTCTTCGCCTGTCAGCCAGTACATGTGCAGGCCCAGCGGCTGCCACGCCTTCATGCGCTTGCGCAGGTTGGGGATGTTCGCCGGGTTGCGCACTACGCGTAACGCCCCCGTCTGTTCGTATTCCATAGGTATGCCGCTAGCGTCCTCAAGCTCCGGCACGAGTGTGGGGAAAAGCGCGAAACTGGCGAGCATTAAATCCGCGAGCGGTCCTGGGCCGGACAGCGACCCCAGAGGTGCGAGCAGGCCAGCCGCCGCGCTCGATGCCTCCCCGCCAATTTCGCCCTGGTCTACGACGGTGACGTCCACGCCTGCTTTGCGCAGGTGGTAGGCGATGGCGCAGCCGATCACGCCGCCGCCGATGATGACAATGTCGGTTGTGGGTTGCATGGGTGTGGGTTCCTCTCATTGTAGCTGGTCAATAATCTCCCTCCCTTTCTTTAGACGTTCAATTGTGGGCAAATAGCTCTCAAGCGTTTGCTCACAGTTTCCTCACTTTTACATTTGTTGAGTATACAGTTTAACGAACAGATACCAGGCCAGAAAAATAGTGAGGCTGGTAAAAACTTGATACGAATAACCTGGTTGGGAAATATCGTATCTTCTTGAACGCGTGTTGACCTCTTGTGGTAATATTTGTTTGAAGGGGCTGTAGCTCAGTGGATAGAGCAAGCGTTTCCTAAATGCTAGGCCGGAGGTTCGAGTCCTCTCAGCCCCGTATTGTACATTCCTCAGACTTATCGGATGCTTTTTCTCGACGCTTCCTAACATTGTATAACCCGAGGCCAACTTCCCTTTTGCTCTTGTGTGTCAGAACCATCTCATCCAGCCGGTTCCACAACATTCATCCCAATTGCCCGCTCTTCAGAACTTACCTCGCTGTTCTACCCACGGTGGAGGATGAGCCGGTAGTGAGGCAGAGCAGGTCTGCAATGGATAATCCCGGCATTGCCAGCTGATTTCCCAGGAGAAAACCGATTAGACCCTCGTATCGTCTTCTCCAGGGAGTTGCTCCTCCGGTATCTCTCCGGTTGTCAGTTCACCCGTAGCTAAAAGGAGAGAGAGGTCTTGAGCGCTTTGAGCGGGAAGGTTTCTGGCTTCCCTCGCTCTAAGGTAGAGTGTGTCCAGAATCAACAGCAGTTCCACCAGGAGTGCCGCCACGACCAGGTAAGTACGCGCCAGGAGAAGTTCAGGGATGCCGCTCAGTATAAACCACATGACCAGTGAGCCTATGATAGTGATGCTGCTCCCAATGACCAGCGTTCTCATCCTCCCCTTGAGGGTGTAACCAGGAGGTAACTCTCCCCGAGCCTGCCGGAACAAAGCAAGACGCGCTTTATGCCGCCATTGATACACATCTTTGCTTGTGACAGGCCGCCGACCGGAACGAAGAGAGAATATTCCGCTCAACACAAAATACGTAGCAATAGCGATGCCAGCGATACACACTATTGTGAACGCGAATTCTAGAGTGTGAAGAAAGAAGAGTGGAAGCGAGCAGATAAGCGTCAAGAGAAAGTAGACGATGCCCGTTACAATGAGGATGATCCCATCCCTGCGCTCGGTCTGGCGTCTAAGAAGCAAACGATGATGGTGTAACTCATATTCCGAATGAGATATCTTTCTTGGAGTCATTAAATACACCTTTATAATGCATAGGAAGTTATGGCCTGTCTTCAAGGGGAATGGCTACAGCATTAAATGATAAATACCCCAGATCAGCGTGACTAAAAAGATAAGAACTACGAGGGTGATAAAGACAGTCGCCCATCGCAAATGGGGAATCAATTTGTTTCCTGGCATCCAGGTATATCTAGATGCCGATTCCTTGTATAGCTTATCTAACGCGGGCGCTGGCGAGTGAACGTCGTAGTTTCCTGGCTCCCAGATGCTCAATGGAGGAGGAGAAAGGTGAGCCAGGGACTCGTCAGAAGGAAAGGCGCGAATAAGCGCGTCCATCTGGTAGTATTCATTGCGGGTGGCTGCACATGCTGTACAATGCTTGAGATGTTCTTCAAGGGCAGCTTGTTCAGATGGAGAGAGACTGCCAGGATAGGTTGCAGCAAGTTTATTTGCCCAGGTGGCACATGGTTTGGGCATGCGTTTCTTCATTAAACTGATCTTCCTCTCTTGGGTACGAGTATGTTACTTTACTCCTTCCAGCTTTATCTATTATGTATGACGAAAAATATGAAATAGATTCAATGAACATTTTTTCATTTTCAAATACTAGAAATTCAAATTTGCATCGAAAACTACGTAAGTATCTTACGTGGTGCTCAATCGTCGATAGGCACGGAGGAATTGCTTGCGCGCTGTGCTGAGGTAGGTGCCAACACTCTTTTCCTTAAAGCCCAAAAACATGGCGATCTCTTCATTGTTGAAGCCTTCCAGATGTAAGACCAGGCAGGCTCGCGGCGCTGGTGCTACTTGCTTTAGTATCAACCTGACTAATTCTTCTACCTCGATCCTGTCTTCAAAGCGTTCTGCATACTCGTTGTTAGGATCTTCATCAGCACTTCCACACAAGAAAATCTTCTTCTTTCTATTACGGAGATGATCAATTGCTGCATTGGTGGCTATTTTGTAGAGCCAGCCATGGAAGTGCCGCCCATCATGGATACCCGGCAGCCTGCGCCATACTCTGGTGAAGGTCACTGCTGCCAGGTCTGCTGCGTCCTCACGATTCCCTACCAGTCGGAGCAGGTGCTTGTAGATGTCTGCGTAGTACCGGTGGTAGAGCTGCGTGAAGGAGGCTTCATCCCCTTCCTGTGCCTTTTGTACAATGTCGAGCATTGTCTCCTCGTCGTTTGACGATGATGGAGGAAGTTCCGACGGGTCAGTATCAGGGATCGATGCGATCACAATTAGGAAGAAGGGAATGAAAAGTAGCGTCAGCAGTTGTTTCGCGAAGCGCGAAGGCGAGTGAATGTTGGGGGGCATATTTACATCCTTTTTACTTCATCACCTCTGCAAACTCGAAGGCGCTTGCAAAGTGCTTTTCCGAACTGGCCTTTACCAGATATTCAGAAGCTAGAGTAACTTGAGAGAGGGATCTCTTAAAATGGCTTTTGGGGGCAGGTTGAGAAGAATGAATAATTGATATTCATCGATAACTGGCGTCTATATATTTAAGTAAATTATCTAGTTCAACAAAGCTTATTTAAAATTACGATAATGATATTAGCTTTTATGTTTAGTAAAATAAACGAGCAAATGGGAGGTCTGTCTTACTATGGCGGAGACTGACAACGGCGAACCTAATGAATTATTGCAATACGAGCGCGAAAGACGTGGTTGGTCTCGTAAATATGTAGCAGAGCAGATTGGAGCTATCGAAGATAGAATGGTAGGGAGATGGGAGCGGGAAGGAGTAATGCCCAGTTCTCGTTATCGACAGGCATTATCTACCCTCTTTGGAAAAAGTCCGAGAGAACTGGGTTTCGTCAAAAAAGGTGAGGTTCCATACTGGAATGCGCCTTTTCGTCGCAATCCTTTCTTTACAGGACGTGAAGATATGCTTGAGGATTTGCATGAGAGTTTTAGAACGCCTAAAACGGCTGGCTGGCCTAAAATATACTCAATTAATGGTTTAGCTGGAATTGGCAAGACCCAGGTAGCAATCGAATATGCATACCGGTATGCTCATGAGTACCACTCTGTGCTCTGGGCAAGTGCCGAATCCCGCGAAGTACTCATCTCGGATTTTGCAGCCATCGCAGCATTACTGCATTTAGAGAAGGAAAAGGAAGATCAAGATTCGGTCCCGGCGGTGAAGCGCTGGCTTGATACCTTAACGCGTTGGCTGCTGATTCTCGATAATGCTGATGAACCCGAGATACTTCACGATTTTCTTCCTTTGTTGCCAAAGGGACATGTATTGCTTACAACTCTCACACAGTTTACTGGAACAATAGCTCAAGCCATCGAACTGAGTGAATTGGGACTGGAGCACGGAGCGCTTTTTCTCTTGCGCCGCGCCAAAATCCTTTCGCTGCATGGTACGAGCGACAAGGCCACGGCAGAGGATTATGAAAAGGCAAATGAAATTACACAGGTTTTGGGTGGTCTTCCACTTGCGCTCGACCAGGCAGGCGCGTATATCGAGGAAACAAAAAGCAGTTTGAGCGAGTATTTAGAACTCTATCAAACAAATGGAATCGCTTTGCTAAGAGAGCGTGGGTACAAGGCTATCGATCATCCTGAAGAGGTGGTCACTACCTTGCTCCTTTCATTTGAGAAGGTGCAGCAGGCTCATGCACTTGCAGCTGAGTTGCTACGCTTCTGCGCTTTTCTGTACCCTGATACTATACCTGAGGAGATCGTCACCGATGGCACGTCTGAATCTGACGCATTTCTGCAAGCGTTCTTTCTTAGCAAGCTCAAGTTGAATGCTGCTATACGGGAATTGCGCAGGTTTTCACTGGTGCATCGCAATCCTTCCATGAAAATGCTGAGCATGCATCGCCTGGTACAGGCCGTCATACAGGATGGAATGGACGAAGAGACGAAGAAACGATGGGCGGAGCACGTGGTGCGGGCTGTCAATCGAGTTTTCCCAGAAGTTGAGGTGGCAACATGGCCTCAATGTGAGCGATATTTGCCGCAAGCGCAGGTCTGTTTAGAACTGATTGTGCGCTATCAACTGGCATTTCCTGAGGCTGCTCGATTGCTCCATCTTACCGGTCGCTACTTGCGGCAACGTGGAAGGTTTGATGAAGTCCGTCCGTTCTTATCCCAGTCCTTCACAATGAGAGAGCAGTTGCTGGGAGCCGAGCATGCTGATACTGCTGCCAGTCTCAGTGACTTGGCTGAACTTTTCCAGGTTCAGGGGAAGTACGAGGAAGCTGAGCCGCTCTACCGGCTTGCCCTGACTATGAGGCAGAAGGTATTGGGAACGGAACACCTGGCTACTGCCGTGAGCATGAATGACCTGGCGGTACTCTACGCGGATCAGGGGAAGTATCAACAGGCTGAAGACCTTTTGCGGGGTGCGCTGGCGATCCAAGGGCGGGTACTGGGGGCGGAACATCACGAGATCGCGGTCAGCCTCTGCAACCTGGCAGCGTTCTACCATGTTCAGGGCAAATATGACCTGGCGGAAGCTTTCTATCAACGTGGGTTGGCGATCTTCGAGAAGGTATCGGCGTCTGAGCATCCTGATACCGCCATTTGCCTCGATAACCTTGCTGGTCTCTATATCGACCAGGGGAAATATGAACAGGCGGAAAGCTTATCCCGGCGCGCGCTGGTGATCAAAGAAAAATTACTGGGCCCTGAGCATCCTGATGTGTCCCAAAGCCTGATAACCCTGGCCTTGATCTACCAGGCCCAGGGAAAATATGAGCAAGCCGAAAGCCTCTTCCAGCGTTCACTCGCGATTTATGAGAAAACGCTGGGACGGCAGCATGACTATACTGCTGGAAGCCTGACCTACCTGGCTATGCTCTATACCGAGCAAGGGAAGTATGAACAGGCCGAACCTCTAGCCCGACGGGCGCTGGCGATTAAAGAGAGCATCCTGGGACCTGAACATCCCTCAACTGCTACCAGCCTCAACAATCTGGCCGAAATCAGCCTGGCTCATCAAAAATATGAGGAAGCCGAGAGCTTTGGCATGCGCGCATTGACCATTAGAGAGAAAGCGTTGGGAGCCCAGCACCTGGACACCGCTGCAAGCCTCTCCACCCTCTCGAACATCTATGTAGCGATGGGAAAGTACGAAGATGCAGAGCAATTGTCTCGACGAGCGCTGGCAATTCGCGAACAATTGCTCGGTCCGAACCACCTCGAAGTGGCGAAGTCTTTGGAGAGCTATGCAGGTGCCTTACAAAAGTTAGGGCGAGGGAGTGAAGCTGACAAACACGCAGCACGAGCACGAGCGATACGTTTATTAAAGCAAGCGTAAATGAAGAGCAAGAGGATTAGTTGACCCGCCTGCTTTTGCCCACCCAGTATTTCTCGCGCAGGTCACGTTTGAGAATCTTGCCTGCGCCGCTTTTGGGGAGGGCTTCTGTACGAAATTCGATACTGCGCGGGGTTTTGTAGCTTGCGATCTGTGTGCGCACGTGCTCGATTAACTCCTCGCT
>VBFM01000433.1:0-8521 GCA_005882595.1 Chloroflexota bacterium
AGCTCGCCTGTGCAACGAAGCGGCGCAGGAGCAACCACTGGCCGAGTGCGACGAAGAAGAGGGGCGAAGCCAGGTAGCACCAGATGAGTAGCCCGTTGAGCGATGTGTTTGCATTGGAAACGACGCTGAGCAGGAAGGTTCCGACTATTCCCCCAAGAGCGGTCAATCCTACCCAGCATACCCAGGTCACAAGACCCGGCGTTCTCCTGTATGTGTTTTGCTTTTCATACAGCATGGTGATAACCTTGTAAAATGACTTCTCAGGTTCAGCGCCGCTCTGCAGAAGTTTGTCGAAAACTGAACCTGAGAAGCCATCTCGTCTTTCAAAAGACGCTAGAGTACCAGGGTGTGTTCACTAAAGGAATTCTAATACCCGTTCCCGTACCCCCCATTCGTCGATCCACCGCCTTGTACAGCCAGGTTGGGTGTGGCCACGAACCACTTGCCGAAAAGACCTTCACCATTGGTCTGAGCCGGGGCCGTGTCGCCTGAGAAGGTGTAGAGCGGATGGCCGTTATATTCGACCTGGTTGCCGTTGGCATCCATTTGGACACTCAGTTGCCCGGCGAGGGTAGTCGAGCTGGTGGGTCCACCTGAACCGGCGAAGACCAGCGGATGCCACATCTGAGCACAGCCGCCAGAGCAGGCCGACTGCGTCGCTGAATCGGCGGTGAAGTAGTACAGAGTCATGCCATGTGTATCGGTCAGCACCGTCTCCGACTGACCTTTGACGGTGGCGGTTGCCGTTTGAAGCACGGCGGAAGAACCGCTGCCGCCAGTCGTTGGAGTAGGAGTTGCAGGTGGATTGCTACTGCCGCTGCCATACGGGCCACCCCCGGTAGTTGAGTTTCCACCGCAGGCAACGAAAAACATCGCTATGAAGAGGCCAAGTGCGATCACGAAAGATCGTTTAAGAAACATTGTATATTCTCCCTAAATGTATTTACTATTTGGAGCAAGAGTTTACTATCTGATGAGCGTTCTCATCAGAACACTTTTTACAAGGATATATTCGCAGCAGGTTACAACCTCTTACCGTCGTGCAATCCTGAGTACTCCATGCGAAAAACCACAAGATCACAACGGCTAGGTAATTCTGTCTAAAGTGCTCCGCTGTATACCGGGCAGGAATTACATGATTCTGTCGATGTATTCCTGCCCTCATTGAGGTATACCTCATAAATAAGAAAAACTGCCCTGAATCAATTCTGATCGCACTTTCTTTGTGGCTTCCTGGATGTGGCCTCTTTGTACTTGGGCTGTTTGCCCTGGTGACGAATGGAAGAACTGAGACTCAAAGTATCAACTAGCAAGCTGCACGGAAGGAAACAATTTAATAGCTTGAAAATCAGTTGAAGCGGTAACTTTTCTAAAAGGAGCATGGAATTATGGTAGTAATCGCTGATATAAGTGAGGTCGATGAGATAGTAGATAAGGTGGAAGAACGGGGCGAAATTGAGGTACTTGAGGAGCTTCCAGTTCGCTCATATCCTACTCGCGCAACCGCCATCTATCATGCGATAAGCACTGGGGACGCTTTTCAGAGCTACCTGTGTGAGATCCGTAGATTTGGTCTGCTCACACCCGCCGAGGAAATTGATCTAGCGCAACGGGCGGCAGCCGGGGATGAACGAGCGCGCCACCAGCTGATCGAGTCAAATTTACGCCTGGTGATTGCTATCGCGCGTCGATACACCACTACAGGAGTCCCCCTGGTAGACCTCATCCAGGAGGGAAACCTGGGGTTGATGCGCGCCGCTGAGAAATTTGACTATCGGCGAGGCTGCCATTTTGGTACCTACGCCACCTGGTGGATTCGCCAGGCGGTCAGTCGCGCTGCCGGTGATCAATCACGCTTGATCCATCTGCCAGAGCATGTGGCGACAAACTTACGCAAGCTGCGACGTGTCGTGGCACAGCTTTCACAACAGGGCAATCTTGATCCCCTGCCTGAACAAATTGCCGAGGCCTGTAATTTTGGCCTGGACGAGGTCAAACAGTTGCTCGATATCATTGAGCAGCCGGTTTCCCTCGACACGCCTGGAGACGACGATGCTCATTACCCGCTGGCTGAGACGATTGAAGATAGTGCCATACCCGCTTTCGCTGACGTTGCCACACAGCATCTCCTGAGCGAAGAACTGCACCAGGCGCTCGCTTCGCTTACCCCACGCGAACGCTCGGTCATCACCCTGCGCTACGGTATCGGTGATGGTTGGAGTCGCACATTACTGGAAGTCGGGAAAGAACTGGGGATATCACGTGAGCGTGTTCGACAGCTCGAAGTGGTAGCCTTGAAGAAAATGCGTTCCAAATTTAGCTGTCAATGACGACCACTCCAGGACTGGGCATCAGCTTTGCGCTTTTCTCCGGCATCTACGTGGTGCTGGCGATCACCTTGATCGTGCTGCTGCTGCGCCTGGCACGTTCACCGCTGCCCAAGCAGGAGTGGCCTGTACTCGCGAGTGGTAGTAATGAAGATCAGCCCCGGCTTCGAGTCGCTCTATACGGACTATTGAGCTAGAGAAAGGGTTTGTTTCCTGGCTCTTGTTGTTGGATGCGCCTCACTACCTGCAGCCACACCCTCTGCCATTGTTGCCGGATATAGTCAGTTTTAGCCTCGGTACAAACACTGCAGAGCACCCTGTCCGCATCTGCATAGGCTGCTAAGAAACCTCTCACGATCGCACCAATGTCCTCGTGCGGGGTACTACTCCTGATCGCTGCCTCATAAAGAAGATCCGTTAGTTCATCGATCAAGGGATCGTTGGCCAATTGGCTTGTTAACTCGTCTATCTTGCTCATGATGATGGACGCTTTCTTCTAATACTAATACGCTCTTCTTTATTCGTAATAGCGGAAAACGAGATACCTGGTATTCAAAGGCAGTTCGTATGCTTCTAACTTGTCCAGAAGGTCTTCAACTTCCGGGGAACAGCGTAAGTCGTGCAGATGGTCATCGCGCAGCACGATCTCGAGAAACAGGTTGAGAGATTTGAGGTAGCTATAATAGGCTGCATCGGGATTGCCTTGATCTGCAAAGACATCCCCTTCTGCTTTGAGCAGCGTTGCAACCATGAGCGCTTTCTCTAAGTTCAATACGCCAAGTAATGTGAACATTGCTAACAACGTCTCTTCTGAGGCGGCGTGAATAAAACCAGAACCCATTCCCACTGTCTGCTTGAATAGATTGTCTATCAGGGAGAGGGCTCCCTCATAATCCTGAATGTTTTGGTGATAGATGATTTGAGCTAAAGCCCGGCCAACATCCTCGGCAATTCTCAGGATGTAATCGTTTTGTGGCATGTTCTCTTTCCTATCTCATTTAGAGGGAGATTATCAAAGCAACCTTGCTATGTGTACCGCCTAAAGGGGCCCGGTATGCGCCGCGCTGGTATCCTCTATAATCGCGCGCAGCTGCCTGGCATCGAGCGTTTCATGCAGGCGCAGTGAACGAGCGATGCCATCCAGTGTTTCACGGTGCGCAGTCAATAGACCGACAGCACGATCATAGGCCCACTTGACGATGCGATTCACTTCTTCATCGATGATGATGGCCGTATTCTCGCTGTACTCGCGTGAGCCTGTCGCCAGGGCAGTTCCCGTGAATGGATCTTCGCGTTCGCTAAAGGAGATCGTACCCAGGCGCTCGCTCATTCCCCAACGAGTGACCATCTGGCGCGCAATGGCGGTGACTCGCTGCAGGTCGTTTTCCGCGCCCGTCGTGATATGTCCAATGGCCACCTGCTCGGCGGCGCGGCCACCCAGGGCCGTTACCAGTTGCGCTTCCAGGTATTCTTTGGAGTAGTTGTAGCGGTCATCTATTGGAGTATACTGCGTCACACCGAGCGCCTGGCCGCGAGGCACAATCGTTACCTTGGTGACTGGATCCACATCCTCCTGGAGCAGACCGGTCAGTGCATGACCGCTTTCATGGTACGCGATGACATTCAGGTCGGCTTGACTCAACACCAGAGGGCGCTCGGCACCGATGAGGATCTTGTCCAGTGCCTGATCAAAACAGTCTTGTGTCACGGCAATCAGGTTGCGACGTGCTGCCAGCAGCGCCGCTTCGTTGACGAGGTTGGCGAGGTCCGCCCCAACCATACCGGGAGTGGCGCGCGCAATCGTAATGAGGTCCACATCTTTTGCCAACGGCACGCCGCGCGAGTGAATTTTGAGAATGGCCAGGCGGCCATTCCAGTCTGGCCGTTCCACGACGACACGGCGGTCGAAACGGCCAGGACGCAAGAGGGCTTTATCCAGGCCATCGGGTCGATTGGTAGCGGCAATGACCACCACGGCCTGGCGTGCATCAAAGCCATCCATCTCCACAAGCAACTGGTTCAAGGTCTGCTCGCGCTCGTCGTTACTGTTGATACTGGTCCCGCGCTGGCGACCGACGGCATCGATTTCATCGATGAAGATGATGCTGGGAGCCGCTTTCTTGGCCTGATCAAAGAGGTCGCGCACGCGACTGGCGCCCACTCCCACCAGTACTTCGACGAATTCGGAACCGCTCATGGAGAAGAATGGCACTGCTGCCTCTCCGGCGACGGCACGGGCCAGCAGTGTTTTACCAGTTCCCGGAGGGCCTACCAGCAACACACCGCGAGGAATCTTGCCACCCAGGCGCTGGAACTTCTGCGGCGTCTTCAGGAATTCAACCACTTCAACAAGATCATCTTTGGCCTCATTGACACCTGCCACATCGGCAAAGGTTGTCTCCGGCCTATCTCCTGGCACAACTTTCGCTCGGGTTTTCCCGAAGCTGAAGATGTTCTGCTGGCTCTTTGTTGCCCGGCGACTGATGAAGAAGATGACGCCAAACACTAAAATCAAGGGGAGAAAGTTGAGCAAGACGACCAGGAAGCCATTATTAGTGGGTACAGGCTTCGCCTGGTACGCTACGTGGTACTTGTTCAACAAGGGGATGAGGTTGGGATCGCCGTTGGGTATCTGTGTCAGGTGATACTGGTTCGCAAGCACGGGGTTACCATTGGCATCGGTCAAAGAGAGAGCGTTCTTGAAGTCCCCGGTGATGTCCTGTCCCTGGAAAGTGGCATCCTTGATATTGCCATCCATGACTTGCTGGTAGAACGAGCTGTAAGGAAGCTCATCGACTGGTTGACCATTCATATTTGGTCCCTGACCACTGAAAAACAGGGAGCCGGCTGTCAGCAGTGCTACGAACCCGATGATGAAAAGGAAAATCCTCAATGAGGAAGTCCCTCTCTTTTGAGGATTATTGCCGTTATCGTCGTTGCCATTGCCGGGGTTGCCGGGACGTCCATCATTGGAGTTGCGTTGGTACAGATAGGTAGTCTGGGTATCCATAGCTTGATGTGCTTTCTGTATGATCAGCGATCACCTGGATGCTATGCATGAGCATCCCTGCATAATCGCTGAAACTCCTGGTGTCAGAGGCAAAATCACCTACCTACCTGTGACTCCATTGTCAAAGTGGGTACCGGCAACATAAGGGCTGGTTAGTCCGTTGTTGCGGTCTGATACCAGGAGCTTCTATTTGAGAACGTCACGTAGGAGCGTTCCGTCATGAGTTAGATTCGACAGAGGTTACAGCATTTCACGCTGCCGCAACTCACTGTTCAGTTTCCACTTCACTCCTTTCTCACGCTTCCCACAACAAGGCCAACGGTGGCAACAGCTCAGTCCCTTGAAAGTCATCCTGCCAACGGACTGCGTCCTGGCTTCGCTCAGGCAGGATGCAAGGAGTAGGTAATTCTGTCTAGGAGATTCCCAAAGCACTGCCGGGAAGAAATTACACGATTCTGTCGATGCGCTTGTGCTCCTCCTGGGGTATCTTCTGTTGTGACCAGTAGCAAGACAACTTCTACAGCATTGATGAGCTGAAAACAATCAGCAATCGCGAGAGTCGAGGAAATGGATCATCATGAGTATCAATAGATCACCTCTCACGCCACAACAATATGAAGTCTTACATGGCGGAGGGGCGGAAGCTGCCGAAATCACGAAGCAGCGGCTGTCGCGGCGGCGCTTCCTGCGTCGCTCTGTGTTGGCAGTATGGGGGCTGTCCGCCACCGCAGGCGTGGGCGGTGCGCTCTTCATGCTCTACCCCAACCTGGCCGGTAAGTTCGGCTCGCTGATAACCGTCGGCACAAAGACGGATTTTCCGGCGGCAAAGCCCGGTGATTTCAAGATTGGCCAGGCTGGCATGTTCTACGTCCAGCCGGCGAAAACCTACATATCGCACCTGGATAAACAGACGGAGTTCTCTTTGCAAGGGACAACGCTTGAGGACCAGTTCGCCGCGGAAACCATCGTCAAGGATACCGATGGTTCGTACTGGATCGGGTTGTATCAAAAGTGTGTTCACCTGGGATGTACAGTCCCGTTTCGCGATGATTGCGCGAGCTTTAAATGTCCCTGTCATGGTTCTCACTATCATGTGACCGGCGAATACCTGGATGGCCCGGCTCCCAGGAGCCTGGATCGCTTCGCCCTCTCCTTCAATGGGGACAATGTGATCATTGATACGGGAACGCTCAATAATCTGGTGCCGCATCCCGATGAGACCACTCGTTTGATCCCGGTACCAACTGTGCAGTGCAGCGCATAAAAAGGAGCTACGTGATGAGCAAGCTTGACGACCAGGCAGGACTAATGAAAGGCAAGGTGCAGGTGGGCGACTCGGCTCCAGACTTTACGCTCCTTGACCAATCAGGCACGCCAGTATGCCTTGGGGATTTTCTCGGTAAGAAACATATCGTGCTGTACTTCTATCCGAAGGATAACACTTCCCTCTGTACTGAAGAGGCGCGTGCCTTTCGGGACAGCTACGAAGTCTTCAAGAACGCTGGAGCGGAAGTAATTGGGGTCAGTTTCGATTCGGTGGAGTCACATCGACAGTTCGCCGAAGAGCACCAACTCCCCTTTATCCTATTGAGCGACGCAGACAGTATACTCAGAAAGCGCTACGACGTGCCCACAGCTTTCGAGCTGCCGGGCCGTGTGACCTACATCATCGACAGACAGGGAATTGTACGTCTCATCTTCTTCTCGCAATACACCTCTACAAGACATGTCGAAGTAGCGCTCGAGTCGCTGCAATCGCTCCACGAGAAACACGAGTAGAATGTCTCCAGCACCTTTTGCGTCGGTTAGTAGCCTGCGATGCTGATTCATGCCAGCAGTCGCAGGTGCTCATTATGCTGGCTCTGGTCGCGCAAAGCATCTCCTTCTCTTTATTCATGTTTTCTGTTGTCTTTTTCAGGTGGCCAGGGTGGGCATCACATTTTTGCATGACTGGGGCAAGCCCAGCCACTACTATATCACGCAGAGTGCATCGCCAGTTGTGTATAGTAGTGGCTGGGCTTGCCCCAGTCATGCTCACTACGTTACTCAATGCAAAAATGTGACGCCCACCCTGGGCCATAGTTATCCTTGCGAAGTATGTATTAACTATATATACTAACAACGTAGCCTTTGTATTAAAGCGCTTAAAGAGAAAGATGCTTATCATGATCGCTTCTGGCAAAGCAATGAAACAAATTCCATTTGAAGTCTACTATTCGTATGCCCCTAGTGAGCGAGACGAGAAACTGCGCCTGGAGTTAGAGCGTCATTTAATGTCTTTCGTGCATAACGGTTTAATTGCTGGTTGGCATCGTGGTGAAATCCTGGCGGGCAAAGTGACGGCTAGTGAAAGTCTTGCTCATCTGCAGCGAGCGCAACTGATACTTTTGCTCGTTAGCCCGGATTTTCTAAGCTCTCATGAAACATATCATTTCGAGATGAAGTTAGCCCTGGAACGCCATGCGCGCGGTGAAGCATACGTAATCCCCATTCTGCTGCGTCCTGTTTTCTACAAAAACACACCGTTTGCCCATCTCCAAATGCTGCCCGACAATCATCTACCAATCACGAGCTGGAAGCATCAGGATGAAGCATTTGAGAACGTGGCGAATGGCCTCGATCGTGTACTACAGCGTCTTTCACAGGAGCAAACTGCCGCTGTTGCGCCTCATCCCTTAAGCGCTGCGCAGGGAGCACACTTTCCGGATGACTGGTCCTCCCCATCGGTATCATCATCTTCCATACCACGCTGCGATGTGCTTTTAGTGACAGCTGCACAAGTAGAAACACAGGCCGTGCTTGCTTGCTGTGAAAGAGAGACTGGGCTTCGCTTCCAGCGGCGATTTCTGGGGGAAGGAACCTATCACGATCTGCATATCATCGGTGGGGTACGTATATTTCTCGTGCAGACCGAGCAGGGCACAGGAGGACCAGGTGGAGCAATGCTCACTGTGCAGGAAGGCATCCAGTTGCTCTCGCCATCTGCTGTGCTGCTTGTGGGTATTGCCTTTGGCATGCGGCCAGATGAGCAGCATATGGGGGATATTCTGGTTTCTCGCCAGCTGTTGGGCTATGAATTGCAGCGGATAGGCCAGAACCAGGCTGGAGGCTGGGTTGTACACAGCCGAGGAGATCGGCCACAGGCAGCTACACGCTTGTTGAGCCTTGTACGTAGCAGCCAGTT
>VBFM01000433.1:8585-10434 GCA_005882595.1 Chloroflexota bacterium
CTTTCGGGCGAGAAACTGGTGGATAATTATGACTTTCGGGAACAACTGCGGCAACTGGAGCCAGAAGCGATTGGAGGTGAGATGGAAGGGGCGGGACTTTACGCGGCTGCCCAGCGCAAGCGAGTAGACTGGCTCGTCATCAAGGCAATTTGCGATTGGGCTGATGGCGAGAAAGGGTACCAAAAACAGCAGCGACAACAAATCGCTGCGGAGAATGCAGCTGGCTTTGTCATGTATGTTCTGAAGCAGGGTGGGCTGGCTCGTTTTTCGTAGCTGTTAACGCACCTGGTCTTGTTCGGGAAGCAGGGCGGTAAAATACTCCTGCAACAGGGGATATCTGAACATATAGGCGCTGCCTATCTTGCTCAGCAGTAAGCGTTTAGCTGCATAGTCGAGGAATTCAACATAATTTTTGGGTCCTAACCCGCCCCGCCATAGCAGCCAGTATAGCCCTTTTAATTGGAGAGTCGCTAAACCCCCAAAGATAAGCCCGGTGAGCAATCCGAGTACAATGACAAGTAGCCAATAGCTGGTGAAATCCGCTGTTTGCAAGCCAAACAGTTGAAAGAGGACAATGAGCAGACCCAAGCTCGTTCCGGCAATTAGCCCGACACGTATGCCATTCCGTGCTGACTGTTGCAAGCCATAATTGGGCGGCACAACAGTCAGGTCATCCAGTAAGGCTCCGGGTAGTTCTTTGAGCAGCTCGCCAATGAGCAAAGGAAGCAAAGAGAGCATGATCACGAGAGTGGTTAAAGCCCCGGACAGGCCTCCTGGCTGGTTGGTGAGCAGGACGAGCAACCATAGCACGAGTACAAAAAGGAGGGAACCTGTTTGTCTTTTCACTGACGAACCCTGCACCGTTTCTACAAGTCGTATTCTTCTGGCAGCGAAAGCGAAACCTATTCCACCGATAAAAGCACCTACCAGTCCAGTCACTATGCCTGTGGATCGACCCCCGACTATGTTGCCTACCAGTCCGAGCGCTAGACCTGAGAGCAAAGCGCCGAGCAAGGCGTTGCATATATAATAAATCACCGAGCCCCACTTTTCTGTAAGCCAGTCTGGTTGTATGCGCCCTGGATTGAAAATGACCTGGTTGTGCTTGTTCATCTGGCGTGCCAGCCATGCCAGCCAATGCCTGGTTTGAAAGGGAGGATACAATACGTTTTCTTCTCGTCGCCTCAGCATACTTTCAACATATGTGGTGAAGATAGTGTGTCGTAGTGTTTCAATATCCGTATTTTCCAGGTTTCTTGGGATCAGAAGATGATCAGTCTGCGCCAATATACTAAGTACAAGGGGCGTTGTCGCAAGCGTCCGCAATGCCTCATCCTGAGTGAGGGCGGCACGAAGCGCTTCAAGCTTACCTGTGCTTGAGAGATAGAGATCAATCTGCTGTTCGGTGAGCGGTTGTACGATCACGGCATAGTGCAGTGTCAGGCGTGCCGGTTGTGCAAAATATTCGGCGCTGCGGCTGCTGATTACTATGGGTGCGGTGTTATGCGCCTGTCTGTATGCGTTGATGACCTCTACACAAGCTGGAAGTGTATCTGCCGAGAGCATATCGAGTCCATCCAATAGCGGTAACACCTGCTGTGTGTTTACCCACTGACTGGCAATGCTGAGAGGAACATTATACTTGCTCTGCAATTCCTCGACCAGCCATTCACCGAGGGCGAGCCGCTTCTTTTCCCAGGAAGCGAAGTTAAAGAATACTGGGAGAGGATGGAGTTCACTCCGCTGCGCAGTTTTTATCAGTTCGCGTGTCAATTCCAGCAGTAGTGTTGTTTTGCCTGCGCCCGGTTCTCCCAGGATAAGGAGTGCTCCGTCAGCCTTATCATATACA
>VBFM01000434.1:0-10525 GCA_005882595.1 Chloroflexota bacterium
GGGTCTTGATGTAGGAGATGGGTCTGCTCGTTGGAACGGGGTTCCTGGCGACGACTATCACCAGAAAAAGGATAAGGAGGACGGCAAGCCCGTCTATGAGAGCTAATATTGCTCGCCTGCGCAGCATATGCCTGTACTTTTGCATCGCGGGGCGCTCCTTAACAACTTAGAAGTGGACGAAGATGGCCAATAAATCACAAACCCAGGACTTTTCCCTCCCTAGTGTAGCATATGTTTTTAGGGGAAGCGAGTGTTTGCGAGGGGAAATTTCGGTTCCCTCTGGGGAACACAGTGAGGAAAAACGCCTGAGAAAACCTGCCAGGAAGTGTTGAAGAGTTTGATTCTGTAACCTATACTTTTAAAAATACGTAGTAACAATATGGCTGAACATTGATACGCTCCTTATGAATGTGAAGAAGGATTGAGATAGGGAAATATTTCAGTGAAGCTGCTGATTGCCGATAATGATCGTGATTTAGTTGAAATGCTGACCGGGTGGTTAAAAACGCTTGGGTATGAAGTGTATCGTGCCTATACCGGTGAGCAAGCGGCGCGTGTGTGGGAGGAGCAACAACCTGATCTGATAATTCTTGATACCAGGTTGAAAGACATGGATGGCCTGACTATGTGTCGTGAGATGCGCAGCAAACACGATGCGCTGGTGTTAGTTGTGACCGACGGAAAAGACGTACAAGATGAGGTTCGTTGCCTGGAGTCTGGAGCTGATGACTACCTGCGCAAGCCTTTCTTTCCCGCGCAGCTTTTAGCGCGCATTCGAGCTGTTAGCCGCAGGGGACGATCCACTCTGGCGCAGCGGCCTTCTTCTCGCATCACCATTGGTCCCCTTACCATTGACTCGCTGCATAATGAAGTGATTGTCAATGGTAAAACTGTCCGCTTGACGCCTACCGAGAGCAAGATGCTGCATTTGCTGGCTGTCAATACGAATACCGTCTGCACGTTAGAGCAAATCGTTGCTCACGTCTGGGGCTTTGGCAACGAAGGAGATACAGGGCTGGTCAAAGCCCATATCCGTCACCTTCGTAAAAAGGTGGAACCAGATCCGGGCAAACCTCGCTTTCTCCTCACTGTTCCAGGAGTGGGCTACACACTTGAATACCGGCAAACGTCTGAACGAGCGCCCTCAGAGACGGTACCTTATGCTAGCACAAGCAACGAGCTGGTATAGGTTGCACTTCCATGGTACTGCAGCATTGACCTGAAAAGATTCTTTAGCGTTCTGAGTAAGAAAAAGAGCTTGAGCGCTACGTTATTTTATTTGATGGAATGTATATAACTGCCAGGGCGACGACCAGGGCGACCGCGAGGGTCGCCCTGGTCGTCGCCCTGGAATGGTAGCCCTGGAAGTTTTTTTCGACGGTGCTATCATGTCTATATATCGGCCTTGAACATTGTATGTAATCCTTGTATGTTGCGCGTAATCATTGTAGGTAGCAGGGTATGTCCTCTTTGCCTTTTACACCGATGTAACGGGCAAGTAGCAGAGTGGCTCAATAATTCTAGAACATCGCACTCTAGATGGCTAGAGAAGGAACAAACTATGGATGCAATCATTGGAAGGTACAAAGTATGTATGGAGGAGACCGGGCTCGTGCTTAAACACCCGACGGGCCTCAGCTTTCAATTCCTGCCGGATGAGGCTTTAGAACTCGGGAATTTCATCAACTTGTACCGCAAGTCACTGGCGGAGATGCAGTGTAACACGCAGCCTCAACACAAAGAGATTAATACAGAAGCGGTCCATGACCACAACAGCCGGTGGAGAGGCAAGGAGTCTTGATGGGTTGTGTGGAACTGCATGTATGTGTACTTCCTTTTCTAAGGAAGTATCAAATGTAAATCTCCAAACTCGTGCCAGAGATACCCTTCTTGAAGCGCTTCTTTGTAGGTTATTTCCAGGTGCGCGCGTCCAGCCAGCGTCTCTAGCATTGGAGAGCGGTTCATGCAGGCCGGTCAACAGGCCATTGATAGCGCGAATGCCACGCTTCGGCGTAACCAGGATGTCTGTCCAGCCCTCCCCAGGATGTGTAATCCCGCTGGTATCTGTGACTGTTTCGAGCGCTCGCACGACGGTAGTGCCAACGGCAATGATCTGCTGTCGTGCAAGACGCGCTGTGTTGATAAGGCGCGCGGTTGGCTCAGGTACACGATAATATTCCTCATATACCGGCTCTTTCTGTTCTGTGCTGGCAACTCCTGTGTGCAAAAGGAGGGGAACAATCTGAATACCTTTGGCAAGCAGGCGAGTCAGCAATTCAGGGGTGAAGGCACGCCCGGCAGAGGGCATCTCCGCGCTGCCTGGTTCTGTTGCAAAAACTGTTTGATAATAGCTCAGAGGCCATCCCTTTTTCACATAGCTATAGCGAATGGGGAAGCCATACCGGTCAAGGTAGGGATGAAGGGGAATGGGCAAATGAAGGCTCGCAACCCAGAGACGGCGAAAAACATTGCCAGGTGCGTAGGGTGTATGGAATGTTACGCTGGCACCGGCAGGCAGTGTAAAAGACTCTCCTGGCCGGATATCATAAAATGGTGTGGTCGTTTTCTCCAGGTTGTCCTGATAGGCACGCATCTCTACTACCCAGAGGTTTGCGGGCAAATGGGTTGAGAGATGGAGTTCAAATTGAGTTCCATCGGAGCGTGTCGCTGGCAGTGCGGCGTTCAGCGTCCCGCTGGTATTAATCACCAGCACATCCCCCGGCTTGAGAAAGTCCTCGATTTGACGAAAACGTGTATGCACAACCTGGTCGGTTGCGATGTGTGAGACCATCAGGCGCACCTCGTCGCGTGCGAGGCCGCGTGCCTCTGGTGGTTCTCCGGCCTCAAGTTCAGATGACAGGGTGAAGTTAAGCAAGGGGAGTCCAGGAAGTCCCTTGTTATATTCCGTTGACAGGAGGATTGGTAGCTGATTCATTGCGCTTCTCCCGGTGACAGCGCGCGAGCGGCGTAACGTCCACTGGGATGCGTCCCGTTAATCAGGGCGAGCAGGCCGGGGACGCTCACCTCCGGCAGCGGCCGGTCGCTAATGTCCTCGCCTGGGAAGGCTTCTTGATGCATCTGTGTGCGCATATCGCCTGGATCAATCCAGTAGACACGCCATTGGGGGTTCTCTGCCGCGAGGATATGCGAGAGCTGCTCAAGCGCGGCCTTGCTCGACCCGTAGCCGCCCCAACCTTCGTATGCTTCAACGCCTGCATCGCTGGTGATGTTGATAATGCAGGCTCCCGGCTTCAGATGTTGATGAAGCGCCTGGAGGAGCGCGAGCGGGGCGATCACATTGGTGCGGTATACCTGCTCAAGCACATCCAGAGGGTACTCCAGCAGGGCCGGTTGAGGACTTGGACCGAGTATACTCGCGTTATTGACCAGTAGATCGAGTGGACCCAGCTTTTGCGCAGCCTCGACGAGTAAGCGGCGGTGCGCAGGGTCGGTTACATCGCCGGGGATAGCAATAACTGAGGTCGTAGATGATAGTTCGACGCGTGCAGCTTCAAGCGCGTCCGCGCCACGTGCATCTATAATGAGGTTCCAGCCCTGTTGAGCGAGTTGGCGCGCAAGCGCAAGGCCGAGGCCACGCGAAGCGCCGCTAATCAACGCATTGCGAGATTGAGAATTGGTCATGATCTATTTTCCTTTCGGACAGAGAGCATAGAGCGCCTGTCATCGATGGTGTTTTTATGTTTCTACTTTACTACATCTGGTAACGGAATGCATCCAGCGTGAGGACAGGTTAGTGGCTGTCCTTTTGGACAGAATCGAGCAGGCCACCACCTTCGTTCCACTCATCCACGATGCGGCCATCTCGTATACGAAATATCTGGATTAAGGTTCTTGCCACCTGCCTCCCGGTCGGGGGAACGCCCTCGTACGTTCCCTGGTGTGTGCCGTGCCAGGTAGTGCGTACGACAACCCTGTCTCCTTCCGCAATTATATCGTCAATGGCAACGCGCATATCCGGGAAACCGGTACGAATCGAGATGAAGTAATCTTTCACGCCCTGTGGACCGGCCGGCTGCCCGGGAGTGGAATGATCGAGGAAATCGTTGGAGAAGATTTCGTCTACGATTGCCAGGTTCCCACGATGTATGGCCTGCTCAAAGAGTTGGCGTAGCAGGACTTTGTTTGTTTCCCAGGTGGATTCGCGCATATGTTGGTCTCCTTCATGACTTGCCATAGGGTAGGAATGTAATGCATAATATAGATATGCATCTAGAACGTTTACGTTAAGGTGAAGGTTATCTTCTATCGGTTTTTTCATGATGATGATTCATCAATTCAGTGGTAGGTGTTTATGAAATCTTCTCAATCCTCTTCTGGTGTTGCAAATACCAATATACAACAGGATGAACTTCAGGGACAGGCAGAGGCGAAGCAGCATGACGGGTATCAATGGACGGCGCTTTCTGTGACGACCGTGGGCGCTCTGCTTGCTTCTATTCAGGGGTCGGCGCTGCTGATTGCATTGCCGAATATCCTGGGCGAGCTGCACGCGACGTTTTTCTCGATCATGTGGGTGCTGCTCGGATACCTGCTCATACTCACGGTACTCACTCCCGTGGTTGGGCGCCTGGCCGATCTGTGGGGGCGCAAACGGCTGTATAACAGCGGTTTTATCGCCTTTACCATTGGTTCGCTCATCGCCGGCCTGGCGCAGCCCCAGTTTCACGCGGCAGATTTGATCGTAGGGCGAATAATACAGGGGGTGGGAGCGGCGCTGCTCGTCACGAATAGTACGGTGATTGTCACCGATGCGTTCAGGAAGGGACAGATCGGCCTGGGACTGGGCGTGAACCAGATCGCGGGCGCGGCGGGCTTTCTGATCGGCCCGATCGTTGGCGGGCTACTTACCGAGATATCCTGGCGCTGGGTCTTCCTGTTTAACGTTCCCTTAGGCATCTTTGGCGCCTTATGGGGTATCTGGCGGCTGCGCGAGCCGGTGCGCCCGTTAGAGCGGCAGTCGATTGACTGGTTTGGCGCTATCAGCTTGAGCATTGGACTGGCCGGGCTGCTGCTGGGGTTGAGCATGCTGGCGTTTCCTTTGCTGCCCCAGCCTGTTATTATTGCCATTCTTACTACCGGTATCGTGGGTCTTGCACTATTCGTTGCCATCGAGCCCCGCATTAAGGTACCGCTCATTCAGTTGCGGCTCTTCCGCAACCGCCTCTTTGCGCTGGCAAACCTGAGCGGCCTCCTCAATGGTATAGCGCGCGGCGCCGTGCTGTTTCTGCTGATCTTTTTTCTACAGGGACCGTATGGAAAAGACCCACTGACAGCCGGATTGATGCTCACCCCCTTTGGGGCAGCGTTTATGATCGTCGGACCTTTGAGCGGGCGGCTTTCGGACCGTGTCGGGTCACGGCTGCTCACGCCTATCGGCCTGGGTATCTCCGCAGTTGCGCTGTTTGCGCTCACGACCATTAATCAGTTTACTCCGTACTGGTTGATCGCTGTCTACATGGCGTTAATGGGAGGCGGTTCCGGCTTTTTCGTATCGCCCAATACCAACGCGATCATGAGTTCGGTGGAACCGCATACGCGCGGAGCGGCGGCAGGCATTCTCAACATGCTCAACAATACAGGACAGATGCTCAGTATTGCCATTGTTTTCCCGCTCGCTCTGAGTCAGATACCCTTTGCTGCCATTCAACAGGTGTTCATCAATGGCGGCGGATTGGGAAATTTTGCATCCGCGATCCCACCTTTTCTCTCGGGCCTGCACCTGGCGTTCCTGGTATCGTTCATATTGAGCGTCATCGCGGCGGTTGTCGCGGCGTTGCGTCCCTCTCATGGAGAAGAGGGAGCAAGCAACACTATAGGCCGTGATGCACCGGCGTCTACGGGGAATAGATGAAACAATAGCGCATCTTCTCGCGTGTGATTGCCAGGAATGATTTTTGCCACGAGGAGATGCGCTATGGACTATGAACGAGCCTGTTTGATTATCAACCCCAGGGCGGGGCAGAATTTCGCGAAACTGAATGACTTGCTGGCGGTGTTCTGGGCAGCTGGCTGGAAAACCGACATTGCTATCAAGGTATACGGCGGGCATGCGATGAAGCTGGCAACCAGGGCCGCTGAAGAGGGTTATGACCTGGTAATTGCGTATGGCGGAGATGGCACGCTCAGCCAGGTTATGAATGGAGTGATGAACGCCAGGGGACAACGGTGTGTTGTGGGTCTCATTCCGGGCGGCACAGCCAATCAATGGGCGAGTGAATTAGGTATCCCTATTGACCCCGTGAAGGCTGCAATTACGCTTGTTACCAGTCAGATGCGCAAGGTTGATATCGGCCATATTGATGTACGGGAACTGATAATCCCAGATGCACACGCAATGGATGGGCAGGATCAGAAGCAACAAGATGCCCGACCCTCACAGCATAGAAATGTGAAAGCGCGATCAAAAGCGAAACATCACTTCCTGCTGACGGCCGGGCTGGGCATTGATGCCGCTGTGATTAGCAACGTTTCAAAGTCGCTTAAGTATCGCATGGGTCGGCTGGCCTTTGGTGTGGCTGCCATGCACAAGATGGGGGAGCAGCATCCTTTTCCGGTTCAGATCAAAGCCAGGGGCGCTGGAGACGATAACAACATACTCTGGGAAGGCAGGGCCATCCAGGTACTCTTAGGCAATACGCGGCGCTACGCGGATGTCGTGGAACTGACGCCATACGCGCACATCGATGATGGTATTCTGGACATGTGTGTAATTACATCGGGCACCCCGCTTTCAACTATGCAGCAAATAACCTCGCTCTTGCTGCGGCGCAAGCCAGATGATACCACGACCGAGTACTTTCATGGCACCCATTTTGTGGTCAGCATCCCGGCCACTATCGATATACAACTGGATGGCAGCGCCGTCAAGCTCAAAGACTACCTGGGCAAGTCGGATTGGAAGGCACTGCAACAAACGCCCGATCCGGAACAGGTGATGGTCGATTATCATTTCCGTGCAATGCCCTACGCTTTGCGAGTCGCAGTTCCACGCGGATATAGCGGAGACTTGTTTGAGGAAGACAGCACTCATGGCGAAGCTCATAGGGCACAAAAACAATCTACTGATGTAGAGACGGAAGCAGCCGGATTCCATGAACGGATCAATACAGGGCTATTCGAGAGTAAAGCCGAAACTGGCGAGGATGAACAGGCAAAGCTAGCTGATGACAAAGCTTCTGAAGAGTCGCAGCGCGAAATACCACAACTGGTTACCAGGCTCTTAGATCATGGACGGAAGGTTAAAGTAGTCGCAGTAAGCGCGAAATTGGAGAAGAACGACATGTATATTGTGGCGGGCGGCGCAGTTAATTCGAGTACAGGTGAGATCAAACCGGTTGCAGTGCAAATTAAAGATAATACGATTTTGCTGCGCTATAATGGTGAAACCGCTCCACCCGATATCGTCGAGCAATTGCGCGAGGGCATGGAAATTATGGTAGAGGGGAAAAAGAACAAACGTGGGGTGATTGCAGCGCAGCGTGTCGTAGTATAGCAGATGCGTTCAAATCTCTCTATAATATGGGTATCCGTTTGGATGCCCTTTCTTTTTTGGCAACCCAGGGGCGTTTCTGAATGCAAGGAAGTGTGAACCATGACAGGATACCTCTTATTAGAAGGCGGGGCGGAATTTAGCGGGAAAATGGCCGATCCGGACCGCCGCGCCATAGAGCTCGCGGGCGGCCCCGATGTGATAATCAGCATCATTCCCACGGCGGCCGCGCCGGATAATAATTACCAACGGGCCGGGAGCAACGGCGTGAACTGGTTTAAGAGCCTGGGGGCCACGCGTGTTGAATGGCTGCCGCTCATCGACAGGTCTTCGGCCAATGATGTGCGTATCGCCAACAAGCTGGCTCGCTCGCGCCTGATCTATATGCTGGGGGGCTTTACCGGCTACCTCGGTGAGACGCTCAAAGGGAGTGTAAGCTGGCAGATGATGCTGCGAGTGTATGAAGGAGGAGCGGTAATTGCAGGGAGCAGCGCGGGCGCGATGGTGATGTGCCAGTATTATTACGACCCGGACAAGGGCCAGGTGGTCGAGGGCCTGAATCTGGTGCCCAATAGCTGCGTGCTGCCTCATTATAATACCTTTGGCAAAAACTGGGCGCAGCGCATGACGAGACTGTTGCCCGATGCTGTGCTGCTGGGCATCGATGAACGCACCGGGATGATTGATGATGGAGATTGGCGCGTGTATGGAGAGGGTGCGGTGACGCTCTATCGCAAAGGTAAGCCGACGGTATTTCAGGCGGGTGAGACTTTTCGCGAGGAGTTCAGATAGTAGCTTAGGGGGCCAGGGGGCTAGGAGCCAGGGGCCAGGGCGACCGCGAGGGTCGCCCGTACAATATACGGAAGAGCTGACTACGGGAGGTATATATGGACATTTTGCTGCTTAATGAAATGGAGGTTCGGAGGCTGTTGGATCCGGATGCGCTCGTGGACGCGCTGGCCGAGGGCTTTAGGGCGCTGAGTGAAGGTCTGGTTGATGCTCCGAAACGCAACGAGGTCTCTGTGCCCAACACGGGGTTTTTGCTCGCCATGCCGGCTTATCAGCAGGGCCGGGAAGTGACCGTCAAGCTGGTCTCCGTTTTTCATGGCAACGAGCGGCTCGGCATCCCTTCACACCAGGCTCTCATCTGCTTGTTTGATCCCAACACGGGTACTCCCCTCTCGGTCATGGATGGGACCTACATCACTGCGTTGCGCACTGCTGGGGCGGCCGCCTTGTCGACCCGGCTGCTGGCACGCACGGATACACGCGTGCTGGCGATTGTCGGCGCAGGGGTGCAGGGCCGTGCGCACCTGACGATGCTTCCCCGCGTGCGCCAGTTCTCCGAGATCCGCATTGCCTCTCGCCACATTGCCGAGGCAGAGCAGCTCGCGGCAGCCGATGCCAGGGTACACGCGGTTGAGACCGCTGAGGAAGCAGTGCGCGGAGCCGACGTTGTGTGCCTGTGCACCAGTGCAAGTGAGCCGGTGATCAGCAGCGACTGGCTCGCACCCGGCATGCATGTCACCTCTGTTGGATACAACCCTCCGGGCGGAGAACTGGACCGTAGAGTGATCGAGCAGGGCCACCTCTTCGTGGAGACACGGCTGGCCTTCGAGCCTCCACCGGCTGGCTGCGGGGAACTGGCAGGTTTCGATCGCAGTGTTGGCACAGAGCTTGGAGAGGTCTTGCTGGGCCGAAGCCCTGGGCGGCTGTCTGAAGACGAGATCACCGTCTACAAGGCCATGGGGCATGCCCTTGAGGATATGGCTGCTGCAAGCCTCGTCTATCATCGTGGCAGGCAGGAGGGTGTTGGCCGCAGCGTGACGCTCTAATGGATTTGTCCAAGCAAAATCTATGCTTGTTTGAACTATGAAACGACGGAACCGCTCTCCAAATTGCCCTTGTTTTTATGAGATTTCTCTGGTATACTACTTCATTAAGAGTTAGTGTACGAATAACACCATTTTTATTTTGTCTTCGGACAAAGTGTTTTTTTGACACTTATGTTAGTGTACAAATTACACTAAGGAGTGTAGAAGATGGCAAGCAACCGGCCATTTGATGTAGCCATTATTGGAGGTGGTATCGCGGGTCTTTCGACGGCGCTGCGCCTGCCGGAATATATGCGCGTGGCGCTATTCACGAAGGGGCAACTGGGAGAGAGCAACACGCGCTATGCCCAGGGTGGGCTGACGGTAGCGCTGGGGGCGGACGATAGCCCCGAACTTCACGCGCAGGATACTGTTGCCGCGGGAGCCGGGCTGTGTGATGAAAACGCCGTGCGTATTCTGACGGAGGAGGCGCCGGAGGCTGTGCGGTGGCTCATTGCCAGGGGTGTGCATTTTGACCGGGCGCAGCCGGGACGAGATGAACACGCGACACCGGATGGCTTGCTGCTTGGGCGCGAAGCGGCGCATAGTCGCTGGCGTGTGCTGCACGCGGGGGGTGACGCAACAGGAGCGGAGATCGAGCGAGCGCTGATGACGGCGCTGCGCCAGAGTTCCTCGATAACAGTGTTTGAAGAGACGTACGTGCATCGTTTACGGGAAGAGGGTGGTGTCTGCGTTGGGCTGGAAGCTAGCAATCGCGATGGTCAGCCGTTCAGCATTGAAGCAAAGGCGACCATCCTGGCCAATGGTGGAGCGGGAGGATTGTGGCTGCATACCTCGAATCCCGCGGGCGCAACTGCTGATGGGCTGGCGCTGGCATGGATGGCGGGAGCGGCCCTGACCGATCTCGAATTTATGCAGTTTCACCCGACAGTGCTGGTTGCCGGAGGGGGATCGCATCTCATTTCGGAGGCAGTGCGCGGTGAAGGCGCGTACCTGCGCAATCACGCGGGTGAGCGATTCATGCCCAGGTACGCAGAACAGGCGGAGCTGGCTCCGCGGGACGTGGTGGCGCGTTCCATCCTGAGCGAGATGTTGAAGGAAGGCACGGATTGCCAGTATCTCGACCTGCGCCATCTTCCAGCTGGGCGCATGTATGAACGCTTTCCCACTATCTCCGCCA
>VBFM01000434.1:10561-11583 GCA_005882595.1 Chloroflexota bacterium
TATTGCATGGGCGGCGTCATGACGGATAGCTATGGACGCACCTCGCTTCCAGGCTTATACGCAGTTGGAGAAGTGGCGTGTACAGGCGTGCATGGAGCGAACAGACTGGCAAGCAATTCGCTGCTGGAAGGGCTGGTCTTTGGTTTGCGCCTGGCGGATGGCCTCTCAGGTATGATGGGCGAAGCTGTGCAGCCTGCTCGCCGCCCTCTGCATCTCCTGGTGCATGACGAGTTCCAGCGCTATGAGGGCTTGCTGCGGATGCAACCTGACCCGGCGCATATGAGCCAGGTGCGGCGCGAGATACGCCAGGTAATGTGGCAGTACGTCTCGCTCAGCCGGGATGAAGAAGGGCTGCTCGAAGCGCGTGCGCGCCTGCAAGCTATCTGTGACTGCCTGCCTGCTGCATGTGATGGAGTAGAGCATGAAACTGAGATCGTACCTGCCTGGCAAGAAACGGTCAATATGCTCAAGGTGGCCGAACTGGTGATTGCTGCTGCGCTGCAACGACGCGAAAGCCGGGGTAGCCATTGGCGGCGCGATTATGATTTCCTGGATGAAAGCCTGACAGGCCGTCACTATGTGCTTCAGGCTGGTACTCAAGAAGTCCAAACAGGGCGGGGGCTTGCCCGGGGCCCCATAGGCGTCAAGTCAGGGTCAGGGGCGATCATTGGGTAGTCGTAGGGACAAGGGGCGGCGGAGTGGAGGTGTGGGGGCCTTGTGCTTGTTCTGGGTGGAGGAAGCGAACAGGCACGTAGGACAGCACAAGGCCCCCGCATCCGCCACACACTGCCCCTTGTCCCTACACAGGTGGGAGGCATTTCGTGTGACAGGAACCAGGGCGGGGGCAAGCCCACGCCCGTACCCTATACGAGCTGGGCTGCCCTCCTGGTCATTCGATAACGGGGGGAATCAGAGGAGGTAAGAGTTTATGCATAATGCGGTGGTAGAAATTATCAGGTATGCGTTGGAGGAGGATGGGGCTGAATTCGATGTGACGACCTTGAGTACTGTTGCGGCGGAAC
>VBFM01000435.1:0-8484 GCA_005882595.1 Chloroflexota bacterium
CCCGTATATCACAGAGGAGATCTACCAGTCGCTCTTCACCGCTAGCGAGGGAGAAGGGTCGATTCATACAAGTCGCTGGCCCATCGCCAATGACGCCTTGATTAGCGACGAGGCCGAAGCCGCCGGTGAACTGCTGATCGAGATAGCGACAGCCGTACGCCGCTACAAGAGCGAGTCCAACATCACCCTGGGCGCGGAGCTGCAGCCCCTGCAACTTGTGACAAAGGAAACCGGCAGCGCCAGGATGTTAGAGGAGGCAAGGGCCTATATTATGAGCGTCACCCGCGCCCGGCAGATCGAGGTGAGCGAGCAGATTGATAGCGGCATGGAAGCTATCCAGTCGGAGGGAACGGTACAGGTCGCTCTGAAGCGCATTGAGGCGTAATTCCCCAGGGTGACCCTCGCGATCGCCCAACAAGCCCATCACCATCCGTAGTGGCGAGGGCGGCGGATGTGAGGCGGGGAGGGCCTTTAGGGTCGTCCGCGTCCTGTTCATCTGGCTTCCATCTAGGGGAAACATGATCACCCTCGCCCCTACGCATCATCGGGCCCTATGCTTGGCTTTCCGGCTTCGGTTGGTGCCTCTTGGGTGACCCTGGCGGTCGCCCGCTCAAGACTTACATTGGCTCATGCCCGGCATTGCCCCAACGCACACCGCGATCAGGAGCCACCTGCGCAAGCACAAGCTGGGCAGGGACCGTTTGCTGGCTGACAGGCAGGGCAACGGTAACAACCCCATTGCCATAGGTGACATTCGCCATTTCACCATTGACCGGTAATGGTAAATCCAGGTCACGAAAGTAGAATCCTACGCTCCATTCGTCAAGCAAGATTTCTTTCTCGCCTTTTAAGGCTCCTCGCAGGTTTCCACGTAGAATGAGATGCCTATCGCGTGTCACCTCTACCTGAATATCGTCCGGCTCTAAACCTGGCATGGGCGCCGCAACTGTGAGACGGTCTTCAGAACGATACATTTTGACAGGAATAATTTGCTCTTTGATTTGCTCTTGCAATCTTTCCCTCTTTCTCTTGATATACTATTGCCTGCTAATTACACGAAGATTCCATTCCCCAGGTATACGCTCTACTCACTTTACCTGTACAAATCAAAGTCGCTACTCTACGTCCATTTACCCGGACGCATCCAGGTACTTCAATACAGAATTCAAAGTAGTACGCCTGACTCTATAAATCTCACGCTTGCCCCGGTGTGGCAGTTTGATAGCCTCTAACGCGCCACTCTTGATCCAACGACGCACGGTGGCTTCATTCACACGCAGGCGAGTAGCGACTTCCTGCACCGTCAATAACTCCTCTATCCTCTCCACTCTTGTTATTCCTCCTGTTTTGTTTGCTCTATCTGAGTAATACGCCAGATGAGACGACCACGATAAAAAAAGTCACAAGCGATATTTGTGACTTTTAGAGACTGCAACTATGACGCTGCGCAAAAGAGATTCGGGTACTATTTTGGTACCGGGCGACCATTTCGTGTAAAAAGTTCGCGCCAATTGATCATTACCTTTCAGAGTCATCCATCACTGAAATCATGTCCTCCTGCGCTACATTCTTCCCGGCGGTGATCTCGCGCACTTCCCAACGTGAAGTATCCCTTTCACGCCAGAAATGCAGGGTGATGTAACAAGGGCCAACCTGCAAGCGCTGCAGTTCGATGGATGGTATCCAATCGGGCAGGGTTGGCTTGACGTACAACCGCTTATGCGGGGCATCGGCCCGCAAACCCAGGATAGTACGCAGCATATGGAAGACGCTGCCGCTGGCCCAGGCCTGTGGAATGTTGGCCCCACCGGGGTAGAGGATGGGAAAATCCTCGTCTCCTCTGCGATGCACTCCTGCGAAGACTTCCGGTGGCCGGTACGAATCGAAACGGTCAATTGCATCGAAGATGCCACGAATGACCTTGTTGGCTTCATTGGCCAGACCATAGCGTTTGAAGCCCGCCGCGATGATGCCATTGTCCTGGGGCCAGACGGAGCCAAGCTGATACAGATAGGGATTAAAAGCCGGATTCTTGCTCGAAAGGGTGCGAATGCCCCAGCCACTCCACATATCTTCCTGCAGGAGCCGCTGCGCGGTCCGTTCGGCCTTATGCTGCTCGGCGATACCACTCCAGAGCACCTGCCCGGCGTTGGAGGCGATCGAGGTAATCTGCTTCTTATCGGGGTCAAGCCCGTAGGCATAGCAGCCCTCGTCTTCCATCCAGAACACCTCGTTGAATTTCTGCTTCAACGTCTCTGCCTCTTGCAAAAGCTGCTGCGCCCGCTGTTCATCGCCCAAAACCTGGAATACTTCCGCCATGCGAGTTTTCGCATCATACACGTACCCCTGCAATTCACACAGCCCCTTTGGCTGTTTGACCTGTGTACCATCGGCATAGACGACTGCATCCGCCGCATCTTTCCAGCCCATATTGTTGTAGCCGGGCGTGGAGAAGGTTTTATACTCCTGAAAACCATCCCCATCCAGGTCGCCATAGTGGTCAATCCAATCCAGGCAGCCCTCGGCTACCTTGCGGTACTCTTTCAATAGCTCGACATCGCCCGTCCAGCGATAGGTTTCCGAGAGCACAATCAGGTAGAGGATGGTGGCATCGGCGGTGCCGTAGTAGGGCGTAAAGGGGATTTTGGAGAAATGCGCCAGTTCGCCGAAACGGATTTCATGCAAAATCTTGCCGGGCTGCGCGTCTCGCCAGTCGTCGCGTTTCGTGGCCTGGTACTCCGCCAGGCGCTTCAATGCGCCGCGCGCAAAGCCGGGCGAAACAGCCATATTCTGGTAGGACACGGTCAGGCTGTCGCGCCCGAACAATGTCACAAACCAGGGAACGCCGGCAGCCGGAACCCATGCTTCGTCTGACACATCCATATCGTAGATGCGCAGCGCGCCCATATCATCAACGGCTTGCCGGTAGGTACGATACAGGTCATTGTTGGGTGTAACAATAGAGGCGCTGCGCTGCTGCCAGCGCGCCTGCCGCTGATCAAAATCGCTCTTTGGCTCTTGTTGCGCGGAGGGTGTCGCACCTGCTGAATGCGTTCCTTTCTGTTCAAACGTACAAGAATACGCATCCGGTTTCGAAACATGCTGCCCGTGCTCCAGTATCAGATCGGCGCATGTCTGCCAGCTCTCGTTTTGCTCCAACTCTATCTCGAAGAACAGGCGCCCATTCGCATAGCTAACGGGAGAACTGGTTTTGGTAATCGCATACGTGGTGGCGCGATGAAAATCTTTGTTATCGTAGGCGGTACGCAATACCTTGTGCGTTCCATCCCACTGTGTCTGCTGTTTACCACGCTGGACGATATCTTGGGATTTCACCTCAAAAATGTCGGCGAAATCCGAGCGTATCGCCAGTTCCAGCACGAAGACAACCTTCTTCCCGCTATAGTTGACGATTTCAAACTCCTCGTGGATGCCCTCGCTAACGGTACGATTGAGTGTCAATCCCAGTGAGTTGGCCGCGATCTCCCCTCCCTCCGTATTGATCTTGACATTGGTCAGGTGAAAACGCGAGGCGTAGAAGCTCAACTGGCTGGAGTTGATGACCACCCAGGGCACGCGATTGATGAAGATGTGATAAAAGCTGACGAAGCGGGTATCTATGGCATAGACCCCTTCGTCGCTATCGGTATTGATAAAGCCGCGCTGGTCCGTCACCATGAAAGTCCTGCCCTGGCTGATGGTGATAACGGGCGGGCCGACTTTGATTTCGATGGTCATTGTGCGCTCACCCTTTGCTGGGTATCCATCTACAAAGCCCCCGTGTCGATCGATAGTCCACCATCAATCACATACGTTGAGCCTGTGACATAGGCGGCAGCATCCGAGGCCAGGTAAAGTGCCAGCTTCGCCACCTCTTCCGGCTGCCCCATACGCGACAGGGGAATCTCTTTGAGCAGCGCCGCCATCTTCTCCGGGTCAGCCTCGACATCGGCATCAATGGGCGTATGAATGGCGCCTGGGGCGATATTATTGACGGTGATATTGTAGGGAGCGAGTTCCAGCGAGATGGTGCGCGTCAACATGCGCAGCCCGCCCTTGGCGCAGCAGTATGGAACATTCTTGGGCATCGCCAGGTCTTCGTGCACCGATGAGATGTTGACGATGCGCCCGGCGGTCTTGCGATTGACCATTTCGCGCGCAGCCGCCTGCGCACAGAAAAACGCGCCCTTCAGGTCAACGCTCAGCACGCGATCAAACTGCTCTTCCGTCACATCCAGAAATGGACTGTGAATTTCCATACCCGCGTTGTTGACCAGAATATCAAGCTGGTTAAAGTGCTCTGCGGCCTGTTGAATCAACCCTATGGCCTGCTGGTACTGCGAAACGTCCGCCTGGATCACCAGGGACTTGCCGTTGTTCTTTTCGATGACCTGCCGCACTTCATCGGCTTTCTGCTCATTATGCGCGTAGTTCACCACCACGGCTGCGCCTTCTTTAGCGAACTGAATAGCGATAGCGCGGCCAATACCGCTATCCGCGCCTGTGACAATCGCCACTTTATCATCTAGTATTCCCATGGATGTTTACCCTTTCTGATCTAGGGGCGCACTGAATTGCGCCCTCATCTATCCTTTAACAACTAACCAATCCAGGTCGCGCGGAATCATCGATGACAACACCTCGTTGCCATCTTCTCTCACGACGACGTTATCATTGAGGCGAATACCACCCTTGTCTTCCAGGTACACCGCTGGCTCCATGTTGTGCACCATACCGCTGCGCAATATGTCTTTTGAAGCCGGATGCAGCACGGGGACGGCAGCATGATTAATGGCTTGAAAGCCAAATCCATGTCCCAGTCCATGCTTGAAGGCGGAGCCAAAACCCGCCTTTTCCATGACGCCGCGAGCTGCGCCATCTACGTTCCGCGCGGATTCACCATCACGTATATACTGCAGTGCTGCGTCTTGCGCCTGCACACATGCCTCGTGCGCTCGACGCCATTCGTCGCTGATTGTACCCGCGAAGAACGTGCGCGTCAGTTCCGCCCAGTAGCCGTTGATGTCGACTTCCATCTGCACAGCGACCGTATCTCCCTCGTTGATAGTAGCGTTCGAGGTCAGATTGAAGGCGCGATAGGCCAGCGCTGCACGCTTTCCCGCCATGACATGCACATGTGGAAGCACGTGTTTCGCCCCCGGCTCCGCGTATCCCGCGCGCAGTAAGGCGGCATAGGTCTGGGCCGCGACCTCCACCTCTGAACTGCCTACGGCGATAGACTCGCGCGCCGCTATGAAGCCGAGGTAGGCGGCACCTTCGGCGCGTTTGATGGCCTCGATTTCTTGCTCTGTTTTGACGGCAGCTAGCTCATCGAGCATTGGGGTCACGTCGCGCAAGTAGCCACCCAGGAATAGCTGAGAGTACAGCGCGAGTGTTGCTGGTCCAGGAGCGCCTACCTGGGTATACGCGCTGGCGATGGGCGAATACACTCCCTCATAACCAATCACGGCGTTTTCGTTGATGTTTGCCGAGCGCAGTAGTTCGGCCAGGGTTTCGCGCACGGATTGAATAGTGTTGCCGATGTAGTCCATGGTCTCTTCCGAGTAGGTTTTGACTTCAACGGCTGCCCCCGGCGGCACGAGATCCACTTCGTCCTCCGGTACCGCGAGGCGAATTTCGACCTCTTTCCCTTCAAGGAGGGTGACGATGCAGAATGAATTGCCCAGGATGGGCTGATAGCCCGTGAGCATCACCACGTTCTGTGGCAGGCGACAGATAATGGCGTGAAAATCCGCGCCTCGCTGCAGGAACATATCTCTTATGAGGTTTTTGCGTGTATCATCCATTGTGTTCTTCTTTCTATTTGATTCTTGGTACGCCGCGGCCCGATGTTCCCCTGGGCGAAAGATTCTGGCGGACAGGCGGCCTGCTGACGGTACCTGGACGGCCCGTCAGCGCGTTTTCCCCCTCCGAGATCAGGTAATCGGCGGTACGGGCAGCCAGTGCCTGGATGGTCAGGCCGGGATTGGCCGAACCCTGGGTGGGGAGCAGGCTGCCATCACAGATGAAGAGGTTGCGGATGTCGTGCGTGCGCCCAAAGCTGTCTGTGACGGAGATGCGTGGGTCGCGGCCCATGCGCGCGCCGCCGACCAGATGAGCGTAACGCGCCTCGTGGACAACCTCTTCTGCCCCCGCGGCGTACAAAACTTCTGTCGTTTTATCGGTACCGAACCTGGCGATCTTTTTATCGTTATCGTGCAGGCGGAAGGTGATTTTTGCTACGCGCAGGCCGTGCCTGTCGGTGTCATCGGCCAGTTCTACGCGGTTGTCTTCCCAGGGCAGGATTTCGCCAAGCACGCCCAGCGCGGCCCAGTGATTGTAGTCCATCATCACGCGCCGCATGCCCCAGCCCCAGGCACCTTTCGCCACCATCATCTGTTTGGCGAATGCGATGGGCAACGGCCCGACGGTCTGGATGGCAAAGCCGCGCGCGAAGTCGTGCCGGGGGTCGGTTTCGTAGAACTCCTCGGTCAAGGCATGAGCGGGCGGCGCTTTGTACATACGAATGGGATCGGGAAAGCGGCCAAATACGACGTTACCGATTTGCACCATGAGATACTTCCCAACCGTACCGCTCGAATTCGCCAGTCCGTTCTCGAAACCGGGGCAGGCCGAGTTCAAGAGCAGGCGCGGCGTTTCGATGGCATAGCCGCATACCAGCACCACTCTGGCCCGGAGCTCTCTCTCATTTCCACCGGGGTCAAAGTAGGTGACGCCTGTCACTAATCCTTTTTTGCCCAGGTTGATACGCGCGACCATACAGTTATCACGTATCTCGGCGCCATGACGAATCGCGTCGGGCACGTGGCTGACCAGGGTACTTTGCTTGGCCCCCACTTTACAGCCCTGAATACAGAAGCCGCGATAGATGCAGTGAGGACGGTCCGCGTGCGAACCGGAGGTGATGGCTACAGGACCACCCGCGCTGACACGGATACCGAGTTTAGTACATCCTTTAATCAGCACATCGCCTACGCCGCCCATCGGGTGAGGCCCATAGGTGTAGCCGTGTGGGTCGCCCCAGGGATAATAGGCGGGTCCGGCGACGGGAATTTCTTTCTCAAGCAATTCATAATAGGGTTTGAGGTCTTCGTAGGCGATAGGCCAATCTACGCCTACCCCGTCCTGCGAGTACACGCGAAAATCTGAGGGGTGAAAGCGCGGTGTGAAGCCCGCCCAGTGCACGGAGCCGCCGCCTACGCCGCGCCCGCTATTGTTCGCACCCAGCGTAATGGGGTCTTCACCGCCCGTAACGCGCAGTTCGTTCCAGTAGAGCTTGGATGATCCGGCCTCGTCGCTCACCCAGTCGCGTTCGGTATTCCAGAACGGCCCGGCCTCTATACCCACAACGCGAAACCCGGCGCGTGCCAGGCGTTGTAACAGCACTCCACCGGCAGAGCCAACCCCCACAATACAGAAATCAACCTCTTCATCTGATCCAAAGCGGCGCATGGGAACATCGATCTTTTGAATTGGCCCGAGCATATGGTCGCCGTTTTTTGACCCGTTGAATTTTCCCGTAGGGGCTTGATTTATCGCGCTCTTGTTCACAGCATTTTCTCCTTCTTTCTACCTCATGTGCTTCCTATCCTGGCTTTCGAGGACGCGATAAATTGCGCCCATCAGTGCGTCCCTTCCTGGCCGGGGGTCTGCTGCTTGTGTTCGCCTTCTCCACCGACCGGGCTGTATTCCCCGGAGAGCGAGGAAGGCGGCGCGGCCCACTCGTAGCGTTGCTCGTGTACTTCCCAGGGTTCCGGCTTGCCACCCTCCAGGCGCATATAGCCGCGCGGGTAGGCGGGGCCTCCAAAACCAATCTCATCCCAGGCATAGGGGTGGGCGTAGTAGGCATCCAGCACGTCTTGCATGATCAGCAGCCAGTAGTGCATGACCGACATCTTTTGCCAGATATCGTGTCCTGCGGGCGGCTTGCAGTCGTGTATGCTTTGAAGTACCTGGTCTTGCTCTAGTGGCTCAAGCTGAATGAAGGACGAATGAAACATATGCTGGGCAATGGCCTCGATAGCTTGCAGACCCAATCGGTGCGCCTCTTGGTCTTCCGGCATGTCTTCAAAGCGGTAGCCATCGATGCGCCGGTTATACAGTCGATCATCGATATAGTTCACCACCAAAATTTTATGCGCATCGTCGCGATCATCCTGCGGCAGCAGGCGATCACAAATGGCCTGCATCAATCGCACCTCTTCAGCCGAAAAGTAGCGAATGGGGGGAACCTGTTCAACGCGCGCCCGCACCACGCTGCGTGTCGCTTCATCCCAGAATTCCTGCTGGCTCAACGTCGAGAAGCCCGCGTAGTAACCAGGCTGCGAGCGAGGTGGTAATGGCTGCCTTGTTTTGGGGTCAACCGGCAAACGATTTTCGTCGCTATACGATTGGGCTCCTCGTTCGTGCAGGGTTCGGGCGTACCTTCCTCCCCTTGCGGTCGCCCTGGAAGATGTATTTGCA
>VBFM01000488.1:0-2205 GCA_005882595.1 Chloroflexota bacterium
CACGATCATTGATCCGGGCACGAAAATTGACGAACACTATACAGTGTATCAACAAGGCCTGGAGCACGATTACTTCTGTCGTTACCAGGACGGGAGACTCTTCATCGGCAATGTCTGGCCGGGAGCCTGTGTCTTTCCCGATTACTCTCAAAGCAAGGTGCGCGCCTGGTGGGGGAACCTGTACGGAACATTGCTCGAACAGGGCGTCGCCGGCATCTGGAACGACATGAACGAGCCATCTTTGACCAATATGATGATAAAAGAGAAGTTGGACGATACCACTGAAGTCAAAACCATGGATGATGAGGTACTGCACCGGGCTGGCGGTGAGCAGCCTACAGGAATAGATGGACCACCTACGCTGCACAAGTTTTTCCATAACGCTTACGGCATGGAAATGGCGCGTTCCACCTACGAGGGATTGCTGCGCCTGCGTCCAAATTCACGCCCCTTCGTTTTAACACGCTCCGGTACAGCCGGTGTGCAGCGTTACGCGGCGCTGTGGACCGGTGATAATACCAGTCAATGGTACGATATCCTCATGGCCATGCCCATGTGCCTGAATCTCGGCATGAGCGGTGTGCCCTTTGTCGGTGTGGACATCGGCGGTTTCTGGGGGACCAGCAATGGCGAACTCCTGGTACGCTTTGCCCAGCTCGCGGCACTGATGCCATTCTGCCGCAATCACAATGCCGCGAACAATCCCTTTCAGGAGCCATGGGCATTCGGCGTACCGTTTGAAAGTGCCTATCGCATAGCTATCGAAGCGCGTTACCGCCTCATGCCCTACTTATACACCCTCTTCCATGAAGCTGCCAATAATGGGACTCCCATCATGCGACCGCTCTACTACCATTATCCCCAGGATGAGCAGGCCGGTGACATAGAGGATGCCTTCCTGGTAGGCGAGAGCCTGCTTTCAGCGCCGATCTACGAACAGGGCGCAACGAGCCGTCCAGTGTATCTCCCCGCGGGTACCTGGATCGACTACTGGACGGGGGACGAATATCCAGGAGAGGGCTGGAGCGAAATCCCAGCCCCCCTGGATCGCTGGCCCTTGCTCATTCGAGGTGATAGCATTCTTCCCACGGGGCCGCTCATGCAATATACAGGTCAATATCCGACCGATCCACTCACACTGACCTGCTACATGACAAGCGATGGCCTGGCCACCTATACGCTTTACGAGGACGATGGAAACTCGCAGGACTATCAAAAAGGTACGTTCGCCTATACCGATATTAGCTGCCGTGTCTTCCAGGACTTTGTCACGGTGGAGATCGAGGAACACTTCGACAAGTATCGTCCACCCCGCAAAGAATATGAGATCGTTCTGCACGTTGGAGGAAAAACGCTGCGCCAGAAAGAGCCGGCAGGCCAGGGCAAAATCGTCATGCGGCTATAAGAAATCCTTTAGACTGTCAGGGCGACCGCGAGGGTCGCCCCTACAATATCAAATTGCCTGTTTTGCATGTAAGCGTCTATTGTAGGGGCGACCCTCGCGGTCGCCCTGGCAATAATTCAAAGACTCCGGCAAGCAGTGACAAATGATTGACTTTTCTCACACCTCCTGCTATTGTTAAAAGAGATAATTAGCCTGACCCGCGTTGAGCGAGGTGAGGGTTTTTTATTGCCCTTGCTCCTCCCAAAGCTCAATTCGTTGAAGAGGAGATTTGTATTCTTATGAGGAAGCGCGTCGAGCGATTGCGGGGCATGCATGATCTCCTGCCAGAGGCATACCAGCAGCAGCGTTGGGTGACTGATCGCTTGAGTAGATTCCTGCTTGGCGCAGGTTACGCGGCGGTCGATGCTCCAATACTGGAGCGGAGTGATCTCTTCCTGTCCAGTTTCGGACAAGAACTGTGGCAGAATCTCTATACCTTTCGCTTACACCAGCACGATCTTTGCCTGCGCCCAGAATACACAGCTTCTATCTGTCGCCTCTATCTCGACCATTATCAGCAGCACCCTTTGCCGTTGCGCTTTCAATATGCGGGGCCGGTCTTCCGCTATGAAGCGCCTGGGCGGGGACGATATCGCCAACATACCCAACTCGGCATCGAATTACTGGGTGGACACGCGATATCCGCCGATAGCGAAATCCTGCAACTTGCATGCGATGCACTGAACGAACTGCATATCGCTCCATATCGATTGGAATTGGGGCATATTGGGGTTGCCAGCCGCTTCATTCATCGCTTGCAC
>VBFM01000489.1:0-1384 GCA_005882595.1 Chloroflexota bacterium
GCACCGCCGAAACTATGTACTATATCTGACGTACCAAATTCTGTAGGGACAAGGTGTGGAGCGGAAGTGGAGGCGGGGGCCTGGTGCTTGTCCTGACGTACCAATTCTGTAGGGACAAGGAGTGGAGTGGAGGTGGAGGAAGGGACCTGGTGCTTGTCCTCGTCCCGTTTGAGTCATTCGTAGGAGAAGTAGCAAGTGGCTGTTGATCGACTACCGCATAACACTAAATTGATTGCCATCGTTGAGGACGATCCAGAACTAGAAGACCTGTTCCGTGATGCACTTCAATACGAGGTCGGCTTCCAACTACAATTCTTCTCTGATGGCCAGCGCGCTAAAGATGAGTTGCCCATCTTGCGTGCAGATCTCATCCTGCTCGACATCGGACTCCCCAACCTCGATGGCGTCTCCCTCTACAAAATACTGCGTGGGCACAACCATACTCGGCAAACCCCCATCGTCGTCATCACCGGCAGCTACGGCTGGGAACTCCATCGCATGGGACTCCAGCCAGGCCTCTTCCTGCGCAAACCCTTCAAAATGCAAGAACTCCTCGTTATCATCCACGCCTTGCTAGGAGAAGGATAGGACAACGCCATGCGCCCCACCGCCATCGCCCAACACTGGGCAAAAGACGCCACCGAACTCGTCGGCAAAACTCCCCTCGTCCAACTGCAGCGCATCGTCCCTGACTTGCCCGCAACCCTGCTCGCCAAACTCGAAATGTTCAGTCCCGGCGGCAGCCTCAAAGACCGCGTAGCCCTGCAAATGATCTGCGATGCCGAAAACCAGGGACTCCTCCGCGCAGGCCACACCATCATCGAACCCACCAGCGGTAACATGGGCATCTCCCTCGCCTGGATCGCCGCTGCCCGTGGCTACACCTGCATCCTCACCATGCCCGACACCATCAACCTCGAACGCCGCCTCCTTTTGCAGCGTTTCGGCGCTCAGGTCATCCTCACTCCCGGCAACCAGGGTATGCGCGGCGCCATCAACAAAGTCATCGAACTGCGCACCACCCTCCCCAACACCTGGTTCCCCCAGCAGTTCTACAATCAGGCTAACCCTAAAGCTCACCGCGAAGGCACCGCCCTCGAAATCTGGCAAGATACCGGCGGAGCCGTAGATATGGTCATCATCGGCGTCGGCACCGGCGGCACCCTCACCGGCCTCGCAGAAGCGTTGCGCGCCCGCAAACCATCCCTCCAGGTCATCGCCGTCGAACCCGCCTCCTGCGCCATCCTCTCTGGTGGGCGTCCCGGCCCCCATCGTATCGAAGGCCTTGGCGCCGGATTCCAGCCCGACACGCTGCGCGTCGACCTCATCGACCGCGTCATCCCCGTCACCGATCACGACGCCGTCACCACCGCCATCCACCTCC
>VBFM01000489.1:1423-2973 GCA_005882595.1 Chloroflexota bacterium
CCTCCTTGCAAGAAGCGCGCAAAGAAGAAAATCGCGGCAAAGTCATCGTCACCGTCTTTCCCAGCGCTGCTGAGCGCTACCTCCAGACCATCCTCTTCGATGACCTCCGCAGCCATTTGTAACTTCACTCCCACCTCGTACGTCTAGATACTAGACATTCCTTTATTAGAATATGTGGCTTTGAGGACATATGACACAAACAACTGGGGATACCTACTCCTTTCATCTTGGGCGCAAGCCATACCTGCGCGCCAGCCTGCTTGGATATCTGCTGATCGGCCTCTCGCTCCTATTCGCCGCCGCCAGCGCCTTCCTGGGAGTCAAACTCTGGCCCACCTACACCCATGACTTCACCCCGTACCTCAAATGGCAGGATGCCCTCCTCTCCATGCTCTGGTTCTGCTCCTTCATGATACTCGTCGGCACCATCATCGCCGTCCGCTTCCTCTTTGCCCTGCGCGCCGGATATCGTCATGGCATCCTTATCTTAGAAGGAGATCGCACCTTAACCGTTCGCGACCTCTCCCCGAAAAACTACGCCAGCATCTACTGGATGGCCGGTACCGGCATCTCCTGCTGCGCTGCCGCCCTTATAGGGCTTGTCCCCGAAATACTCATCGGCTGGACCGTGCACCTGCCTCATCCCGCCCTGGTCTTATTCGCCACCACCGTCGCCATTTGCTTGATTACTCTCGTAGCCGTCTCGTTCATCATCATTGGACTGATTGGCGCCATCTCCTTCACTCGCAAAATGGGCGCGCCTCAAACGTACCGGCTCACCAGCCAGACCGTCTTGCGTATCGACGGCTTTGTACTCACCGTTATCTATCCCGATCAGCCGGAGTCGCTCTTCGACCTCGAATTGCTCGACCCGCATGATCAACGTCGTCTCTTGCTTCTCTTACGAGAACGCTGGCTCGACGCCGAACGTCCCTGGAACCCGCTGCTGGGTGAAGAAATTGAAGCCGCCCTCGAGGAAGCGCAGCGCGCTCTAATAGTTTCGTAGGGAAATTTGCAAAAACGTCCAAAAAATGCTTGACATACCGTTTTTTAAGGTGTATAATGCATCTTGCCGCAGTGTGCATACTGGTAACAATGCTGTTACATCCAGTATTGTAAGTACAACACAGACAGGGATAAGCTAAACACGAAACGACGCATTCTTCCCCACGAACCATGCCAGGAAAACTATTTGCATGTGTAGGGATACCGCATAAACTACAAAACGATTGTCCTACCTTGGGGTATTGTCACGTTGACAACAGCTTTTTTCGTCTCTATATTGTATCACCAGTTTAGTGGATTGTGGGAAAGTAGGTGTACGTGGGCGTTTTGCAGGAAACTGTGGTCACCAGTCAATGTAGGAAGTAGGAGTAACCGCTAGCGAAAGTGCAGAGCGGTTACTTTTCTTGTCATAGAACGTTGTTCAACACAGGCATAATGGGCATTTTTATCTTTTGTTTCTTTCCGTTTACCTTTTTAAGGAGGCGCATGGGCAACCCCACAGTTGTCCTACAGCGTCTTTCTTCGTTTCCTCTGTGGGTGATTAG
>VBFM01000489.1:3089-5671 GCA_005882595.1 Chloroflexota bacterium
GGGTCTCATTCAGATCCAGCTCGATTCCTTTGAATGGTTTAAGAAAGAAGGGCTACGCGAACTTTTTGACGAAATTTCTCCCATCGAAGATTTTACCGGCAAAAACCTGAAACTCGAATTTATCGTCCCGCCTGAGCCTTTCGGTAAATCAAAATATACCGAGGACGAGTGCCGCGACCGCGACGCGACCTATTCCGCGCCCCTCACCGTCAAGGCACGCCTGACCAATAAAGAAACCGGCGAGATCATCGAGAAGGATATCTTCATGGGCGATTTCCCCTTGATGACCAAACAGGGCACCTTCATCATCAACGGCGCTGAGCGCGTCGTCGTTAGCCAGCTCGTGCGCTCCCCCGGCGTCTACTTCACCGCCGACGAGGATGCCACCACCGGCCGTCGCCTCTTCGCCGCCAAGTTGATCCCAGGACGGGGCGCCTGGCTCGAATTTGAAACCAGCAATAAAAATCTGCTCACCGTCAAAATCGACCGCAAGCGCAAATTGCCCGTAACTACACTGTTGCGTGCTATCTCTAGCCTTGCCAAAGATCAGTGGTTCGGTGAAGAACTCGACCTCTCCACCGACCAGGGCATCATCGACGCCTTCCGCGGTGTCGATCAATGTTCATTACATTCAGGCCACGCTGGACCGCGACCCCGTCAAACGCGAGGATGAGGCCCTGCTCGAACTCTATAAGAAAATGCGCCCCGGCGATCCCGCCACCATCGATAACGCGCGCTCGCTCGTCAAAAACATGTTCTTTAACGGGCGTCGCTACGACCTGGGCAGCGTCGGACGCTACAAGCTCAACCGTAAGCTCGACCTCTCCACTCCGCAGAGCCAGCGCACGCTTACCCTGGATGACCTCGTTAACATCGTGCGCCGCCTCGTGCAGTTGAACAACGGCGTCGGGCGTAAAGACGACATCGACCATCTCGGCAATCGCCGCGTGCGCTGTGTCGGTGAACTCATCCAGACCCAGTTCCGCGTCGGCCTGCTGCGCATGGAGCGTGTCGTCAAAGAGCGTATGAGCATTCAGGAGCCTGGCCAGGCTACCCCCAATGCGCTCATCAACATTCGTCCTGTTGTCGCCGCCATGAAAGAATTTTTCGGCGGCAGCCAGCTTTCGCAGTTCATGGATCAGACCAACGCCCTGGCCGAAATCGGGCATAAGCGCCGCCTTTCGGCCCTCGGTCCCGGTGGCCTCTCGCGTGAACGCGCCGGTTTCTATGTGCGTGACGTGCATCGTTCGCACTATGGTCGCATCTGTCCTATTGAAACGCCCGAAGGCCCCAACATCGGCCTCATCGGCAACCTGGCAACCTATGGGCAGATCAACCCCTACGGCTTCATTGAAACGCCGTATCGCAAAGTCTACAAGAAACTCAAAGCCAGTGACCGCCGCCTGATTGGGCGTGAATATCGCGGCATCGCCGGGCGCGAATGGGAAGACCTCAAAACACCCGACGGTCAGGTGCTCATCAAAGCGCGCGAGCGGGTACGTGTCGACGAAGCCTTGTTCGATCGGCTCTCGTTCCTGGGCCAGACCGATATTCGCATTCGACCCTTCGTCACCGACGAAGTGGAATATCGTACCGCCGATGACGAAGAAAACTTCTTCATCGCGCAGGCCAACGCCAAAATCGACATCAACGGAGAATTTGCCGAGGACCGCGTCCTTGCCCGTTACCAGGGAGATTTTGTCATGGAGAACTCCGACAACATGGACTACATGGATGTCTCTCCACGCCAGACCGTGAGCGTTGCAACCGCGCTCATCCCCTTCCTGGAGCATGACGACGTGAACCGCGCCCTCATGGGCGCCAATATGCAGCGTCAGGCCGTACCGCTCCTGCGCCCGCAGTCACCCGTCTGTGGCACCGGTATCGAGAGTCAGGTCGCTATCGACTCCGGCCAGGTGATCGTCAGCGACGTGAGCGGCGAAGTGGTCGCATCCACCGCTCGCCAGATCGCCATTATGGATGAAGAGGGCGATCTGCACACCTACAACCTGCGCAAGTTCGTACGTTCCAATGCTGGAACCTGTATCAACCAGCGTCCCATCGTGCGCAAAGGCGATTACGTTACGGCGGGCGAAGTCATAGCCGATGGCTCATCCACCGAAAAGGGTGAAATCGCCCTCGGCCAAAATATCCTGGTCGCGTTCATGAGTTGGGAAGGTGGGAACTACGAAGACGCCATTCTGATCAGTGAGCGTATCGTGCGTGAAGACCTCTTCACCTCTATTCATATAGAAAAGTACGAGACCGATGCGCGTGACACCAAGCTCGGACCAGAAGAGATTACCCGCGACATCCCCAACGTCGGCGAAGAAGGCCTGCGCAACCTTGACGAGCGCGGCATCATCTACGTCGGCGCCGAGGTAGGCCCGCAGGACATCCTGGTCGGCAAGATCACGCCAAAGGGCGAAACCGAACTGACTGCCGAAGAAAAACTCCTGCGCGCCATCTTTGGTGAAAAGGCACGTGAAGTGAAGGACACTTCCCTGCGCGTGCCACATGGCGAGCGTGGGAAAGTCGTCGAAGTCAAAATGTTCTCGCGTGATAACGGCGATGAATTGCTG
>VBFM01000490.1:0-4320 GCA_005882595.1 Chloroflexota bacterium
CAAAGGGAACTTCCAGGTTGCATTATAGCATGCTTAGCAACCTGGACGCAATTCTCTTCTTCCGACTGCCCAACGAACGGCGTTCTACGCTGCGCGCCAGGCAGTATTCCCTTTGTGGACGCGATTTATCGCGTCCCTACTTGATGGTGACTTTGGCGCCAACTTCGGCCATTTTATCGGCGATTTTCTGGGCCTCTTCTTTAGAGACGGCTTCTTTGATGGGCCTGGGGGCCTCGTCAACGACGGCTTTCGCCTCTTTCAGACCAAGGCCGGTGAGCTCGCGCACGACTTTGATGACGTTGATCTTGTTCGGGCCAACCTCGGAAAGGATGGCGTCAAACTCGGTCTGCTCTTCAGCAACGGGCGCGGGCTCGGCTTCGGTGGGGGCGGCGACTGCCGGACCTGCGGCTGCCACAGGGGCTGCGCTTACGCCCCGGAGCGTCTTGGTCAACTCGACCAGTTCCAGTACATTCAGCTTTTCAATTTCGGTGATAATGGTATCTACGGACATGGTTTTCCTTTCTCCTTCATGGGTCCTTATTCCGACTGCCCAACAACCAGACGTACTGCGTTCTACGCTGCGCGTCAGGCAGTCGGAAAGGTATTAATTACTCATGTTCTTGCAGTTGTTCTGCACGTGCTTGAATGACGTAACAAAGATCGCGCATGGGCGCGGTGAGCAAACTATAGGTTGTTGCCAGTGGCCCCTGAATTACGCCAACGGCCTGGGCCTTGGCGTAATTTTTCCCGCCTGGCATCCTGGCAAGATTCTCGACCTGTTCAGCAGTCAATGCACGACCGCCGAGGATGCCCGCTTTCAATACAACAATTTTCGATGTGCGCACGTAGTCAGCTATGGCTTTGGCGGCAGTTATCTCATCGTCGTAGCCGAGCGCGACGGCAGTCTGACCGTTGAAGATGCTTTTATCCAGCTCTGTCATATTGTTCCGTTCAGAAGCAATACGCAGGAGCGTGTTTTTAGCAATCTGGAACTCTAGCTTGGCGGCACGCATTTTATTGCGCAGGTCGTTCATATCTTTGACCTTCAAGCCCTGGGTCTGCACCAGTATGGTGACTGAAGCACGGCCCAACTTATCGGCCAATTCATCGATGACTTCTGCCTTTGCCGGTGTAGGCATGTGTGTTCTCCCTCCTTTCCTGGGAAGATAGGGGTTCTAGGGCGACCGCGAGGGTCGCCCTTACAAAAAAATCGGCCCCCGGTTGATTACCGAAGGCCGCGAAAGATTCTGCCTGGTTCACACTGGCGGAGTATGACTGTGATTTCTGGTCATGCTCGATAGAGCCGGGTGAATTGCGCTATCCCCTCGGCAAGCCGACACCTGTGGTGCCATTTACATGCCCTCTGGCATACTTGTTGTCTTCGGTTGGATTTTATTCTGTTGTAGGGACGCGATTTATCGCGTCCAGGCCCTGGTTCAAGATGTGCCTAGTGGACGCGATTATCGCGTCCCTACAATGAAAACGCCTCAATTGTTTAGACTGGTTTCAATGCTGTGGCAGCAGCGACATCGATCCGGACACTGGGCGACATGGTGGATGAAAGCACGACGCTCCTGATATAGGTGCCTTTGGCGCCGGTTGGCCTGGCGCGCACAACTGCATCAATGACGGATGTGAGATTTGCCATCAACGCGTCTTGGCTAAAGGACAGTTTACCTGCCGGGACATGCAGCAGGGAGGTTTTATCCACTCTAAATTCGACACGACCAGCTTTGACATCACGCACGGTTTTGGCGATATCAAAGGTAATCGTTCCAGCTTTGGGGCTGGGCATCAGACCACGCGGGCCGAGTTTTTTACCAAGGCGGCCAACTTTGCCCATGACTTGATGAGGTCATCCAGGCCGACAAAATCCGCGCCTGCAGCTTCCGCTTCAGATACTTTCTCACCCTGCGCGAACACCAGCACCTTGACTTCTCTACCGGTTCCTGCGGGCAACATGGCGACACCACGCACCATTTGGTCGGCATGGCGAGGATCAACGCCAAGCCTCATGTGAACTTCGAGGGTAGGATCGAACTTCACGTAGTTTATTTTCTTGAGGAGTGAAACAGCTTCCTGGGGCTGATAGAGCTTGCCATCTTCAACGAGCTTCTGCGCCTCCAGGTATTTTTTTCCATGTTTTGCCATACTATTTGTTTTCGCCCTCCTTGTGGCAATATAACCGCAGTGACTTGCGGGCAATCTTAACTGGGTCCTTATTCCAACTGCCAACTGGGTCCGTATTCCGACTGCCAACGAACGGCGTTCTACGCTGCGTGTCAGGCAGTCGGAAAGGCATGAACGGCGTTCTACGCTGCGCGTCAGACAGTCGGCTAGGAATCTACTAACGTGATCCCCATACTGCGGGCTGTTCCTTCGACCATGCTCTCAGCGCCTTCAATATCGATCACGTTGAGGTCTTTCATCTTGAGTTCAGCGATCTCGCGCAGCTTGGCACGGTTAATCGAGCCAACCTTGGTCTTATTGGGGATCGCCGACCCCTTTTCCACTCCGGCAGCCTTCTTCAACAGATCGGTTACAGGTGGAGTTTTGGTAATAAATGTGAACGAACGATCTTCATAGATCGTAATTTCAGCCGGGATTACCATCCCTACCTGGCCCGCGGTACGCTCGTTGTACTCCTTACAGAACGCCATAATATTGACGCCCTGGGGGCCAAGCGCGGTACCGATGGGGGGTGCAGGATTGGCCTTCCCTGCCGGTATCTGTAGCTTTACTACAGCCTTGACACGTTTTGCCATATTGTTTTCAAACTCCTCAAGTTCAGGTTAGATTTTCTCGACCTGGAGGAAATCCAGGACGACTGGTGTCTCTCGACCGAAAAACGAAACCAGCACCGTCACTTTGTTGCGGTCCATGTTGATCTCGCTGACTGTGCCAATAAATTCGGTGAACGGTCCATCGATGACGCGCACGCTCTGGCCTTTGGCGAAACTAATCTTGGCCTTCGGTTTTTCGGTCTCTTTCGTCACCTGCTTCAGGATCGATTTCATCTCGTGTTCCTGGAGCGGGACGGGACGTGTGCCGGAACCAACAAAGCTGGTGACACCAGGCGTGTTACGTACAACATACCAGGCTTCATCGCTCATCACCATCTCCACCAGCACATATCCGGGGAAGACTTTACGCTGCACCGTCCGCCGTTGTCCCTGCTTGATCTCGACCTCTTCTTCCATAGGCACGATGACCCGGAAGATTTTGTTGCGCATGTCCATTGAACTGATGCGCGCCTCGAGATGGCTCTTTACTTTGTTCTCATACCCAGAGTACGTGTGGATGGCGTACCAGCGGCGCTCATCCTGCGCTGCTCCAGACTCTGCTTGTTCCGGCGATGGTTGTTCGGTATCATTGGTATGTTCAGTAACCACAGTATTTTCCCTCATCGCAACAGTGCCTTGCGAGGTCTAGTGGCCGCTAATCAGTTGGAAGAGCCTGAAAAGACCTATGTCTGCTAAAAACAACACCAGCGAGACTGCGGCTGACAAGAGGATGACTATGATAGTCATGTTACGAGCCTCCTGGAAGGTGGGCCACGTAACTTTGTAGCGCAGTTCGCGGTATGCCTCAAGCACAAACTTGACGGCGCTTCTGTTGCGTAATCTTGCAAACCAGCCGGGCGATTGCTTGCTGTCACGTTTGGTAGAGCGCTGCTCGCGCTCTCTGCGAGCTTCTCGTTCGCGTGCCACCGCTTTCTCGCTCCTATTCTCGCCGCCGCGCTCCTTAGGTTCAGCAACTTGGCTCTGGCTAGCGTTTCTCTTTTTGTCGGCCATTTTATTTGCCACGTTCTAACTTGATAGCCATCACTGCAACGAGACGATTACCTCTCCCCCGGAGAGGGTGGTCTCAAATCAGCAGTGATGCAAGATAGTACCTTTCTCGATCAGTAGTGATCATAGCTGGCGATACGATTATCCTGTCTACTTGGTTTCGCGATGAACCGTATGCACCCGACAGGTAGAACAGAATTTTCTCAGTTCCAGACGCTCTGGATTATTCTTCTTGTTCTTCGACGTGGAATAGTTGCGATGTTTGCAAACTGTGCAAGCCAGCGTCGCAACAATACGGTTCTCTTTACCTTTACTGGCCATGTCCTTCTGCCTTCCTTAATAGGATGTACAGACACGTATAGAGGAGCGCAATCTACTGCGCCCACCTGGTTCGATATATTCTATCAGAGGGCGCAACGTTGGCGAACCTTTTGATAGCCAACCTGCGACTCAGGCAGGCTGCAAGGAACGTATTGCGCCCCTACATACATTGACATCCCTACAGATGATATCCTTAAGGATACACCCT
>VBFM01000491.1:0-296 GCA_005882595.1 Chloroflexota bacterium
GCCGTATTGATCGGCACGCGCAACCTTTTCGCCTGGTCGTTTGATCGCGTCCTACCCGGCAGGCTGGCTGATGTTAATGATCGTCTCCACTCGCCGGTCATTGCGACAGTCATTGTAGCCATAGTTATTGAATTGTTCACCTTTATTACCATCAAGACCACCTTCTTTGGAAATCTGCTGGGACTGGCGGCCTTCAGCGCTCTAGTGGGTGTGATTATGTCCTTCACGGCCATCGTCTTCCCCTACCGCCGGCCAGACATCTACGAGAAATCGCCGGCCATTGTGCGCGCGCGCTT
>VBFM01000491.1:521-982 GCA_005882595.1 Chloroflexota bacterium
GGGACAAGGGGCGGTGATGCGGATGAGAGGGGGCCTGGTGCTTGTCCTTGTTGGGTAGGCGAACAGGCGAAACCGTAGGGACAAGGGGCGGTGATGCGGATGAGAGGGGGCCTGGTGCTTGTCCTTGTTGGGTAGGCGAATAGGCACGGGGGACAAGCACCAGGCCCCCACATCCACCCCGCGCCACCCCTTGTCCCTACGGAACGATAGGTAGGTAAGGAGATACACGCCATGAGCGGATTGCGCATCTATTTCGCGACGGATATTCATGGGTCGGATGTCTGCTTTCGCAAATTCGTCAACGCGGCAAAATTCTATAAGGCTGATGTCCTGATTCTCGGCGGGGATATCACGGGCAAGCTGATTATGCCAATACAACGCGATGACGCGGGCAACTATACCTTTCGCTGGCATGGTGAAGAGCACCATGTGAGTGAAGCGGACCTGCCGCGGGCGCAGAA
>VBFM01000491.1:1190-1634 GCA_005882595.1 Chloroflexota bacterium
GACGACCCGCCTGCCATCGACGCTATTCTGAACAGAGGTGGACTGGTGATCAATCCTGAAGAGCGCGTGGTCATGCTGCGCGGCGCATGCGAAATGATCTCCTTTGGCACCACCAACATCACCCCCTGGCATAGCCCTCGTGAGCTTCCCGAAGATGAGTTGGAAACGCGGCTCGATGCACTGGCGCGGCAAGTCAAGGACCAGGCGAAGGCCATCTACAATATCCATGTGCCGCCTTACAATACCAGCATCGATAAAGCTCCAAAACTCGATAGCACCCTCAAGCCCATCGTCATTCCTGGAGGAGTGCAGCAGGCCCCCGTTGGCAGCACGGCAGTGACGAACATTCTCAAACGCTACCAGCCTATGCTCGCATTGCACGGTCATGTGCATGAATCAAAGGGAAATGTGAAGATTGGCCGTACACTGTGTATCAATCCGGGC
>VBFM01000491.1:1661-4328 GCA_005882595.1 Chloroflexota bacterium
AAATCGGCAAAAAAGGCGTCGAAGATTTTCTCTTAACATCCGGCTAGAGAAGGAGATTTGAATATGCTACAGGCAGGCGCGGCGCGCGTGGTGATTACGCCGCCCATCGGCGTACCGCTTTCAGGCTATTTCGCGGCGGAAGGGCGTAAAGAGACCGCGCGAGAAATACATGACGATCTTTATGCCCGTGCCCTGGTAGTAAGTGATGGAGAGTGCACCATCGCTATCGTTACAACCGACCTGATCGGGCTGGGTGACGAAGAGTTGACGATGGTACGAGAGGTAGTACAGCAGCAAGCAGGCATATCTCCCGAACACCTCATCCTGACCTGCACGCATACACATTCAGGCCCGGTTGTCCACCCGTTCCCACCCGGTGACCTTGTGCCGGGGTATGCCGACGAGGATTATTTTCGCCTGCTTCCGCGCTTGATCGGAAGTGCGGTGACAATGGCCTTGCGGCGACAGCGAGCTGCACGCGTCGGCGCGGGCACAGGTAGCTGCTTCATCAACATCAATCGCCGCGAGAAATTGCCCGATGGCACACTACGCGGACTTCCTTTTCTGGGGAGAAATCCAGGTGGTATTACTGACCGCGAAGTGGGTGTGATGCGCGTAGATGATGCGACAACCGGAAAGTCGCTCGCTGTACTGCTCAGTTACGCGTGTCACCCGGTAGTACTCGGCCCTAATCTAGAAATCTCCGCCGATTATGTTGGCTACACCGTCAACTTTTTGGAACAGGCTCTCAGCCCTGGAACTGTCGCGCTCTTTGCTAATGGTGCGCAAGGTGACATGAACTCCATCGTCCACCCTGGAACCTTTGCCGACGCGGAACGCCTCGGTACTACACTCGGCGCGGAAGCCTTGAAAGTTGCCTTGAGTGCCGAGACACGCGGTAATGTCCAGATTACGACAACCAGGCAGCGAACGGAATTGCCGCTCAACCCCGCCTCAACTCCTGAGCGTCAGCGCGAATATATCCGCTTCCTGCGACAGGAGTACCAACGCTTTACCCAGGAAGGAGATGAACAGCGAGCCTGGGATATCGAGATGCGCCTCGCCGTAGCCAACTATCGCCTCTATAATCGCGAGAACTTGCAACATCCCTATATGCCAGCTGAAGTGACCGCCTTTGGCATCAAGGGTGATGGTGTGAGCATTGGCCTTGTCTCTGAACCCGCGGAATTGTTCTGTGAATACGGCATGCGTGCGCGGAAACACTCACCTTTCGCAACCACACTGGTGCTGGGTTTAGCTAACGGTTTTATTGGCTACGTTCCCACACCCAATGTCTATACTGAAGGTGGCTATGAATGTGAAGCCACGAATGTTGCTCCAGAAGCCGGAGACCAGCTCTGCCAGGCTATGATCGATGCTTTGAACGATGTTGCGTGAAACCCATGCTTGCCGGCAGACTGAACGCGGTTCGCCGTCTGTTGTGCCACTCGGAATAAGGAGACTATTTACATGTCCATACTCGAACGCTTGCCACATGCCAACGTCAAACGCCTGGAATTTGGGCGCGGCATCGCCGACAATATCGGCTCACAATTCGGACGCTATATCGTAACAACCATGGCCATCCCCTGGGGGCTGGTCAGCCAGCGTATCGGTGCGCCGCCTGTGCACTTTATCGATGTGCAGGATATGGACCTGGAACGCGCCCAGGCATTGGAAGCCGCTGCGCCTGCCTGCGATACAGTGGTAGCGATTGGTGGAGGGCAATCAATGGACATGGGGAAGTATATTGCCTGGAAACGTGGTATCCCCCTGGTGAATATCCCCACCATTGTTTCGACCAATGCCTATGTCACGCAGGCCGTTGGTGTGCGGAACCGGGGGAAAGTTGAATACATTGGTGAAGTAACTCCCGAGCTGGTGATTGTCGATTACGACCTGATTCGCACTGCTCCGCCCGAACTGAACATCGCGGGATGCGGTGATATCCTGTCCATCCATACCGCTTCGTTTGACTGGCACCTGGCCTATGCCGCCGGGCGGGAACCGCGAGGCTATTTCCCTGCGGCAGTGGAGCGTGCGCGCGCATTAGTAGAGCGTTTAGACAACGCAGCAAGTGAGATCCGGGCCTTAAGCGACGAGGGCATACACACCATCGTCGAATGCTACCTGGAGATCAACGACATCTGTATTCCCCTGGGTCACTATCGCGCTGAAGAGGGGCCAGAACATTTCTTCGCTTACAATGAAGAATATCTGACCCGCCGCACATTCGTGCATGGCTGGATTGTGGGGCTGGGCATTCAGTTGATGAGCCAGTTGCAGGACAATAATCCGGCTGCGATAGTTGCCATCATGGATCGCCTTGGCCTACCGCACACTCCACGCGCCAACGGTCTCACCCGCGTGGATGTTATCCATGCCCTGGAGACATTAAGAGATCGCACCCTGGCAGATGAACGCTGGTACGGCATTATTCATGAGCGCGATATCACACCAGAATTTATTGAGCAGGTGACAGGTGGGCTGGAGTATGCAGATCAGGAAATGAACTGATCCTTTCCAATTGAATGGTTTCTACGGGACAAGCACAACTTTTCCCAATACCCTGCGCTTCATCATATCGTAGAGCGCGTCAGCAGCCTGTTCGAGCGGATAGGTCGCGGAAATATGCGGTTTCAAGCTGCCTTCGGCCAGCCATGTGAG
>VBFM01000491.1:4337-6723 GCA_005882595.1 Chloroflexota bacterium
CGCTCGGTAAACGCGCCCCAGAAGACGCCCACGATCGAACAGCCCTTGAGCAGCGTCAGATTGAGTGGGATGCGTGGGATATCGCCCGCCGCGAAGCCAACCACCAGGAAGCGACCTTTCCAGGCCATGCTGCGCAGCGCAGGCTCGGTGTAATTCCCGCCAACAGGATCGAACACCACATCGATCCCTCTGCCCCCGGTCAGTTCTTTAATGCGCTCGCGCAGGTCCTGGCTGGCATAGTTGATCACTTCGCTCGCGCCATGCTGCCTGCACATTTCCAGCTTTTCGTCGCTGGATGCGGCGGCAATCACACGCGCGCCCATCTTTTTGCCGATCTCCACAGCCGCCAGTCCCACACCGCCAGCCGCACCAAGCACCAGCAGCGTCTCACCAGGTTGTAGCTGCGCCCGGTCTTTCAAGGCGTGATGCGCCGTGCCATACGTCAGCACAAAGGCCGAAGCGATAGGAAAATCCAGCCCCGGAGGCATGGGGATCAGCTTCACCGCGTCTACCACTACCTCTTCCGCAAAACCACCCCAGCCGGTAAAGGCAATCACGCGATCACCAACCTGCACGCCCTTTACGCCTTCACCAACTTCTTTGACAATACCGGCAATCTCGCTCCCCGGCGAAAATGGCGGTTCCGGTTTGAACTGGTATTTCCCTTGAATAATCAAAGTATCAGGGAAGTTGACCCCGCACGCCTTTACGGTGATGACGACCTGTCCCTTTCCGGGATGAAGCGGCTCAATCTCTTCGACGACCAGTGTCTCGGGCATGCCATAGACTTTGCACAATACGGCTTTCATGATGGGGTTCCTCCTGCACGTTTCTATCATTATTTGTAACATCATATCATGCATACGGCATCTGGGCCTAATGGGAAAAGTTTACGTATTCTTTCTACCTCAGTCATACGTGTAGGTAGCAGAGTTACTAGAGAATGGGGAAAGAAGAAAGGAATAGTGTTATGAAACCGAATGTAACGGTTCCCAGGCAAGTGAACGAGGCGAAATATGCAGCCGACAGGGCCGCCAGCAGCAAGTGGGTGACATGGCTCGCGCGCCTCGGCTATGCCGCAAAGGGAGTTGTATACCTGATTATTGGAGGATTGGCGGCGAAACTGGCAATTGGTCAGGGCGGTGCAACTACTGACCAGCGTGGGGCACTGCAAACCATCTATGAGCAGCCATTTGGCAAATTTTTGTTGGCAGTTGTTGCTATCGGTTTGCTTGGCTTCGCTTTGTGGTCTTTTATTCAAGCGATCTATGATACCGAGGGCAAAGGAAGAGATGCCAAAGGCATTATCGCGCGTATTGGTTACGCGGCAGTGGGTGTCGCTTATGCAGCCCTGGCCTTTGGTGCGTATCAACTGGTTGCAGGTACCGGTAATGTAGGACAAAGTTCAACTACCTCGACCCAGGACTGGACAACAACGTTGCTTAAGCTCCCCGCCGGTGTCGCCCTTGTGGTAATTGTGGGACTGGTGGTGCTTGGCGTAGCCCTCTACCTGTTCGCAAAGGCCTATACCGCGAAGTTCCAGCGTCGGCTCAACCTTGCAGGTGTCAGTGCTCAGTTGAGAAAGTTCGTAATCTTTCTCGGCAGGTTTGGCTATGGCGCGCTCGGCGTGGTCTTCACCATTGTCGGGTTCTTCCTGATTGTGGCAGCCATCCAGTTTAATCCACAGAAGGCAAAAGGTCTGGATACCGCGCTCAGAGAACTCCTGCGCCTGCCATTTGGCCCGTTGTTGTTGGGTATTGTGGCGCTTGGCTTGATAGCCTACGGCGTGTACTCCTTTGCTGAAGCACGCTATCGCCGCGTTGGACGAGGATAACAATTCGGGGACAAGGGCGACCTTCGCGATCGTCCTCGTCTCCAATTACCCCCTTTACACTGGGTGTTCTAACAGCAGCGTCGCTATCTCCATTTCAGTAACCGCACCACCACGCAGCAACTTTACAGGCAATCTCTCGCGTTCCTCGCTGGAGGCCAGGGCTTCCAGCAGCGCGGCATTACTCTTCACGCTGGTTCCTGCAACCTCTAACAGGATGTCACCGACGAAGAGATCAGCATGCTTTGCCTGCCGTTCTGGTCGAATGCCAACGATCAGCACTCCTGATGCCTGGGAAGATGGCAAACCCTGGCGCATGCTCTCAGGTAATTCTATGGCTTGTATCTCGACGCCCAGGGTGACCCGGCGTCCGGGCAGTTCTGCCAGCCATTTGCTAACAACGCTGCTGGGAATGGACACCGATAAATCCCCGCCGAAAATCATGGCGTTGATGCCGATAACATGTCCGTCCGCGTTGAGCAATGGTCCGCCTGAATTGCCGGGCGCGAGACCCACATCCGACTGAATGTAGTGCGTGGTAAAATCATCGGCCAG
>VBFM01000017.1:0-8304 GCA_005882595.1 Chloroflexota bacterium
CAAACACAACATCATCAACACAACATACACACACCAACCGGCTCATTCATGAGACCAGCCCCTACCTGCTCCAGCACGCGCATAACCCTGTGGATTGGTATCCCTGGGGTGAAGAGGCGCTGCAAAAGGCGAAGGAACTCGATAGGCCCATTTTGTTGAGCGTTGGCTATTCGGCCTGCCACTGGTGCCATGTGATGGAGCGCGAATCCTTCGAGAATGAAGAGATTGCCGACCTCATGAATCAGCATTTTGTCTCGATCAAGGTAGATCGCGAAGAGCGGCCCGACATCGATAGTATCTATATGCAGGCGGTGCAGGCCCTGACACAGCAGGGTGGCTGGCCAATGACCGTTTTTCTCACGCCTGATGGACGCCCTTTCTATGGGGGAACTTATTACCCGCCGCGTGACCGGCAATATGGGCGCGAGGTCATGCCGGGTTTTCCGCGTATCCTGTTGACCATGGCCGATGTGTATCAGAACCGGCGCGACCAGGTTGAGGAGCAGGCGGCGCAGCTGGCCGATTACTTACAGAAGCGCAGTAGTTCTCCCTTGCGCGGCAAGGGTGATATTGCCTCTACAGGCGCTATGCCGTTGGAGATGCTTGCGAATGCCAGCCAGGAACTGGCCGCCGACTTTGACGCGGCGCACGGCGGTTTTGGCAACGCGCCCAAGTTTCCCAATACGATGGCCCTGGAATTTCTCTTGCGCATGCACCTGCATCGTGTGCGCGGCGAGATCGGCACAAAGGCCACACGGCCAGAGTTGGAGATCGTCGAAACGACCTTGCAGCGGATGGCACATGGCGGCATCTACGACCAGTTGGGCGGCGGCTTCCACCGTTATTCGGTCGATGCCGAGTGGCTGGTGCCGCACTTTGAGAAGATGCTGTACGATAATGCCCTGCTCAGTAGAATCTATCTACACGCTTATCTTGTAACGGGCAATCCATTCTACCGGCGCATTGTTGAAGAAACACTGGACTACGTCGTGCGCGAAATGGTCTCGCCAGAGGGCGGTTTCTACTCTACCCAGGACGCGGACAGCGAGGGAGAAGAGGGCAAGTTTTTCACATGGACGCCTGACGAGGTTGAGGCAGCCCTGCCGGGTGAAGACGCCGCGCTCTTCATGCTGTATTATGATGTATCGCGGCGCGGCAATTTCGAGGGGAAGAATATTCTGCATGTCGAGCGAGATGCGCAGGCCGTGGCAGACCAGGCGCAGGTGAGCCTGGAACGCTTGCAGGACGCGCTGGAGCGCGGGCGCAAAACGCTCTTCCAGGTACGAGAGCAGCGCGTCAAACCGGGGCGCGATGAGAAAATACTCACCTCGTGGAATGGCTTGATGCTGCGCAGTTTCGCGGAAGCGGGGCGTTGTCTTGAGCGCGCCGACTATCTGCAAGTAGCGGTCAAGAATGCCGGTTTTTTGTTGCAGCACTTGTGTCGGGATGGACGTGTACTGCGCACCTACAAGGATGGTCGCGGGCGGCTCAACGGCTACCTGGAGGACTATACGTTCCTGGCCGATGGGCTGCTGGCCCTGTACGAGGCCGACCTGCAACCACGCTGGTTCACCGAGGCGCGCCGCTTGATGGACGAGGCCATCAAGCTCTTCGCGGATGACCAGCAGGGCGGATTCTTCGACACGGGCAGCGACCATGAAGCGTTGGTTAGCCGTCCTAAAGATATTATGGACAATGCCACGCCCGCGGGTAACAGTGTAGCGATAGAGGTCCTGCTGCGCCTGGCGGCGTTCACAGGCGAGGAGTCGTATCGCCAGCGCGCCGACGAGTACCTGCGGGCGCTGGCCGATGTGATGGTGCAGCATCCACAGGCGTTCGGGCATGTGCTCGGCGCGCTCGACTTTGCCATGTCGCCCGTGAAGGAGTTTGCCATTATTGGCGACCCGCGGCAGGCCGATACGCGCGCCTTATTGCATGTGATAAACAGCCACTATCTCCCCAATAGCGTGCTGGCCTGCGCGGCGCCAACCGCTAGTGAGGCCATCCAGGCTGTGCCTCTGCTCGCTGATCGGCCGGCCAAAGACGGCAAGGCCACAGCGTATGTTTGCCAGAATTTCGCGTGTTTGGCGCCTGTAACGACCGCAGAGGAATTGGAGAGATTGTTGTAGGGACAATGGGCGGCAGTGAAGAGGGGAGGGGGCCTTGTGCTTGTCCTTGTTGGGTAGGCGATGAGGTACGAGGACAAGCACAAGGCCCCCTCCCCTCTTCACTGCCGCCCATTGTCCCTACGCCGTTGGGTAGGCGATGAGGTACCTGATTAATCATTCACGTAGCGCATTTCGCCTTTGACATCGTGGCGGCAGAGGACGCCGTTGCGCGCTAGATGTTCCAGGGCGAGGATGGCGGCGGCTCGTTCTTTGCGCCCCGGCCCTTTTTTGTGGGGCGGGATGAAGGCCAGCGCGACCTCCTGGGGGGTAAAGACGGTGAGATCGCTAGTATGTTCTTGCAGGTAGCGGGTAATCGATTCTTCATACCATTTCACGAGATCATGTGGTTGCTTGATGTGGATGGGATGAGGAAGAGTGACAATCATTACGGGACAGGGGGCAAGTGCGAGAATGCGACGCGAAATGCTCCCGGCAAAGAAACGTCGCGCCTGCTGCCTGTCGCCATTTCCCCGGCTGCCTACGACAATCACGTCAACCTGTAATTCTCTAGCCGCTTTAGCCAGCTCTTCGGCGGGTGAACCCAGGCGTGTGAGTGTTTCAATTTGATCGGGCGCGAGTCCGCGATTCTGTAATTCGATCTGCGCTCTGCGCAACGCCAATTCTCCTTCGGCGCGTTGGTCGCTGGTAGACGAGGTCGGCTGCAGTTGACCGACGTACATGCCAAGCGCGGGTGAGGTAACGTTGGGGACAGGGATAACGTGGAGTAGCACGAGGTGGAGTTGTGGTATAGCCTGCTCGATAAACTCGCTAATCGTACGCAGCGCGTGCTGCGTGGCAGGGGAAATTGGTGCATCGATTCCAAGCAAGATACGCTTCTTCATGGTCGTTCCCACTGTGTATCTTCAACTTGTCACATTCAGTTGTCCGGTCTAACCTGCGAGTAATCAAGATAATTGGTAAAACATACAAAAGCATCCAATTACAGTATACCCGTTTTTTGGGGTTCCTACAAGCTGTGCCAGTGGGGTGTTCAGGGTCGGTGAATGATTGCCAGGGCAAAGTCGCCCTGGCAATCATTCACCGACTGTAATATTTCGCTGCGCCAAACGATAGTTAAGGCGAGTTACTCAAACAACTCTAGGGAATAACCAATGAAGTCAGGAGAACACATGATGAAGCGTTTTATCAGGGTTGTCATGCTGCCGTGTATGGTAACAGTTCTACTCAGCGCTCTGTCGCTCGCAACGATAGAGGCAAAGGCCGCTCCCTCGAGCGGGAAGGTTTCCCAGAACCCGTTCAGCTCCACTTCCTGCGGGCAATGGAGCGTCGTACCCAGCCCCAATCCGAACGTCGTGCCCAGTGGCCTGAGCGGAGTGGCGGCGGTCTCAGCCACTGATGCCTGGGCCGTGGGTACCTCTGGCAGCCAAATGAGTCACGGCCAGACACTGATCGAGCACTGGGATGGCGCGCACTGGCAGATCGTGAAGAGCCCCAACCCTGGCTCGATCTACAACAGCCTGTATGCAGTAACCGCGGTCTCAGCCACCAACGTCTGGGCCGTCGGATACTACGTCAACACCACTGGGGTTACGCAGACACTGACCGAGCACTGGAACGGCACGAGCTGGAGTGTGGTGAAGAGCCCTAGCCCTGCCTCAATGAACAACGAGCTTTTCAGTGTGGCGGCGGTCTCAGCTACCGACGTCTGGGCCGTAGGGTTCATCACACGCAATTCGGCAAATGGTCCAGTTGAGCAGACGCTGATCGAGCACTGGAACGGCACGAGCTGGAGTGTGGTGAAGAGCGCCAGCCCTGGCTCAGGTGACGACCTTCGGGGTGTGGCGGCGGTTTCAGCCAATGATATCTGGGCGACGGGCTACACATTCAATGGCAGCTCCATCCAGACCTTAGTCGAACACTGGAATGGCACGAACTGGCAGGTCGTCAAGAGCCCCAACGTCGGGACAAGTCCCGCCTTTAACGGAGTGGCAGCGGTTTCAGCCCATGATGTCTGGGCCGTGGGTAGCCACAACAACAGCAACAATGTGTTCCAGACGCTAACCGAGCAGTGGGACGGCAAACAATGGAGCGTCGTGAAGAGCCCCAGTCCAGGTTCGTTTAACACCCAACTTTTGGCAGTGGCAGCGACCTCAGCCCATGATGTCTGGGCCGTGGGTCATGCTGATAGCAACACACTGATCGAACACTTCCATTGCTAAGTACGGCCTCTGAGGAGCAAAGGATGAGAAACTCCCTCTTCCTGCGACCATCGAGCCGATGGGTAGGCTCCTCAGAGCCGTTTTTCTGCAAGCGGGAACTGCCCGCTCGTATGCTCTGTCCTCTGATCGAGAGGGGAGGAGTTCCCCTCCAACAGCAAGCTGTGTCGCTGGGCAAACGCAATGGCTTCTGCTCGGGATTGGACGCCGCATTTACTGTAGATGCTGGTCAGGTGGGTCTCAACGGTTTTGACTGAGATGCTCAGGTGCTGGGCAATGTCGATGTTGCGCAACCCCTGAACGACGAGGTGCAAGACCGCCCTTTCGCGCACGGTCAGCGGCTCCTGGTCGGGGAGGGGAACCGTCTCTTCCTCCTCCTGCAGCCGCTGGCGGACGTCCGGCGCGAGACTGGATCGCCCCGCTGCGACCTCGTGGACGGCGGTGCGAAACTCACTGCCGCGTGCGCTTTTGAGCCAGTAGCCCCTGGCCCCCAGCTTGAGCATGGCCCGCACGTAGGCTACCTGATCGTAGGCGGTCAGGACGAGAATCTCCGGCTTCGACTCCCGGTTCGCGAGCAACGCCTGGGCGACGCCGAAGCCGTTCATCCCTTTCATGGCAATGTCCAGCACCACGACGCGCGGCCTCAGGTGCTGGCAGAGCGCGACCGCTTCCGTCCCCTGCTCTGCTTCGCCAATGACCTGCAACTCTGCGTCCTCTTCCAGTAACCGCCGCGTCCCTTCGCGCATCATGGTGTGGTCATCTACCAGCACAATGGTGATATTGCCCTCCATTGGAGGGTTCTGGTCGTCAGGCATAGTCCTCGACTCCTTTCTCACATGAACACGGCCGAGCGCCGATCCTGTCCCATTTCCTCGATGGCGCCCGCTGCCGGTTGGATGTACACCGCGCGCACTATCACTCCTCGCCCGGGACTGGTGCGCATCTGGAAGCTCCCGCCTATTGCCAGCACGCGTTCTTGCATGCCGACCAGCCCTAAGCGGTCCTTAACCGGCTGATACCGCCGAAAGCCGCGTCCATTGTCGGCAATCAGGAGGGCTGCCGTACCGCTGCGGCTGCGGCGGAGCCGGACGACGACCTCGCTGGCTCCGGCATGTTTGAACGCGTTGGACAGCGCCTCCTGCGCGACGCGGTAGAGCGCCAGCTCAACACCGGCAGGCAGGCGTGGCTGATCTGCGTTGTGGCAGCGGACTCGAATGTGCAGGTTGGCCCCACTCGTTTTGCTGCGTTGCCCGGCTTGTTGTGCCAGCCAGTGCAGCGCCTCCTCCAGTCCCAGCTCATCGAGCAGCGGCGGGCGCAGTTCGAGGCACAGGTGGCGCAGGCTCTCCATGACCGAACGGGCGAGCGGCATCACCTCGGCGACCTCCGTCATTGTGCTGGCATCCGAGAGCTGGCGCACCACCAGCATCGCTTGCTGCAGCGCCTCGTCGTGCAGATCCAGCGCGAGGTGCCGGCGTTCTTCTTCCTGGGCTGAGACGACGCGGTGGTTGAGGGCGGCCAGGCGCTGTGCGTCGTCTTGCGCCTGCGCGAGGTAGCGGCTATTGACTTCCAGCACCGCAAGCTGTGCCGCCAGCGTTGCCAGAAAACTGGTATCCTGGCGAGTGTAGGGCTCGAGATTGTGTTTGGGTCCCAGGCAGAGGAAGCCGGAAAGCTGCTCACCAGCATACAATGCCAGCAGCAGGAGGCCGTCCAGGAGGAGTGGTTCATCGGCTGGGTGTTCTCGGTGCGTGAGGGCCAGTTGGGCAATCCTGATCAGCCGCTCGGTCGGAAGGCCCGGCGCCACCACCGGTTGGCGATAGATCTGCCAGGGTGGGTTCTCCTCCGTCCCGCAGCAGAGCGGTGTTCGCATTGAGGGACGCACGATCAAGGCAATCTCGGTGGCATTGAGCAGGTGCGCCAGGCGCGGCAAGGCAAAGGCGCTGATCTGCTCCAGCCCCTGGAAACGGGTGAGCGTGGTACTCAGCTCGCGTAGGGAGCGGTTATATTGGTAGAAATCGCGGTACAAGACCTGATCGCCCATGTCGCGCACTCTGGTCCAGGCCAGAGGAAAAAGCCAGAGGCTCAGCAGCAGCAATCCGGCAGACAGAAAGAGAAGCTCGTGTTCGGTCAGCGGAACAGTCGTCGCGATGATGCGCAGCCCCACGACGCCAGGATACACAAAAACGCTCGCCAGCAGCAGCCACAAGACGACCCGCATCAGACGACGGCTGACCAGGCTGACCATGCCGATGAGCTGGTGGCGGAATAACGCATAGCCATAGGCCAGCGGCAGCGCAACCACGGGAAGTGGCAGCAGATCAACCAGCCCCTGCTGCGCCAGGCGCTCGCTGCCAAGGAGATGGAGGCTCAAGACGACCAGCGGCAGCAGCAAGCACAGCACGCCGATCACGACTATACGAGCGAGTGGCTTCTCACGCCGGGGTACCTTGCGCATGCCCCAGCAGAACATCCAGCAGACGACGCCGATGCAGACAACACTATATGTAGCGGTGACCAGGAACACGGCGAAACGGGCCTGGGGCCACCACCAGAGCAGCGGCATCCCAATGACGACCAGGCCGCCAGCCGCAAGCAGCGGACTGTAGCGGAGGAAAGGCCGGCGGTGCTTCGCCGCTTGCCCTCCTGGCTCAGGCGAGGAGGTCGAGGGAAGCAGCCAGACAAAGGTTACGGAGAACCCAGGGATCACCATCACCAGGATGAACGAGAGAACGCTGGCCCAGAGCGCATTCATCCGCTGGATGCTCAGCAGGCAAAAGAGCAGCGACGTGCAATAGAACAGGCCATAGGTGACACGCGCCACTGGCCGGTGGACGGCACGCAGCAAGATGGCACTGCCCATGATGCTAAACAGGAGGGCGACGCCTGTGAGCACATTGAGCCCATCCACCGGGGATGGCACCGCATTCGCCACCAGCGTCTGCTCCAGGACTGCCGCTCGCACGTGCACCACCACGTCAGGCGCCAGGCACGTCTGAGCGAGCGCCCCTGGGCCGCTCACCCGCACGCTGTCCCCTGCCTGTAGCCCAACCAGCCATGCCTCCGTGAAAGGCCGGATGTAGGAGACGCGGCAGACGCCGGTGTGCCCAGCGAGCGGAGCAAGCGTGAGTGCAGGGACTCCTGGCTGCCCGTAGCTCAGACCGACCAGGACACCTACGACCAGTAGCCCCAGGAAACCTGAGAACACGACGAGCCAGCGTTTGGTGAAAAACTGGCTGGTCCGATGGTGTGCTATCAAGCGTGACATGGCTTCCTCCTCGATATCTGTGCGGAGTCCGATCGCCTGGGGAAATTATACTCCATCGTTCGGCGCGAAAACATCAGGGGTTTCCCTGATGACAGGGCGAGGCGCGCGCGGCTATACTGGCAACAGTGCAGAGGGCGCGTGCCGGCATGCGAGACGCCCTGCTAGAAGTTTTTTCTGAAGGATGATGTCACACATGGATACCTTCCTGATTCGTACCCTGCTCATCCCTGCGCTCGTAGTGCTGTTGGGACGGTGGAATTGGTGGCCCGCTCCGCTCTTCCGCCGCGCCAGCACCATTCCCGCACCCGAAGCGCCTCCAGACCAGACTGGCCCAGTGTTAAGGAAGGAGAGACGATGAAATCGCTCGGTGATCATGGGCCCGTGCGCCCATCGGAACAGACCCGCACGGACGGACAGAACGCTGACGGTCGGTCCGCAGTGGTCGGCAACGAACGGATGACAACGCTGGCAGGGGCGGTGCTCCTCGTGCTGATCGTGGTCGAGCTCGTGACCGTGCCGAGCCTGCGCGCGCTGCTGTCCGTCCACGTCTTCGTCGGGGTGCTCCTGGCCGGCCCGCTCACTGTCAAGATCGGCTCGACCGGTTACCGGTTCCTGCGCTACTACACCGGATCGCCCGCCTTCGTGCGCAAAGGTCCACCCCGCCTGGCGCTGCGGGTGCTCTCCCCGTTGATCCTGG
>VBFM01000018.1:0-16077 GCA_005882595.1 Chloroflexota bacterium
CTGCGCTGAAAGCGCCCTTCGCGAATATGATGCTCGAAGACGATGCCCTCGCGGGTGATTTTCTTTGGCAAGGTATCCAGCATATTTCCATTGCTGGCAAGATTTGGAGGCAATTTGACAGCCATAATGACTGTCCCTTTCTAGAACCGACTAACCACAACCTACACCGCATATCTGGCCGCATCCGCACGTTTGAACTCTAATCCCATGCCCGGCCTGGACAAATCGGGGCGCAGTTCGCCATTGATAGGTGTCAGCACTCCATCGAAAAACATGCGCTCGATGCGTACATGGTCGTGAAAGTATTCCATGTGGCGGAAGTTTGGGACGGCGCAGCAGGGATGGATGTGCAGGGATGGCCCACAGTGCGAGGAAAGCTGCATCGAGTGTGACTCGACGAGTGCGCCGACACGTAGGAAGCCGGTGATGCCCGCACAGCGCGTGGCGTCAGCTTGCAGCACATCCACCGCGCCTGCCTCGTGCATTCGGCGGAAGTACCACAGGTCATAGCCGTATTCGCCAGCCGCGATATCCATGCCCGCCGGAGCGCGATCCCGCATCAAGCGCAGCCCCTCGAGGTCATCGGATGAAACCGGTTCTTCAAACCACGTCACACCCGCTTCGGCGGCGAAAATGTTCGCCAGGGCGAGGGCCTGTTTGCAGCTGTAGGCTCCGTTGGCATCGACAAACAATTTGGCGTCGGGGCCAATGGCTTCACGGGCACTGGCGACACGTACGGGGTCATCATCGGGATTTCTCCCAATTTTCATCTTGACACGCGGGATACCGCTGGCTACCCAATCGCCAAGTTGTCTTTGCAAATGCGTGCGCGAATAGGAGGTGAAGCCGCCGCTGCCATAGATTGGTGCACTCTTGCGCACGGCCCCTAGCAGCGTGATAAGCGGTACATCCAGCAAACGCGCCTTCAAATCCCACAATGCAGCATCAACCGCGCTAATAGCCATCGATGCTATGCCAGGTCGACCCAAATTGCGAATCGATTCGACCATCGCCAGCCAGCAGCCCGGCACAGCCATTGCGTCACGACCCGTCACCACGTGCGCCAGCATCTCCGAAATGAGATGCGCTGTAGCCACATCGGCATAGGTGTAACCGAGGCCACGCATCCCCCCTGCGCTGGCCTCGACAAGCACCATCGTCGTTTTATCCCAGGTATAGGTATGGCAACCACTTCCGTTCCAAATTTTGCGCCTAACATGAGTCTCATTCCCTATCCTTGGAGGGAAGCACGCCTGCAACCATACTCTTCACAGACTGCTTGATGATGCCGCCTTCATCTGGATCACCCTTCACCAGCGCGGACATGTACTCTTTGGCCTGCTCGAAAGAGATGTGCGGCGGTATGGTGGGAACGTCGCCGGAGGTGTAGGCCTCGAACACGACCGGACTGTTCGCCGAAAGCGCCTCGTCCCAGGCTCGCCCCACATCTTCAGGTCTGTCCACGCGGATACCTTTGAGACCAATCGAATCGGCGAAACGCGCATAGGGAAAATCGGGCAGGTCCTGCGTTGTGGGCAGTTTCGGGTTGCCTTCCTCGATGCGCATCTCCCACGTGACCTGATTCAGATCGCGGTTATTGAGCACCAGGAAGATGATGCGCGGATCGCTCCATTTTTTCCAGTACTTGGCAACCGTAATCAATTCGTTGAGACCGTTCATCTGCATGGCGCCATCACCCGTGCAGCAGATCGGTATGCGGTTGGGATGAGCGAATTTAGCGGCGATGGCATAGGGAACAGCCGCGCCCATGGTAGCAAGGCCGCCGGAGAGCGAACCCATCATACCGGGCTTCATTTTGACGATGCGCCCATACCAGTTGGCAGTCGTGCCGGCATCAGCCGTCATAATAGCCGTTTCCGGCACACGTTTGGAAAGTTCCAGGAACACGCGCTCTGGATTGAGCGGCTCGGCGCTTTCCATGGCGCGTGACTCGACAACCTTCCACCAGTCCCGGATGTTGGACTCGATCTTCTCCCGCCAGGAACGGTCTTCCTTTCGTTCAAGGTAGGGGATCAAGGCGCGCAGCGTTTGCGCGCTATCACCGATCAGGTTGAGCTCCGTTGGATAGCGCAGGCCGAGCATGCGCCCATCGATGTCGATCTGGATACCGCGCGCCTGCCCTTCTTTTGGCAGAAATTCGCTATAAGGGAAGCTGGTACCGACCATCAGCAAGGTATCACACTCCATCATCATATCCCAGCTGGGTTTGGTTCCCAGCAGGCCAATACAGCCGGTCACGAAGGGCAGTGTATCGGGCAGCGCCGCCTTTCCGAGCAGGGCTTTGGCCACGCCAGCCCCCAGTAAATCGGCTACCTCGGTGACCTCTTTTCCGGCGTGCATCGCACCCGCGCCAATCAGCATGGCGACCTTCTTGCCTTCATTTAGGATGGTCGACGCGCGTTGCAAGTCGGCATCGGTGGGAATGATGAGCGGAGAGGAGTAGCCAACACTGGTATGCACGGTATTATGCGCGTGTGGTGGCTTCTCGACAGCATCCAGGTCCTGCACATCTTTGGGAAGAATGATACAGGTGACAGAACGCTCGGTTTTAGCGATGCGCACCGCGCGGTCAACCAGGTGTCGTATCTGTATCGCGTCCATAGCCGTCTCGACATACTCGCTTGCGACATCTTTGAACAGCGATTGGAGGTCAACCTCTTGCTGGTAGTTGCCACCAATGGCCGGGCGCGCCGACTGGCCAACAATCGCCACAACGGGCTGGTGATCCATTTTGGCATCGTACAGACCATTGAGCAGGTGAATTGCGCCCGGTCCGGAGGTCGCCAGGCAGACACCGACCTCTCCTGTAAACTTGGCGTGAGCGGTTGCCATGAACGCTGCCATCTCTTCATGGCGCACCTGCACAAACTCGAACAGGTCTTTATTACGCTCCAGGCCGCCCAGGATGCCGTTAATGCCGTCGCCCGGATAGCCATAGATGCGTTTAATACCCCACGCCGAAAGGCGTTTCAACAGAAAATCACTGACTTTATCACTCATGAATCACATTCCTTTCCAATTCTATGTGGATGCGATCAATCGTATCCCAACACATCCCTAAATTTCAGCACTTCTGCCGTAATACTGAAAATCCTCACGGAATCCACCATGTCCCTGACCAATAGTGCTGTATTCCTTCACAAGTTCAATTGACTTGAGATACTTCACCATTTTGTAGCCAAGCACGGTTTCAACCCGCAGGCGCAGCGGCGCACCATGCACGATAGGCAGTGGCTCACCGTTCATCTCATATGCGAGTATCGTCTCTGGATGCCGCGCCAGTTCCATATCGATGACCTCGTAGAAAGTATGCTTCTGTGCCTCCTCCAGCTCAGGTTTTACCGCGCCTTTACCTTTCTGGTAGGAGGTAAAGACGAGGTATCTGGCCTCTGGCAAGGGTTTGCAGAGCTTCAAGACCTCTGTCAGGGGAGCACCCGCCCATTCCGCTACTCCCGACCAGCCTTGAATGCAATTATGTTTGGTGATCTGCGTCTGCTTAAGAAGTTGTCGCAGATCTGCCAGTGAAAGCGCGAGCGGCTGTTCCACAAGCCCGCAGACCTCCAGTTTCCACTCGGCAAAGTTGTACTGCGCCAGCGGCTTGTACTCCTCGCTTTCTGGCGGGCGACCATTCACCCAGAAGTACGAGGTTATGTCAGATTGCTTGTACTGCTGCTTCGATTTTTCCCGGTGCAGCAGCGCCTTTAACACAGGGTCAACCAGAGCCCCAAGCGCGTTCTGCATCTTCCGCTTGTGGCGCAGGCTATACCAGGAACTCCATACATAGATAACGGCTACGATCAAGAGAGCGATGACAGCTATCAGGATGGCCAGGCCGGTATTGCCATTGGGGTCGCCGAAGACGATATTGCGTATGTTGTCCTGAAAATGCACGATAAGAACGAGTGCAGTATGAATAATAATGAAGATGGTGAAGGCGATCAGGCTCAAAAAATGCAGGCTGCGCGCCGATTGCTTGCCTCCGAAGATTTTGACATACCAGGGGAAACGCCCCTCGATAGAAGGAGACATTGCGGCTCCCGTTAGAATCATGAATGGCCCCAATAGAAAAACGACGGCGGCATATGCCAGTTGTTGCAAAGGATCATACGGGTGAAAATCGCTGGCAGGAGGTATATGGAATGTTATATAGGTCAGGAAGGTATGCCATGCATCGGGAAAGATAGACCAGGATGTGGGAATCAGGCGTGACCACTCACCCGTCGCGAAAAGCAAGATCACGTATACCAGCCCGTTGAGTACCCAGAAGATCACCGTGAAGAAATGCCAGAGGCGCCCAAGACCAAGATTATCTTCTCCAGGGAGAGCTAGCACCGGTGTTACCGGTATCTCATCATCCATCGATGTATATAGCTTATCTTTCGGAATTTTATTCCTGGTGAATTTGATCCATTCACTCCCCGGTTTACAGCCATCATTCCAGTAGAGGCGGGGATGCGCTCCCAGTATCTGAATGCCGCTGCGGATTAGTAGCCCAATAAAGAGCAGGTTGAGGTAGTGGCTGGCGCGCAGCCATAGCGGAAATTCGAGCGAGGCAATTATTGTGTGCATGTTCAAACATTCCTTCCCTGCTTCTTCTATCCGCATGGAAATTTGTATGTTCCGAGGAAGTTGGGGTCTGTCGATACAGAGAGGCATAAGCCCTATATTCAGGTGCGATAACACATCGTATTGCGAGATTTTACCACTTCTCTAGGAAACACGGTTGGAAGCGCAGAAAAGTTACACAGCCATATAGAAAATATAGGAGGCTGTAGTATACTATCCATGAAATGAGGCGTAAGCCGCGCTCTAAACGTATTTGAAAATAGGGGCGCAATTCATTACGCCCGCCTGAGATGCCGATTTGATGACTCATGGACGCAATGATGAACATGAACAAATGAATCAGGGATCCCATGTAGGGACGCGATTGATCGCGTCCACCCTCCTGGCGCACATTGATAAATCGCGTCCCTACATACCCTCTTAATTTCAGAATAAATGGGATACCACTCATGAAACAGCTCAATGAAACGCAAGCTGAGACTTCGCATAAATCGCTGCCACCATCGGCTTCACATCATACTCATAGAGGTATGGCATCAAGATGGGCAGCCATCGCCGAATTCTAGCTATTGGCCTGCTTTATTTGGCCCTTCCTTCGCATCTGATACTCGGCCCTAACTGGCTACTACTAGTAATAGAAGCGGTGTTCCTGATCCCACTTTCCATTTTCATATTGACCGAACGAGGACCATCGTATCAAACGATTCGCGTGTTGATACTGATACTGCTGGGCATCATTACATTGGCTTTGGCGATCGGTATTGCGCTCTTGATCATTACGCTGCAAACTAATACTCATGGCATCACCTTGCTTCGCTCCGCGGCTCTGCTTTGGAGCTTTAACATTCTTGTCTTCGCCTTATGGTATTGGGAGATAGATGGAGGAGGCCCGCTGAAACGCCACCTGGCTGGACACCAGGCAGCAGACTTCATGTTTCCACAACAGGTCAACGGGAATGACACTGGCTGGGTGCCGCACTTTCTTGATTATCTCTTTTTAGCCTTTACAGGCGCGACCGCGCTTAGCCCGGCTGATACCTATCCCCTGACACGGCTCGCGAAAGCTCTGATGATGATCGAGGCCATACTTTCTATGACCATGATTGTCTTACTGGCGGCCCGTGCGGTAAATATTCTGGGTTGAGTTTTTAGTAAACATTGTGCAAATTACAACCTTGACATCACATATTCGTAGTAAAGAACAAACCATGCGTTGCGCTATAAAGGGGAACAATATGACACAGCATCAGATGGACTCCGGCGAAATCAATCGTGATGGACCCCGCGCTTCCTATACCGGATACGAAGGAGTGCCGCCCACCGACAGCTACTCTTCTTCCTCGTGGGGACAAAAACTTACTGTGGACAACACTTCCTCACCCACCTCATCCGGCCAACGTCTTGCTCTGGCAATAATTTCACTGATTCTTTGGGTCATTGTCTTCATTATCGTAGGATTAAGCGCGTCCTCAATATCACCAGACAACCCAAGCTCACGCTTCCTCTATCCTTTTCTCATTGCTGCACTTCTGATATTTAGCGTGCTCGTCTTGATCATCAATGTTCTGTTTCACCGCAGGCATTAGAGTACACCGGGTTCACTAAAGAAAGCGGAGTTCAGCCCCCGAGATTGCTCCCTCGGTCATGCTCGTGTACGTACCACTCTCAAGCAGTTCGCGCGCAACGCCCCGCAGGTGGCCAAGAGCAGCGCGCATAGGCCCGGAGCCAAAACTGACACGCGCTACCCCCAATTGAGCCAGTTCTGGAATCGGGGGAGTTGCTGAGTTCGCAAGAATATTGACCGGCATACTGGCAGCCGGTACAAGGTCAGCAATGACGCGCGCATCGTTCAAGCCAATGGGAAAGAAGCAATCTGCCCCCGCCTGCCGGTACGCGTGCGCCCGCTGCACTGCCTGCTCGAATCGGGAACCGGCATCCCCTGTTGGGAGTAAATACACATCTGTGCGAGCGTTGATTACCAGTGGCATATCCATCGATGATGCCAGCTCTCGCACACCTCGAAGCAGTTCCACCTGAAAGGAGGTATCCACAAGCTTTTTTTCCTGCCCCTTTGTCGAATCTTCGATGTTGATACCGACGGCTCCCGCCTCAATGACCGCTCGAACCGTCTGTAGTTTCTCTTCAATGCTATTTCCAAAACCTGCCTCAATATCAACTGTGAGAGGACCGGCTATCACCCGTGCTATACGCGCCACCGTTTCGACCAGCATGGCTCGACTGATGTACTCGCCATCAGGATACCCAAGTGCAGCGGCAACTCCTGAACTGGTTGTGGCGATGGCCCGAAAGCCTGCCTGCTCAAAAACACGCGCACTCGCTGCATCCCACGCATTCGCCAAAACAAGAATGGGCGGTTCAGAGTGAAGACGAAGTAATTGTACGGCCCTTTCCTTTTGACCAGGAGCAATCATTAGTATACCCTCCTCTTTTCTACACAAGTTACATATATTACACCTTGCGGCGCATCTCCAAAAAGTCACGATCACCTTCAGCACGGCGCTGCACATATATCCCCATACGCACGAAACCCGCACGTTCATACACCCGGATAGCGCGTTCATTGTACGTCAATACAAACAGGCGAAAGTAATCAGGTTTGAACTGTTCCCTGGCGAAATCGAGTCCAGCTTGCACAAATGCCAGTCCCAACCCCTTCCCTGTCAGGTCAGGTCGCATACCCAGTCCAATCGTAATGGTGTTATTCTCACTGTACAGGTGAGGTTCATCACTGCTCCATACATACGCCGAAGACCCATAGGCGAAGAATCCGATGAATTCACCCTGCTCACCTCGCACAGCATAATATGGGCTGCGCCTGTCGAGCATGTCCGATGGATCATCTTCGTCTTCCCAGTTGTAGACGGCATATGGACCCTCATAGTGCCAGGCAATAATCGCTCGCGCATCCGCTTCTTCTAAGGGCACGAAGTAAAATTGCATCGCTATTCCCCTACTGTTCAAAGGCTGAACTTCAACTGTGATTTCAATTTCCTGGTGCGCAGGTGCAGCTTCTATTAGTCCTTCCTGGATATAGTATCATACCCTTTGGAGTTACAATTCTCTCATCGACAGGTACTATGTATCATGCAGGACAAGGCCGAAATGAACAATGTGATAGCCAACTTCCTTGCCCAATGGGATGCGGCCTTTGTCGAACTTGCTATATTCGGAACCAGCAAACCCGATCGCATTGCTGAATTAGCAAATGATTTCTGTCAAAAAAATTTAGGCTCTGCCGTAAAGGAGTTTCTCTTCTACGAATCGAGTCAGGGAGCGGTTTTCGGCCTGTGCTTGAGTGATGATCGGCGCGTGGTGGTGAAGGCGCACCAACCGACACGTTCCCTCGACTTTCTTCACGCCGTCTACAATGTGCAGCATCATCTCGCCACACATGGTTTTCCCTGTCCCACGCCAATTCTCGGCCCAACACCGCTCGGTCGTGGCTATACCATCGTCGAGGAACTGGTGGATACAGGTGTGTACGCCGATGCGCATCAGCCTTCCATTCGCCGCGTTATGGCTGAAAAACTCTATCAGCTGGTTGATCTGACCCGCGGGCTTGCCAGTATCCCTGGGTTGCAATCTGGTATGCTCAACATATTTGCAACTGGCAGTTTATGGCCCACGCCACATAGCAGAATCTTTGATTTTGAAGCAACTGCAGCAGGCAGCGAATGGATTGATGACTATGCGCGTAGGGCAAAGCAGGCGTTATCAAACAGCGTCGGTGAAACGGTGATTGGTCACACCGATTGGAGTGTGAAGCATTTCCGCTTCGTCGATGGCAAAGCCAGCGTGATTTATGACTGGGACAGCCTGGCATTGGAGAAGGAACCGGTCATTGTAGGCGATGCCGCCAGGGGATTCACCATGACCTGGCACCTCGATGTTCCGCTTGCGCCAACTCCTGACGAGGCGCGTGCATTTATTGCAGAGTACGAGGCTGTTCGCGGCTCAGCGTTCACCAAAGCCGAATGGGCCACTATAGCCGCCGCCGCGACATTTGCCATTGCCTACTCCGCGCGCTGCGAAAACTGTCTTGATGCTGAAGCCACTACATTTCCTGAAGGCAGCTATCGTGAGGCTCTGTCACGCTATGGAGAAGTGTTCCTCAATCTGTAGATTCTCTATGAGAAGGAGTGAGCAATGCAAGTCTTCTTGGAAACCGAGCGCCTGGTGCTGCGCCGCTTCACCGAGGCCGACGTGGACCACCTGGTCGACCTCGACAGCGATCCCGAGGTCATGCGCTTCCTCACCGGCGGCACGCCGACGCCGCGCGAGGTAATCCAAAACGACATCCTGCCCGCGTTCCTGCGCTCCTACGAGCACTTCCCCGGCTTTGGCGTCTGGGCGGCGACCGAGAAAGCGAGCGGGGAGTTCCTGGGATGGTTCAGCTTCCGGCCAAAGGATGCCGCCAGCCCCAATGATGTCGCGCTCGGCTATCGGCTGCGCCGGGCCGTCTGGGGCCAGGGCTACGCCACTGAAGGGGTGCGTGCACTGATCCGCCAGGGCTTCACCGAACTGGACGTGCAGCGCGTGTTTGCCACGACCTACCAGGACAACCTCGCCTCCCGCCGGGTCATGGAGAAGGCGGGCCTGAAGCTGGTGCGGACCTACCGCATCACACTTGCGGACCTCTTAGCCACAGGCACCTTCCACATCACGTCAGAGGACCTCTGGGATGGGGACGATGTCGAGTATGCGCTGCTGAAGGCTGACTGGGAGCAGTAGTAATACCAATTTGCGTTCTAATTGACAAATTTGAGTAGCATCAGACGCATACAAACGCCGAATAATGTTACCTGTTAGAACGCAAATTGGTATAAGAAGCTTCAGTCGAGCGACGTGCGAGTGAGCGTTAGTCCCTTCGAGGAGGCCCATATCGCACCTGCCCCGAGGGCAACATGATCTCCTTGGGCGAGGACCTGAGCACAGGCGCCTGAGTTCTAATGCAGGAAGCATCTGTTGAAATTTCACCTGGATAACCCCGCGACGGGAGGTCCAGCCCTAAATGTCGCTCGCGCTGCCATGCCGGCCATGGCCGGCAGCGAAACGACGTGCTCCCTCTACAGACTCTCCAGAACACGGGCGAGGTCGTCCGCGAGTGCGAGCGCGGTAGCAAGAGCCTCCCCAGGTCGTGTGAGGCGATTGACAAGGCCCATGGTCAACGCCTCCTGCCCAGACACGCCACGACCTGTGAGAATTAAGTCCAGCGCGTGACTTTGTCCAATGAGGCGTGGAAGGCGAATCGTGCCCCCATCAACGAGCGGCACCCCCCAGCGACGGTTAAACACCCCAAAGATTGCATTTTCCGCCGCCACGCGCAGATCACACCAGAGCGCAACTTCGAGTCCCCCGGCGACGGCATAACCCTCGACCGCAGCAATCACCGGTTTGGAGAGCAGCATCCGTGTGACGCCCAATGGCCCATCTCCCTCTTCGCTCACCCGCAGCATCCGTGTGGCATCAGCGACCGCTTTGAGATCGAAGCCAGAACAGAAGGTTTCTCCGCTTCCGCTCAGGACCGCGACCGCCAGTGTATCGTCGCTGTCAAATTCACGGAAGGCCTGGGCTAATGCAGATGCCGTTGGCCCATCGAGCGCATTTCTCACTTCCGGTCGGTTGATGGTGACAACAAACGTGCCTCCCTGCCTCTCTGTCACGATCGCGTGCTTCCCATCATCGTCTGTGCTCACATCGTAGGACATAGCAACTCCTTCAAATGGCTAGAGAGCCATCCATCACCCAATATAATCCTGAACCTGCTGGGGCAATGCTTTGTTCATCGCCTTGAGGTAAATCGTGGCCTTCCCGAAGAAAATCAGCAGCGCCTGGAGATAGACATCGAGTTGCATATCAACCGGCATCGCATAGCCGCCTCGATCAACCGTCTTCTTCAAATCCTCATCCGATAATGCAGAAACGGTTGCTTTCATCTCCTCGTCCAGCGTTTGAAACCACGCCTGAAGCCGGGCAACGCTGCTCTCCAGGCCTGCCTCCGTGTTGCGATATGACCAATCTTGCTTAAAGGTTTTCAACGACTGCGTGTACGAATGCTCAGTTTCGCCCATCTCGCGGCATAAGGCCCCCAACGTCATATTCTGCCCGCCAGGACTAAAAGCCAACTCAGCATCGCTCAGGGTGTCTAACAACTGTGTGCGCAGCGCATGTGTGCCCTCAATCCAGGGCCATTTCTCTTGCATATAGCTATTCATAGTATTCTCTCCTTCTTTAGAACTTCCAATACCTCATCTAATATGGAACAGTTATACTATCCAATACCTGACACCTCCTGTCAAGTTTTTATGATATGCTACTTACATCGTCTTCATTATATAAGAAGGGACATATTGGAGGGATATTACCTTGCGAGCAGACCGATTACTGGTATTACTCCTGCTGTTACAAACCAGGGGACGTGTCACGGCGCAATCGCTGGCGAGACGGCTGGAGGTTTCGGAGCGAACGGTGTATCGCGACCTGGAAGCGCTCAGTATGGCCGGGGTACCCGTATACGGGGAACGTGGCCCTGGCGGCGGTTGGTCTCTCCTGGAAGACTACCGCACCAACCTGACGAGATTGACCGAGGCCGAGGTAAACACACTCTTCATGTCAGGCATGGCCGGACCCCTGGAAGACCTGGGGCTTGGCAAGGCGCGAGAAGATGCGCTGCTCAAGCTGCTGGCGGCGCTTCCCTCGGTCTACCGCCGCAATGCTGAAATGGCGCGCCAGCGCATTCACCTGGATGCGACAGGCTGGTTTCATCACGACGAACCCGTACCCTTTCTGCCCATGATCCAGGAAGCTATCTGGAATGATCGACGACTACGTCTCACCTACCAGCGCGGCAGCGATCATACGCTGGGCGAACGGTTGGTAAACCCCTACGGGCTGGTGGCGAAAGCCAGCGTCTGGTACCTGGTTTGCACTACCGCTGAGTCCGGTGGTGAAATGCGTGTGTATCGGGTTTCGCGCATCCAATCGACTGAGTTAACGGATGAGCACTTTGAGCGGCCCGATACGTTTGACCTTGTTGCTTTCTGGAATGAGTGGAGCGCGACGTTTGAAAAGAGCCTCTATCCTTATCCCGTGACCCTGCGTGTTGCCTCCGAATCTCTGTCTGAACTCTCCTATCTCTTTGGTGATTGGGTACAAACTCGCCAAACCCTCCTACAGTCTGGTTCACCAGATGAGCAGGGACGCATTACCCTCTCGCTCTATTTCGAATCATTGTCCCATGCTCGTTCGCGCCTGTTGGGATTTGGTACAAGCGTTGAGATACTCGAACCACAGGAACTGCGAGACAGCCTGGCAGAGTATGCGGTGCGTATTGCGCAATTGTATGGGCAGCGTCTGTGATTATGGCGACCTTCGCGGTTGCCTCGAGAATCAAAAATTCTGTTAAAGCAGCTATTGACACTTCCATATCCTGACACGTATACTCTTCTTGCCTTGTTGTTATCTCTTTGGATTGTTTGCCTGGTCTCTGGTCATCTCACCAACGCACTACGTGCTAAGGCTGCGCCGTCAGGTGAGATGCAAGGACTGGTCTCTCCTGTAAAGAGTCAGTTATTGCGGTGATAGAAGATCGTAGTTGAGCACGATAGAGGAAATAATACGACTATGGAGCAGCTTGCCCTCTTACATATTACACGCACGGATTCAGTATATCGTTTTCGCCTTGAACCTCCTGTCGGCCCTGTATCTGGTCCTCTGGAATCTAGCGTAGAACTTACAACTGAGCAGCAGGAACGTTTGCGTCGTGCCTTACAGTCTGCATCTCAATACATGCAGTCAAGCGACTCAAAGGGCCAGGCGCGGCGGAGCGGGAGTAGCGATGCGCTCGTTTCATTAGGGCGTTTTCTCTTCGATACCCTTCTCTCCTCTGTGATACAGGAGAGCCTGCGTCAACTCGACACTCCTTTGCTGCTCAACACCAATACTCCAGATATTCCATGGGAACTGCTCTATGACAGCAAGCCTGCTCCTGGTCATTTCCTCTGCCAGCACATGAGCATTGGACGGCAGGCGAACAGCCAGTCCAGCCAGACACAGCGCCTCTTCCAGGTGGAGCGTTTAAGCCCTGAGACCTCCCTGCATAAAAGCCGCAAACCAGGGCGGCGTGAAACGCAGGGGTTGACGGTGCTGTTTCTTGTTAATCCTACCAGCGAGTGTCCCATCGCGGAAGAAGAAGTCGCCACACTCTGCACAACTTTGCCCGAGGCCATATCGCGTATTATTCTCTATCGCCAGCAGGCCAATCAGTTAGAGATGCGCTTACGTTTCAACGCGGACATGCCGCAGGTTCTACATTATGCAGGGCCCATACCTGCAGCGACATCAACGGGTGAACCGACGCTGGCATTGGCCGGGCATACACGTTTAGATACAAACGCGGCAACGCAGCTCTTTTCATCGTTACCAAAACGCCCCCTCGTCGTGTTAAGCTACTACGATGGCTCGCAGGTCGGTGCCCTGCCACCTTATGAAATAGAGGCGCTTGCGGCCTCCAATCTCATGGCGGCGGGAGCGAGCGCGGTTCTCGCTATGCGTTGGCCTGTGAACGCACAGCGAGCGCGCGAATTTACCATCCTCTTTTACCAGGAGACCGCAGACGGCGTCTCGCTGGGTGAAGCACTGCGTCGCGCTCGCTCAACTATGGCCCAGCGGCATCCTGGTGACCTCTCCTGGTTAAGCTACGTGCTGTACGGCGATCCTACAGGCTCGCTGGTAGCCAGTTCTCCTGGTGGGCGCGATCGCAACCTGGAACTGTCTCTCGATGCGCTGGATGACGATCATTTGATGCAGCCCATGTTCTCTTCATCGAATGCACTCGACCGCCGCTTCTTACAGGAAGTGCTGGGCCTGGCCTTGATGGAAGCGCGGCGTATGCATAAAGACTATCTTGGGACTCCGCACCTCTTCATCGCTCTCACCAAGCTCGACGGTGGCTGCACGCAGGATGCCTTGCGCAGTCTCAATTTCTCTCCCAAGCAAGTACGCGATGTGATTCGTCTCGCGTTGGGGAACGGCAAAGCCACCAGTGACACACCTATCCTGCCAACGCGCCGTTGCAAAGAGATTTTGCAAACCGCCGAGCGCAATGCATTGAATGCGGGTTCCACCTCTATCGATGAGCGCGCCATCGCCCAGGCAGTGTTGAGCGAAAAGGATGGCGTCACCCATGAACTGCTCACCAAAATGGGCATCAACCCATCGCAATTGATCGAGACGATCTTGTTGAGCAATGCGCGTGCGCTGCTCGAACTCGTCCCTTCGGTGAGCGCGAACCCGGCTGCTCCCATTGAACTGCCGGTCGGCATTGGTCCCGAAGGAGGCATCAAGGGCGGAAATACGGTGCTTGAACGCCTGGGACGCGACCTGACGAAGCAGGCCAGTATGAAACAATTGCAGCCGCTCATCGGACGCGAAAAAGAGATGCGGCAGCTCATCCAGACCTTGATGCTCAAGGATCGCAACAATCCTATCTTAATCGGCGATTCGGGTGTTGGCAAAACCACCATCGTGACAGGATTGGCGCAGCGCATTGTTGACGGCAAAGTACCACCCGAATTGCGCGGCAAACGTTTGATCGAACTCTCGGCCAGTTCACTCGTCGCCGGAACCAAGTATCGCGGCGAATTTGAGGAGCGGCTCTTGAAGGTGCTTGAAGAGGCCGAGGGCAGCGGTGATATCATCCTGTTTATCGATGAAATGCATCTCTTGATCGGCACCGGTCGAGCTGCCGATGGCAGTATTGACGCGGCAGGTATTCTCAAGCCCGCGCTGGCGGGTGGGCGTCTGCGCTGCATCGGCGCGACCACCCCACAGGAGTATCGCACCATCGAGAAGGATGCCGCCATGGAACGCCGCCTGCGTCCCATCATGATCGAAGAGCCCGCGGTAGATGAAGCGCTGGCGATCTTAACAGGCATGCGCGATTTGTACGAGCAGCATCATCATGTCAGCATCGCCAAAGAGACGCTCTACGCGGCGGTGCATCTTTCCGAGCAATATCTGCCGAATTTGCGCCTGCCAGACAAGGCCTGCAGTGTGCTGGACGAAGCGTGTTCGCAGGCGCGTGTGTTTTTAGCCGAGGACGAAAGCGAGCAGAACGCTGGGGAGAATGCCAACGATGACCTGGATGATGCCTTCGCGGATCAGCCGCTGATTACTCCCTCGATGATCGCGGAGGTGATCTCGCATCGCACCGGCATACCCGTGCGCGCGCCGGGGCGCGAAGAGCGCGATCGCCTGCTCAATCTGGAAGCCCTGCTCAAGCGGCGCGTGATTGGCCAGGACGTGGCGATTGCGCGCGTCACCCAGGCCATCCAGGTAGCACGCGCCGGCCTGAAGCCGCGCAACCGTCCATCAGGGGTGTTCCTCTTCTTAGGCCCAACCGGGGTCGGGAAAACGGAGCTGGCGCGCGCGTTAGCAGCCGAGGTCTTCGGCTCCGACGAGCACCTGATCCGCGTTGATATGTCAGAATACATGGAGAAGCACGCCGTCTCGCGCATGATCGGCGCGCCTCCGGGCTATATCGGCTATGACCAGGAAGGGCAATTGACGGGAAAACTGCGCCGTCGCCCGCACTGCGTGGTGCTGCTCGACGAGGTTGAAAAAGCCCATCCGGAGGTCTTCGACCTCTTCTTGCAAGTCTTTGATGCGGGCCGCCTGACTGACGCCCAGGGCCACACGGTGGATGCGCAGCACGCCATCTGGATCATGACCTCCAATGTAGGCACCGATATGCTGGGCCGTTCCATGCCCAGCGGGTTTCGCGCCAGCAAAGATGCCATCGAAGAGACGCAGCGTGACCGCCTCATGGAACGCCTGCGCCAGACCTTCCGCCCCGAATTCCTCAACCGCATCGACGAAGTGGTGATCTTCCAGCCACTGGGCCAGGAACAGGCACGCGCCATCACGCGCCTGCAGATGAACGAACTGGCCACCCGCCTGCTGGAACAAGGCCTGACCCTGGATGCCGACGATAGCGCCATCAACCTGCTCTGTAAAGAAGGCTTCAGTGCCACGCAGGGCGCGCGCCCATTGCGCCGCGTCATCGAAAAAATGCTAACCGTCCCCCTGAGCCTGCGCATCCTGCTTGGCAACATCCCCGAACAGGCTGTAGTCCACGTCAGCGCCGGCGAGGGCAAACTGGCGATCGATATACGCGAACCCTCGCTGCTAGAGGCCGAGGTGGAGGATGATGTGAGGGTGGATGCCTTATAACACATTGTTCACTTGTCTCGCTGCTTTTCCACCCATTATGCTATGAAGTGGAACATCACTAACCGCCTGAAAGCCGTACATCCGCATTGACGATCATAAAGGGGTAAAAAAACCGGTGGATACAACTTCGCAAGGTAATAATATTGACAGGCTGGTTCAAGTCGCGGCTGGCGCACTCTTCCTCGACGGCCATCTGACGATTCCAGAGAATGCACGCGGAATTGTCCTTTTTCCTTA
>VBFM01000018.1:16090-16647 GCA_005882595.1 Chloroflexota bacterium
GCGTCTCCTATACAGCGAGCCTTGCCTGGCTATTTAACGAACAGGGCATCGCAACAATACTGGTAGACCTACTCACTCCTGAAGAGAAGGCACTGGATAAGGAGACAGGCTTTTTCCGTGAAAACGTCAATGTATTACACCAGCGCATCATCGGCATAGCCAACTGGCTGATTGAAACCCCGGAAACGCAAAACCTGCGCATTTGTTACTTTGGTGTTGGCGTAACAGGCGCCGCCGTTCTGATCGCCGCCGCAGAACGCCCCGATGCCGTCGTCACGGTCATCGCCACAGCCCAGCGGCTTGATCTTGCCCGTGACTATTTACCTCGCGTTGAGGCCCCGGTGCTTCTCCTGGGCGGTGAAAACGACTCGCAAGCAAATGAGTCAAGTCGCCTGGCATTGGAGCAACTGCGCGCCGAAAAGAAGCTTGAAACCATTGGTGGTGCAGGGCATCTCTTCGAGGATACCAGCACCCTGGAAGAGGTGGCGCGATTGGCTATCCAATGGTTTGAACAGCATTTGCGACTGGGGTAACTACTCCAATTGGAGATATCGTCT
>VBFM01000018.1:16657-23089 GCA_005882595.1 Chloroflexota bacterium
CGTAACTGCTACAGGCCGCACATCTTGTCCTTCTTGTTTGATTGCGCTGAAATCATATAGGTAATTTGGGCTATATTTCAGCGTGTATCACCTTGTCTCAGATTTTGCATGCTATCATACATATGTTCCCATAAAAATATGCGCCAGGAGCGTTTGTCTTCTGTGCTTGTAAGCATATATGCGGGAACAGAACTGCTTGGGAGGTTTGCAAGTTTTCTCTAGAAAGAAGATGCATGCAAACATATCAGTATTTTCAGATGTGTTTACGACAGCGCTTTACAGGAAGTCTCGTAGGAAAGTTTCGTCTTGGCCTCGTTCTTGGGCTACTCCTCTTTGTGGCAACATTCATGCTGAATGTGCCAGGTGCAAGTGCACAGACGTACACGACATGCTCCGGGGGTGATCGTACTTACAGTGTAGTAAGTGGCGATACACTCAGTAAGATTGGATACAGATATGGCACAAGTTGGTCAGCGCTTGCAGCCTATAACCATATTGTCAATCCGAACCTGATTTATGGAGGTCAGACTGTCTGTATCCCACTGCATGGGACAGGCAACCCCTCATCAGGGCAGAATAACACTACTCTCCAAACAGTGACGGCCAATGGGAATAGCGTCGCGACTATGATCGGACAGGTGTTTGGTCCCTATGGACAAGCAGCTATCAACGTCGCGACATGCGAATCTGGCCTGAATCCCGCTGCTTACAATCCATCGGGAGCCGCGGGCCTCTTTCAAATCATGCCGGGGACATGGGCAGGAACCGCACAAGTCGGCCAATCGCCCTATAATGCCGCTGCAAATATCGCGGCGGCTCACCAGATCTTTGTGCGTGACGGCTATAGTTGGAGAGAGTGGACTTGTCAGCCATAACGCTACCAGGATGACACGTCTATAAGGAAATCCACAATCATTGCGCCTCTTAAGCAGTTAGACACCAGAAAGCCCAGGAGTTCACAAGAATCCTGGGCTTTCACCGGGAATCCCTCTATTAAGCCATCACATGATACATGGTAAAAATGCAAATCATGATAAAAATCTACCTGCTCTATCAGAATGAGATGGACACTGAAAACAGGTAAGGCAGCGATGGGGGATACATCGCTGCCTTACTGTGGGAAGGAGACTGAGTTACATATTTGCTCCCTCAATCAACAAAGCTGTAATTTTTCTGTGGTGACGATGATCGAAGTTTGTCTGGAGTGAAACTCAACAGACAGTACACCCGGAACATCGCTGCAGCAGTACATGCCTGGAGCGGGCGCGATAAATCGGGCCCCTACAACAGCACACGCCTGGAGCGAAACTCAACAGGTCTACCCTGGAGCACCACTCTACAGAGCAAATTGGCACCCTCACGATCACCACTCACCACTAGTATGAGTATACACCTGGCAACTTTACTCTCCCTTAATTTGCGCTTCAATGGAAATAGCAGAGAAATCTTCGGAGTAAACTCCTATCCAGGCACACCCGGGGCTGTTATATATTGATGGATTTCTGCTCATAGAGAAGACTTTCGATATGTCTTACATAAGACAAATTCTGTACTAACGAGGATATTCCGCACCTGGGTCTTCACGGTCTCTGCCACCACTCTCGCGCATTCACAGCCCCTGAATGACGCGGCAAGTAGGGATAACTGGTGGGAGCAGGGGGACGCAGAAGTGGTCGGAATAGCAAGGTGATGACAAGACCGGCGATAAATCCTCCCACGTGGGCAAAGTACGCCACACCACCCATCCCTTGTTGGACGGTCGAGAGAGACGCAACGCCATCGAAAAATTGCAGCAAGAACCACAGCCCGATCAAGATGATAGCCGGGAGGGTAACAATGGTGAAGAAAATAAAGATGAAGATAATTGTTCGCACTCGCGCCCAGGGAAATAGCACGAGATAAGCTGCCAGCACTCCGGCGATTGCGCCGCTGGCTCCCAGGCTCGGAACAGGAGAGCCTGGATCAATCGCTACCTGGGTGATACTCGCAATCACTCCGCAGAACAGGTAGAAAACCAGGTATGGGAGATGCCCCATCCGATCTTCTACGTTGTCTCCAAAGATATAGAGAAACAGCATATTGCCACCAATGTGCAGCCATCCCGCGTGCAAAAACATAGCGGTGATAATAGTCAGGTAGACCGGATTGGGGGTGTGAAATGGGAGATGCGCTGGCACTCCCGGCAGCGATGTCTGGGGAACCCCGTGTGTCAACGCCACCGGGACAACCGAATACGCGAACATAAAGGCGGGCGCATCAGGGCCAAGCGACACCTGGTAGAGAAAGACCACGATGTTTACGGCGATAATCCCCCATGTTACCCACGGAAGGCGCCGTCGTGGCCCCGGATAATCCTTGATCGGAATCATTTACTTACTCTCATTGATGTCTAAACTTTTCCTCTTCATTCTTGCACGGTGCTTAACCGCTAAAAGTGACAAAGGCCGTAAGTAGTCCTATGCATGACGAGATTCCAGTACACTTGCAAGCTCAACTAATGTACTGACCACCATGGTCGGTCGTGGCGCGAGCGTATCGAACAATCCTCCCGAACGATTCACCCAGGCCGCTTGCAAACCGGCGTATTCGGCGCCAATCACATCGAAAGGATTTGAGGAAACCAGGCGCACTTCTTCAACAGGGCGTCCCAGCCGCTCGGCAACGTGCCGGTACACCTTTGGTGATGGCTTGTAGACCTTCACCTCATCCACGCTCACAAATCCCGATAAGTACACGTTCAAATGCGCGGCATGCATAATAGCATCCAGCATAGAGGGACTGCCATTGGAAAATACGACCATTGTATAGCCCTCCTCCTTCAGACGCCGCAAGCCAGGCTCGACATCAGCAAAGCGCTCAAGGTCGTTATACTGGGCCATCAGCGCGTCCTTTTGCCACTTAGCAAGGGTGCTACCCGCGGCGGCCAGTGCGTAGTCAAGGGCTTTGCGCGTGACCTGCTCAAAGTCTTCGTAACGTTCCATCGCCGTCAGCCGGAAGGTGAATTCAAGCTGCTTCTGCCGCCAGATTTCGGCGATACGCTGTGCCTCACCAGGAAAATATTGCTCAAGTTGCTTCCAGATACGGATGGGATCCACCAGCGTGCCATACATATCAAAGGCCAGGCTCTCAGCCATTTTCGTGCTCCTTTTTGGGTGTTCCAGATTGTCCAGCCACTTTTTGCTGCTCTTGACTTACTCATCCATTATTTGCTATGACTATACTAGACTGACTGGTCGGTCTAGTAATTCGTAAAGCAGAGAGGGCAGGTATGTCACCACGCCCAGATGTTAGTGTAACACGAAAAAATCAGATATTGGATGCGGCAACGGCAGTTTTTGCCCGGCTGGGTTTTCATGATGCCCGCATGGACGATATTGTCCAGGCATCGGGTCTGAGCAAGGGCGCGCTGTACTGGTATTTCAAGAGCAAAGAAGACATCATTACCGCCATTTCACAACGGCTTTTCACGACCGATATTGAACAACTTGTTGGATTATTGCATGCAGAAGGCTCGGTCAGCGAGCGTTTGCAACAGCTCATTCAAGCTCGTATTGCAGGTCTGCAAGAAATGTCCGATGTGGTGACTATCTTAGTTGAGTTCTACGCGACCGCCTTACACCAGGACGGGGTGCGGCAATTCATCAAAGCGTATTTTCAGAATTTCCATGAGTTGCTGGTGGCATTGATTCAGCAGGGGATTGACCGGGGGGAATTTCGATCCGTCGACGCGGTCGCGGCTGCTACTGCCCTCGACGCAGTTTTCGAGGGACTGGTTGTACGCTGGTTAATCGACCCCGAGGCGATGCAATGGGCCCCGGTGGGCGAAGCCGCACTACGCTTACTCCTGGACGGATTGAGAAGGTAGTAGCCCATCCGTGCATTACTGCGCAAGGGGCATTAGCACATCTATCAGCGCTGAGATATTGTTGCTGGAGCAGTTATCCTGGAGGACTACCGGGACTTTTTCGCAAAAGGAAGCAGAGCTACATGCAAATACAAGATAGATCACAGGAGCAGGATGCCGTTTCTGCGTCTTCGCGCAAACGCTCACTTGAGACTCACGGACTCTATCGCCTGGGACTCGCCTACGGTCGCCAGGTATATCGCTTCCGCTGGTTTATTATCGCATTCTGGGTCATCGCCCTTGGTGCGAGCATCCCATTTGTGGGCCAGATTGGCGATGCGCTGCACGGCGGCGGCTACTCAAACGACTCCAGCGAGTCAGCGCGAGTAGATACCATCATTGCCACAAGGTTGAATCGACCGGCGTCACAGCTGCTGGTCATCTTTCAATCTGATTCCACTCCTGTCAGCGATCCGGCGTACCAGCAGGAAGTACATAATTTCCTCAATCGTGCGCGTGCGTACTCGTATACCACCGCTATGAGCCAGAGCAATGCCGGGCAGGACGGGCGCACAATGTATGTTACAGTAGACCTGAGCATCTATCCTGGCGGTATTCAGCTCAGCGCTTTTCACACATTTTTGCCTTCGGGAAGCGCTGCTAGCCCTGCGCACGTCTATCTGACCGGCGACCCCGTTGTGGACCACGCATTTACCAGCATTAGCACATCGGACGTTGAACACGCCGAATTGATCGCGCTGCCCATTGCGCTGCTCGTACTTATTATGGTCTTCGGCACGCTGGTTGCGGCGGCTATGCCCTTACTGTTGGCCCTGGTCGCGGTACCCGTATCCCTGGCGATTATCTACGGTATCGCTCAGCACACTTCGATGAGCATCTTTGTGCTGAACGTTGCTTCGATTATCGGCCTGGGCATCTCGATTGACTACAGCCTTTTCATGACACGCCGCTTCCGTGACGAGTTGCTGGAAGGACGCAGCATCACGGAGGCCGTCGGTTGGACAATTGCGACATCGGGAGAAGCCATCCTCTTTAGCGGATTGATCGTGATGATTGGTTTCGCGGGACTGCTGCTGATTGGCGTGAATTTGACAAGTTCATTCGGCATTGGTGGCGCGGTGGTCGTCGCCATATCAGTGCTTGCAGCGCTCACCCTGCTGCCCTCGCTGCTCAGTGTGCTTGGTCCACGTATCAACGCGCTGCGCATTCCGTTCATCAGTCGCTTCACTGCGCCGCACGCCCATACAGGAGCCAGTCAAGCCGGTAATCAGAACGGAGGCAGGCAGCGCCGCAGCTTCTGGCAAACCTGGGCCGAGGCTGTCATGCGGCGGCCCATCCTCATCATCCTGGTAGTTACTGCTATGCTCATCGGCCTGGGCTGGCCCATCTTCTCTATCGAGCTTGGCTCACCAACCGTTACTTCGCTGCCTACCAGCGCTGAAGCTCGCCAGGGCATCGACATCTTAAACGCGCAATTCCCGGAGACCAATAGCAATATCATCTCGATCATCGCGCAGTCCCCGGACGGGTCCAATATGCTCAATACTGATAACCTGGCAAAACTCGCTTCCCTGTCCCGGTGGCTTGCGAGGCAGCCGCATGTGACGAGTGTAATAAGCCTGACACAGTTTCCCTCCACACCCGGCGAGCAAGCGCTGGCCATGCTGTACAGCACCAATGCATACAAACAGCATCCTGACCTCGTTCAACTCGTCAACTCGACGACTAACGGGAATACCACCATGATCACCCTCACCACTGACGCGAAGCTCGACAGCAGTCAGGGCAATGCGCTGATCGACAACCTGCGTGCAGGTGACAAGACGGCCGGACAGGGATTGACCGTCCTGGTTGGGGGGCAGCAGGCGAACGACCTGGATTTCAGCCGTTACCTGTACGGAAACTTCCCATTTAGCGTCCTCTTTATCCTCGGTGCAACCTATATTCTGCTATTGCTGATGTTCCGTTCAGTGTTCCTGCCCCTGAAGGCGATCCTGATGAATGTCCTCTCGGTGGGCGCATGTCTTGGTGTACTGGTATTCGTCTTCCAATGGGGCCACTTCAGCCATCTGCTGGACTTCACCCCAAATGGCACACTGGATAGCATCACCCCTATCCTGCTGTTCTGCATCCTCTTCGGCCTCTCGATGGACTACGAAGTCTTCCTGTTGAGCCGTATCCAGGAGGAGTGGCTGAGTACCCATAATAACCGTTACGCCGTGGCACGCGGCCTGGAAAAGACGGGAGGCGTGATCACCAACGCTGCCCTGCTCTTCGTAATCGTGACGGGCGCCTTCACCTTCACCTCCATCCTGGCCTCCAAGGAGATCGGCCTGGGTATGACCGTAGCCGTCCTGGTGGACGCCACAATCATTCGCACCCTGCTGGTCCCCGCAACCATGCGCCTTCTGGGCAGGTGGAACTGGTGGCTGCCGGGGCTTCCTCCGCCACCTAAACAAGCAGTATAACCCCCGTTCTACGTTCCGTAGGGACAGGGAGAGGAGTGGAGAAGGGCGGGGGCCTCGTGCCTGTCCGGGGAGGTGTGGCTTCCCACCCTCTCCACCACG
>VBFM01000492.1:0-1402 GCA_005882595.1 Chloroflexota bacterium
CGCAGTAGAGTTCAAAGCCGTCTTCACCGGTGTAGCCTGTGCGCGAAATAAAGCAGTTGATGCCGTCTACTATGCCCGGTTCAAAATGGTAGTAGCGGATGCTGGCGAGGTCGGTGTCGGTCAACGGCTGCAGGATGGCCTGCGCCTCTGGTCCTTGCAGGGCGAGCAGGGCGGTAGCGTCGGATTGATTGGCGAGAATGACATCGAAGCCTTTTGTTTGCTGCTCCACCCAGGCGAAATCTTTGTCGATGTTGCCCGCGTTGACGACGAGCATGTAGTGGCTGTCCGCGAGGCGGTAGATGATCAGGTCATCGATGGTGCCGCCGTCGGGCAGGCAGAGTTGTGTGTACAGGGCCTGGTGCTCCGCCAGGCGAGCAACGTCGTTGGGGACCAGGTGTTGCAGGAAAGCCTGGGAGTCGGGTCCCTCGACTTTGAATTCGCCCATGTGGCTGACGTCAAATAAGCCGGCATGTGTGCGCACGGCACGATGTTCTTCCAAAATACTGCTATATTGGACAGGCATTTCCCAGCCGCCAAACTCTACAGAGCGGAGTACGCTTTAGCGTGGTCGTTGCTGTGTCTCCAGTGTCTTGTGTTGTCATAGTGAATGCTCCGTTGCAATCTAGAGGGTAACGACGGTATGCTTCACTATATCAGATTTTCTGGCGTGCGACAACAAAAGAGGGGATTGGCCGGCGTCCACCTTTTACTGTGACGAAAGCTGCCCTTGCCCTGCGCTTACCACTAAATCGACCGAGATGACTCGCTCGGCATAGACCACGTTCGGTGTCGGTGAACTGACGATGACACTGCCGGTGTAGGTACCTGGTCCCAGGGTGCCTATGTTCACAGACAGCGTAATCAGTCCTGGCGTCATTCCTTCCTGTGGTTCAACCGCGAGCCACGGAGTCTCTGTCGAAGCCCGCCACTGCAACTGGCCGGTCAGAGGGATGGGGTCAGGGTTCATCACGCGCACTCGCTGGGCCGCGATTTTCGTATTGCCCGCTATCGCTGTGAAGACGATATGACTTTGACTGATCTGCAACACGGGCAGAACTGCGCCGGGGTATTCGCGGTTCCCATTGCGGTCTACCGAATAGCCCATCACGATTTTGGCATCCGGGGGAAGTGGGAGGGGCTGCGTATACACTGCAAAGTTGCGTCCATCGGTTGTATAGTAGCTACGCCAGACCCCGGCACCGCCCGGGTTATCCGTTGCCGACAGAACCAGCTGTCCATCTTGAATAGAGATGCTTGTCGTCGGCGGTGTGGTGTCATCGCTCTCACCTGGACTCAAAATGGCTGTCGGCTCAATTTCACGCGTTCCGATAGTAAGTACGGGTGCGGCTGGAGGGGCAAAGGTGTCATAGACAAATTGAGCGCGCTCCCGTTCCCTGATGGG
>VBFM01000492.1:1494-3694 GCA_005882595.1 Chloroflexota bacterium
TCGTCCAGGTTGGCCCAAAAAGACTGAAGTAACTGTTCGTCCAGGGTGATAGGTTGCACCTGGAATGGTTACTTCCCACAGGTTGGGAAGGTCTTGATTCGATTGAGCAGCATGGGGAAGATGCTGCCCTTCTTTTTCTTCCTCCGGCTCTTCTCGTTCCTCTTCCTTGATCTCACCACGTGGAATGTAGCGACCAATGCGATTGCCCCGCTCGTCCTCAATCTCTACATCCACAGCGCCTCTCACCCGTAACAGCCAGCGATCGGCAACAGGCGCATCGCCAGCTTGTGCATGGCGGCCCGGTTGACTGGTGTTGGTCATGTGATCCATGGTTATACCTCCCAGGGAACTTTATGGTAACTCATGCACGCCCGCATCGAACGGGGAATGGAAAGTTGCCGAAACCTGCGTCTGATTGGTCACCGTACCGTCAAGCAAGTGTTGGATCAGCGTGTGTACATCAGCGTTTGCGGTTATCCCGACGTGGTCGACATTGTCCAGGATATATACACGATCTTCGCTTGCTGCTATGCTACCCAGCAGGCCATGATAAGGAACCGTGCCATCGCCATCGCCGGTCACCACATCGTAGCGTACGATGGGAGTAGATTCGGCCGGGTCCACCGGCAGTCCGAGTTGCGTTAAAAACTGGCACTCGTCTGATGTCCCAATCGAGATATGCACTGCTAAAACGGTATTGGTGATGCCTTTACTGATAATACGGTGGTGCGGGATATTACCAGTACCACCTCTGAAGTCGCCCATGGCTGGCAGGAGAGGGTTTGTAAAGAAAGTTTCGGCGCTATTGGTAATAAGCGTATTGTAATACAGTTGGAGCCAGGCCATGCTGGCTGAGTGAGTGAGGATGGGCGCCTGGCGATCATCGCGAATGTAAGCGCGATTAAATGTTCCTCCGTTATGTGTATCATCAGAGAACCATAGGTCGGAATTGGGTATCTGGAAGTAGGCGGTACCCCAATTTTGGGCCAGGGCCTGCCCTTCCCAATCAGCGAAGCCCACGCTTATTGGGCCGGAGCCAAAGCCGAGGGTCCAGTTGTCACCCATGGTTAGAATTTTTATCGGCAGGATAATACCTCCGAACCCACCCGCGAGGCTGATAACCTGGTCCACCTTAGCGACATTCGCAGGAGACGATAGGTAGTAGGTACGAGCGACCGGGCCCCCAAGGCTATGAGTGAGGAGCGCTACTTTCTGGATGTGTGCCGCTCGCACTTCTGGACGTTGCAGGACACAATCCACGAACATGCCCAGTTGTTGGGCTTGATCTGGCAGATCGCCACGCCAGTCGTACGCAAAGAGGTAGAGACCATTGGACCCATTATTGAGTGGCCTCCTGGGGCCGGTTATGTCAATGGTGAGAAAGTTAACCAACGAGTCATAGACCCCATGGGTGATGATTCCGGCGGGATCCAGATTGACTTTTTGCAGAACCGTACCCGCTCCAATCTGTGGGAACAGCGTATTCTGTCCTGAGCCATCGAATTGCAAAACATCGAAGTAGTGACTGCCTCGATTAGCGTTCACCGCTTCCGCCAGCAGGTGTCCTACTGCTTCCGGCCCAATCCAGATGCGTGGACCTGCGGGGTCACTTCCCGCGGGATTGTACTGAAACACTTCATCACCGTGCGTGCTAGAACCCAATGAACATGTCAGGCAGATCTCAGGAAACGTGTGCCGGTCGCCAGTAAATTCATGGTTGAAAGACTTGCTGGTGTCCAGCGAAGTTCCGCTCGTGCCAGGGACGAAAATGATGGGGATGTCTGGTTGTATAGCCAAAGGTGCCTCCTTCTTAGGAGTGGGGGTGCCTGGCAATGCCGTATCCGGGTTCCTGTCAAGCGCTCCTTCATGTTTCACAGGCCATCTCAGAAAACGCTCTGCCAACAATTTCACATTTCGCTTTCTGTACGCTCAAAGGAGGATTTTTTGGTGTATGACATTTGTAAATTTATACTCGTGATGGTCTTCACCAGGCACTCACATCCGCCAGGATTGATCACCTAAACCGTTGCCGACTTTCAGAGGGAGTATGAGAATGAAGAGGAGAGTACGCATGATGTTCTGATATTCAAGGGGCTGCCAATTGTATACTACAACAACAGAGACAATGGTAGACTACAATACAATAGCAACGAGGAGGTAACTATTCATGAGTAAAGTCGTTGTCCTCACCAATCTGACC
>VBFM01000508.1:0-4223 GCA_005882595.1 Chloroflexota bacterium
ATCCTCCCTTGACCAGATGGAAGGTGATGGCGGCGGCGCCCTCTTCCTCGCGGCCTTTGTATGTATTTAGCAGGACTTCGGCGGCGCGTCGGTGCAGGCTGGCGCGGCGGCCTGCAGAGAGACCGTCGTAGAGGTGGCTTACCAGCAGGGGGTGCCAGAAGTGGTAGGTGATGCGTGTGCCGCTGCCTTCTTCGGTGAGCATGCCTGCCTGGAGCGCCTCTTCCAGGAGGTCGAGCATGGTGTCTTCGTCGATGGCGTTAGGGCCGGTCTCCATGGCACGCAATGCGCTAAATTCGAAGGAGCCTCCCAGCACTGCGGCCCTGACCAGGAGTCGATGGCAGGCGCTGCTAATGCGTCCCAGGCGCAGGTCGAGGACGGCGGCGATGGTATCGGGTAAAGCCGAAGGCTGATCGAGCGCGAGATTGTTGTGTTTGGTAGCGTGATTAGATGTGGGAGTGGGCGCAGTGAATTGGGTAGTGCCGGCGGCCTCTACATTGCGCGCCAGTTCCTCGGCGAAGAATGGGTTGCCGGCGGCATGTGCCTGGATGTGCTGGACGACGGGTTCTGGCAGGCCTGAGACCAGCATGCGAATCTGCTCATCGGTGAGCGGCTGCACGGAGATGGTTTCAATGGCCGATTCGCGCTGCAGGTCATTCAGCACAGTGCGCAGTGGATGAGTGGGCGGCAGCTCGATGTCACGGCAGGTTCCCGCGATGAGGATGGGATGCCCGCGCAGTTGACGCACCAGGTATGCCAGTAGCTCACAACTGCTGCTATCGGCCCATTGCAGGTCGTCCAGCACAATGAGCAGAGGCGCGCTTTCGCTGATGGTGATAAGCAGCGAGCGTGCAGCCTCCCACAAGCGCAATTGTTCCTGTTCAGGAGAGGCGGCGGATAGCTCCATCTGCGGCAGCAGGTCTTCCAGTTCGGGCAACAGGGCACGCAGCGCTTGATAGATCAGGGGGCGCCGGGCGAGCTCCTGGCGCTGCCAGAGTCCCTGAGTCATGGCCTTGCGCAGGGTCTCCGTCCACATACGATAGGGAATGCTGGTCTCCTGGGCATAGGCGCGGGTCCAGGTAACGGTCCAGCCGCGTCGCCTGGCTTCACGCCCCATCTCCTCGGCAAGACGCGTCTTGCCGATACCAACATCGCCCAGCAGCAGGACGCATTGGTGTTGCTGGCGAGCTTCGAGCGGAGCAATAGGAGCAAGAGCGGAAGCCTTCTTTTGCCCGGTCAGCTTCATCCTTTTGGCCTGCTCGGTTGTGTGCAAAAGCTGCTGCAAGGTGGCGAGTTCCTGGTCGCGTCCTACGAGCTGGCTCTGGTTACTGCGGCCAACCTGCATATAGGGACGCGCTTCAGGCTCCTGCTGCGGCTTGTCTTGCGCTATAGAGATTGGGGATGCACCTGCCAGTGGTAGCTGCGCGCCGCGCTGAGTCGCTTCGTAAAGGGCACGCGTTTCCGGCAGAGGAGCCATTTTGTATTCTTGTTTCAAAACCGCGGCAAAACGTTGGTAGACGCGCAGGGCTTCACCGCGTCTGCCCGCCTGCGCCAGCAAGAGGATGAGCCGCTGCACGGCGGCTTCGTTAGCAGGGTCAATGGCCAGCAGTCGATCAAGCGTCTCAATGCCACCGGGTATAGCTGCGCGCGCGATGCGGACGCTGCAAGCTCTCGCGCCGCGTCTGAATCCATTCGATATGCCGTTCCTCTGGTACGTAGTCTCCTGCATAGAGCAACATGGCCTCTTCGAGTAGCTGTTCGGTTTTACCGGGATCACTGCTTGCGCGCGCTTGGGCCAGCAGCGCATCGAAGGCATCGGCATCAATCCAGAGCTGGCTTTGATCGGCAAGCATCAGTGTGGCATGTTCGGTCAAAAGGAGATTGGAGGTGGCGGGACGACTACGCGCGGGTTCAAAAAGCTGGCGCAGGCTATGCACAGCCTTATCCAGGCGGTGGGTGGCGGTCTCGAAATCGAGTTCGGGCCATAGCAATTCAACAGCTTGCTCGCGACCCAGTTTGCGCCCGGGAGCGCTGATGAGGCAGGTGAGTAGTGAGCGCACCCGTGAATGCTGCATGGAGGCGTCGGCAACGGTTTGCCATCGCTGTCCGCTTTGCCGGTCACGGCGTTCAAGGGTGAATTGTCCCAGCACATATAGGCGCACCGTCACATCGGTTAAATCCGCTGCGCCTGCTTCCCTGGTATCTTCGCCAACCCCTATGCCCTGCGCTTCGGCCGGTGGTTGTTTGCCCACATAGGTACGCACGGTACGCCCGTTGATGGTCTGGTATGCATACCAGTAGGGGCCGTGTCCGATACCCTCGCGACACCTGCGACAGCGCGGTTTGCCACAGTAGCTGACCTGCTGGTGGTAGGTGATCTTGCTATCCATCTCGTCGCTGTCTCCTTTGTGTATCGTCAACGAGCATTTGCTGGGGGGATGCTACGCATCGAACGAAACCAAAGCTAGCGTCCAGTCTTGAGACTCATTCATTATATCAGAATATGTCAATGTGAAAAAAATGGCTGCCAAATGGCCATAATTGGGGACACCCACACCCCTACTTCATAAAGAACGGGAAAGAATCGGGAAACTGTTGAAGTTAGAGAGAAAAAATAATGAAGCGGGAAAGAATTATGAGAAGACTGGTATAAGACAATTTGCCAGGCCTGGCGCGTGAACTCCTCCAGGGCGACCGCAAGGGTCCTACTCCGCTACAATGCGCGATCACCACGCCCTGAGTGGAGGCGTGAACTCCACCAGGGCGACCGCAAGGGTCCCAACCCCACATCATCCACCGCCACCGCCCTTACAATGACGCGCGGCGACAGGTACCTCCCGTTGTCATTGTAAGGGCGGGAGTGGAGCGGAAGTGGGGTTGGAACCCTTGCGGTCGCCCTGGAGGTTCGCTGCTGCTTGCACCTTGAGTTTACATATCCTCCACATCCCAAAGAGATATATCCCTTCCCTGGAAGCCATATAGGACATCACAAGAAGGGCCGCGACGTACACTTACTCCCAGTAAACGAGATTTTGCTGGAGGGAATTTCTCATGAATAGTTTGTTGCAAACAGAGGAAAGAATGAGCGAAGTAGCAACCATTGGACAGCTGCCTGGGAAAGGCCCGGATCAACTCGCAAAGCTCTATGGACTTGCCAGTATCTCCGGTGTACCAGAGAAGGCGGTTTCCAGTGATTCGGCCAGGCTCTATCGAGATGAAATCGGGCGCGTCGATTTGCTGAGCAATGAAGAGGTTATTTGCCTGGCACAGCGCATTGCGCGCGGGCGGGCAGCAGCTGAACGCCCCAAGCAGCCAGGACATCAGAAGCTGATTGAAGAGGGCGAGCAGGCGAAGCGCAAACTCATCGAGGCCAATTTACGCCTGGTTATTCACGTAGCGCGTAAGTATAAGGGCCTGGACCTGGACATCATGGACCTGATTCAAGAGGGCAATCTTGGCCTGATCCACGCCGTTGACAAGTTCGACTATACGAAAGGATATCGATTTAGTACTTACGCCATCTGGTGGATTCGCCAGGCCATCACACGCGCACTCACTGAGCAGGCGCGTATTATCCGTGTGCCGCTGCACAAAATGGAGAAAATGAAACGTCTCGCGCGTATTCAGCAGCGCCTGCGGCAGGGCCTGGAGACGGAGCCAACGCTGGAGGACCTGGCGGAACAGATGGAATTGAGCATTCAGCAGGTGGTTGATTTACTGATTATCACCAAAGCCCAGGAGCCGCTCAGTTTAGATATTCGCCGCAAGGTAGGCGACGATGATCTGCCTTTGAGCGATCTGCTGGAAGATGACCAGATGAATTCACCTGAACAGATTGTCATGACCCAGACATTGGAAGGGCAAATACGCGACCTGCTTGAGAACCTGACGCCGCGAGAACGCCAGGTGATCCGCTACCGCTATGGCCTGGATGGTGATCGCGAGCATACGCTGCACGAGGTGGGGCGCAAGCTCGGACTGAGCCACGAGGCGGTGCGCCAGCTCGAAAGTCGCGCGCTGCGCAAACTTGACCCGTTGAGCCGCAACAGAAAATTGGAAGAGTTTCTAGCATGAGCCATTTTGACGATGACGAGTAGAAATAACCCCTCTCCCGCCTGCAGGCGGGAGAGGGGTTATTTCTAGTAAGGGATCAAGAATTGTCGCGACTATACACGCGCGACAATTACGCTTACGTTGTCGGCTCCGCCGCGATGGAGGGCGGCTTT
>VBFM01000019.1:0-8862 GCA_005882595.1 Chloroflexota bacterium
GGCGTCAATCTAAAAATCACCGTCGATTCCGCGGGTTGAGCAGGTCCCTACACTGGAGCCTTGCTATCCTGCGTCAAGGCGAGGCGCGCGCGCTCTCCGTCATGTTCCGCCTTCAACGACTCGAAGAAGCCCAGTGCTTGCTCAAAGTAAGAGTGGGCGAGGCCAAGGTCAGCCGCCCGCGCATCTGCCCGCTCTTCGAAATCGGTGCGGTTTACCACATCAGCATGGCGGCGATAATATAGCCCCAGGCAGTAGAGGGTTTGTCCCCGTTCCCAGGGAATATCCAGGAGTTCGCATTGTGACAGCGCTTGCTTTAGATTATCTTCAGCTGCTTCCCATCGCTCTTGTTCCAGGTACATCCGCCCGCGCGCCCGCAGCGCAATCGCCAGGAATTTACGCGCCCCAGACTGCTCTGCCAGCGTCACCGCGCGTTCACAATACTCCTGCTGTATATCAGCATCTTTCCCGGTCATGACTGCAAGCTCAGCCAGTAATGCCACCACTGATGGCTTCGGGAATGGTTCCGAGCGTTGCACCCACTCCTCGCGCGCAAGAAAGATACTTCTGGACGGTTCAGGCTCGATTCCTCGTTGCTCCGCCAATCGTCTGTACTGGCGAACGAGTGAATCGCTCTCCTCAATATTACCCCTGCGGTAGGAGATATCCGCCAGAGTCTCCAGCGCATCTAACGTCCACTCGTCATCTAACTGGTATTGTTCCGCCAGTTGCAAGATACTATAAGCCACCTCACGCACCTCGTCCCAGCGGTTCCATTCGTACCAGACATACATGCGCCCCACCATACTGTAAAGCAGCATCGAAGGGCTTTCCATCGTCTGCGCAATGCGCCAGGCGCGCCCAAACCACATAGCAGCAGTGGGATAGTCCGAAATGTTAAAATGCGCCCAGCCCAGCGAAATGTACAGGTCGTAGAGTTCTTCCCGCCCCGAAATCTGCGAAGCGATCTCCTGGCGGCGGTGCTGGGCCTTATGTTGCTCCAGGAATTTTCGTTGTTTCTGATAGATGAACCCCAGGGCATCCAGTGTGAGCCAGAGCGCTCCCGTGTCCTCAACCGCCTCGGCAATACGCAGCGCCTCGTTTATACGATCAAGGCTCTCTTCAGCGATCTTGATTCTCTCATCTGGGATGGCACCCTTCAATTGCCGGATATATCCCATGGCCTGGTAGGTCAAGAACGCCGCGCGGTCTCCATTGGGCGGTTGCCCCGCCAGCAATGCTAACCCGGCATCGATATACGAGCGTATCTCTTGTATATCGGGCCGCTTATTGAACCAGCCTAGCCAGCGTGTGGAGAGTTCTGCCAGGCGTGTATACAGGCAGAGCAGGTCTTTTTTATGGACAAGCGGTCCCTGCTGCATAAGCTGGAGCGCGTGAGAATACTCGTGCCAGGCTTCGTCGGCATTTGCACGCTGCGCATACGCATCACCGAGTTTCTGGTGCATCCGGGCGATTGTCAAGTTGTCTGCATCATTCTCAATGAGCAAATCCAACGCCTCCGTGTAGGCTTGAATGGCGCGGATCGTATAGTAGCCGCGAAACGCCTGGTCTGCAGCCATGGTCAAGTAGGTGATCGTGCGACGAATCAACTCTTGCCGCGTGATCCGTGTTGGATTGAGACGTATCGCGCTCTCCTCGTTGGCCTCTTCGGACGAGGTAAATCTTGCTCCTACTTTGACAGAATGCGCAAGCAGACCGGCAGACCAGGTAGCGAGCGCCTGTTTGTAGTGGTAAGCTAACAATTCAGCAAACTGCTCCACATTGTCACCAACCGTTGCCTCGATCCACAGGGCCAGTTGCGTGTGTTTCTGTGAGCGCCGGGTACGCGGAATATTGTTATACACCACGTCGCGTATCAAAATATGTTTGAAGCTGAATACGCGATCATGCGCGATAGGCGAGCGTAACGATTTCTCCGTCTCAATGATAAATTCGCGTTGTATCAGCGCCTCGATAGTAGTATTCAAGGTCTCGCGATCAATGCCCGCGGCCAGTTCGACCAACCCTCCCAGCCAGAAAGTGCGTCCGATGATAGCCGCATCTTGTAGCACCTGCTTCTCCACCTGGCTGAGCAGGTCAACGCGTGCCGCCAATACTCCCTGAACCGTATCAGGAAGACGTGGTAGGGGCAGCACGTAATGCTGGTCAATGAGCGTATCTTCTGGTGGAGTGGCAGGGCTGGCCAGTTCACTCAGCACCGCTTCATTTTGCTCGCTGGGACGCCAGCAACCATCCTGCTTCACCAGTACGCCCTGATCGATCAGCATACGGACGATCTCTTCAACAAAAAATGGATTGCCCTCAGCGCGGCTTTGAATGGTATGGTATAACACATCGGGTAACTCCTGCGTATTCAGCAGTCCGGTAATCAGTTCGCCGCTCTCCTCTCTGCTCAACGACTCGAGCACAATCGTCGTAAAATTGCGTCGTCCACCGCCCCATTCTCGCCGCCGCTCAAAGAGATCGGGACGAGCCGGGCAGATAAACAGAATGGGCGCCTGGCTGATGCGGTCCGTCAAATACTCGAGCAGGTCAAGCAGCGCTTCATCCGCCCATTGCAAATCATCGATCTCTAGAATAAGAGGTCCCTGTTCCGCTATAGCCTCGAGGAAGACGCGCCATGCACGCATCAACGCCACCTGTGGACCTCCCTGCTCGGTGCTTTTGCTATACGTGCTGCGTTGAATTTCTCGCCGATCACCCATGTACTGCGCACTGCCGCCATCACTGAACCCACTACCAATACTGCGGATGAGCGCGTGCGCCACCTGCTCTGCATCTTCACTGCTTTGAGCAGCAGTAAGCGTCTCAAGCACAAACTGTACCAGGCGCTCTTCTAACGCTTCGCGTCTTTCTCCTTCGCGCACATGCAGCAAAGACCGCAATATCTCTATCAGGGGCCAGTAGGTAATGCCCTCCCCATAGGGAGGACAGCGCCCCTGCAACACACGCGGGTGAGGACCCGCTTTATCGCGTCCATGCGCACTCGAAGCGCTTTTCGCCGCTTCCTCTTCGCGCAGGATAAATTCTCGTACCAGGCGCGACTTTCCAATACCTGGCGCTCCCAGCAGGGTAATCAGGTGTGGGCGCTGCTCAGCCTGCACGCGCGCATAGGTGGTGTGCATCAGCGTTAGTTCCAACTGGCGCCCCACCAGGGGAGATTGCAGCCCTTCGATACCACGTGGATGTTGAGCAATAGCCGGTGAAACCTCGCGCCCACCCTTCAAGCCCTGCACCACCCACGCGTGAACCGGCTCATGCTTGCCTTTGAGCTGCAAGGGAGCAATCGGGCGAAAATCGAACACGTTGCGCGTACTCAAATAGGTGCGTTCGCCCACGAGAATCGTATCGGGGCTGGCAGCCTGTTGGAGCCTGGACGCCACGTTCACTGCATCACCCGTAATCAGAAAATCCTGTCGTCTGAACTGCGCTCCGGGAGCTGCCACGTCACCCGTGTTGATGCCTATACGCATTTGCAGCCGCGTCGCCGATGGGTCATGCTCCAGACGTCTAGTATTGAAGCGATTGAGCGCTGCCTGCATATCCAGCGCCGCGCGGATACCCCGGTCAGGATCATCTTCGTGCGCAACGGGTGCGCCGAATATCGCCATCACCGCATCTCCGATATATTTCTCAACGGTGCCGCCATGCCGCCGTATTTGCTCCGTCATCAGGTTGAAATACCCTGTCAAAATTGCCCGCATATCCTCAGGGTCCAGCCGGTCCGCCAGCGGTGTCGAACCCGTAATATCCGCAAACATAATCGTCACCACCCGCCGTTCCTCTGGCGTCGTCAACCTATCTATACTACTCTTGTTGCCATCAAACGCCGTTGCTGCTCGTTTATTATCAGTAGTAGAGGCGCGATTGATCGCGCCCAAAGCTGGATACTGCCTTTCATCCTGCCTGATCGTAGGTAGAGATGCGGTGTCGTTGGCGGGCCGGCTATCAAGGATTGTCTCGCTTGAAGTGGAAGCCTGGTTAATCCGGTTGTTTGTGTTGGCCTCTTTGATCTCTTGTGTATCCGTCTGCGTATCTCTTGTAGAGGGCGTTCCCGCGTTCCTCACCCGCTCCGTTATTGATGGCAATGGCAAACCACATTCAATACAAAATTTAGCCGCAGGTGGGTTGACCGTTCCGCAATTCGGACAGACAAGCAAGCGATAGCCGCATTCAAGGCAAAATTTAGCATTGGGTGGATTGAGAGTCTGACAGTTCGGACAACGCATAGATAATCCAGTCTTAGGGTTGGTAAACGGGGCGACCAGGGAGTCGCATAAGTGTTAAACGTTCAAGGGATACAGATTTATTGTACAACAAATCATGACACCAACGGTGTTGATCTTGCACGAAAAACATGTAATGACCTGGGACTATTTGTCCCCATGCTTGACGATATACACGAATTTGCGTAGTATGTGTAGGGGTCATCTCGCCCGCCTGGAAGAAGAAGGAAGTTTTACATGCAGCCAGATTTTCAAGTTGAGAGTCGTAGCTATGACCGGTTGTACCGCGGGTCATGGCGTGGATATAAATTAGATGCTACGACACAATTGAGTGATGAAGAAACAGCGGAAATAGCCAGGGACGGTGTGCGTGTCTGGCTCCCTGCAGGCACCCCTATGCATTGGGCTACCAGAACCCGGCCATTACGCTACAATTGTGTCCAATTCTATTGGCCTGAGCGATGGTATACCTTGAGCGCATTTTACGACGACCGCTCTTTAATTCATACCTACGCCTCCATCATTCAGCCGACTGAGTTTGAGCAAGATCGTGTCCGGTATATTGATCTTGATCTGAGTCTGTTGGTCAAACCAGACCTCAGCTACGAAGTCCTAACTCAAGCCGAATTTGACCAGTTGGCGGATACATTGGGGTATAGCGAAGAAACGCGCATCGGCGCATTGCTGGCAATGGATACTCTTACCAATGCTATCCAGCTGGCCGTGGGCCTCTTCGCCACCATTCCTCATAGGCTCCGCCAGGCAGACTTTCGCCTGACCAATTGCTATAAATAGTTTTGACGCGCCGGAGAAATCTATGCCTGAACGGATTGACCATGTCGCCATCATCGTACGCGATATCGAACAGGCTCTGCTCTTCTATCGAGACACGCTCGGAATCACTCCCAGCGCAATCAAAGAAGTTCCAACCGAGCAGGTGCGTATCGCCTTCCTACCCATGGGTGGCCCCGGCGGCAGCGAAATCGAGCTCGTCCAACCCACCACCAGCGATTCCAGCCTGGCGAAATTCCTGGAGAAACGCGGCGAGGGCCTGCATCACATCTGCCTGGAAGTGGACGATATCGACGCCACGCTCGCCGAAATGCAGGCAAAGGGCGTGCCTGTTCTTGATAAGCAGCCCCGCGTCGCCGCCGAGGGACGCGCCATTTTTATTCATCCCAAGGCCGCCAATGGGGTACTGTTGGAGTTGGTGGAGCGGGAGTCTCCAGTGTGACTGCTCTTATGCTCTCACCAAATCAGATGGGCAAAGCTGTTCTGTCAGGAAGCGCTTGAACACTGCCTGTTTATCAGATCCCTCAAGCCAGGGTTTCATCAACTGTCTGCCATAGAAGTAGGTGAAGATGTACGCCTCGTGGAAAGGGTCTTTCAAGAACTCAACGGATTTTTGCGCGTATTCATCGGGCAGCATGGCATACTTCGCCACATACTGCTTTACCTCTTCATCCGAGCGGCCTTCGCTTAACATGAACCTGGCGTTGCCATCAATGCCCGCCATCAATTCTTCTGCCCTATAAAGTTTTTCCATATCTACGGCAGCAGGTTCAATACCTGCCTCTGGATAAAGATGTTCGACTGCCCATTGCTCTGCTTCATTGGGGGTGAAGATCATGTCGAAAGCCGAGGTAGCGATCCCTTCGCTGATAACGCTCTGTGGACAAATGATCGGCGCAATCGTTTGCTCCATATAGCCGCGTTCGCGGTAGAGAAGTTGCTCTTTCAGCACAAATTCGGTATGGTGTCCAGGATAGCATTCATGGCAGATCAGGCCCATTAACCATCCCATTTGAGTGGGCAGGTCGGTATTTATATCGACATGAGAGCGAAAATCGCCCAGGTACCAATTATCTCCACCATACACCTTGTCGGTCACTATTGCTAATTCCACTTCTTCACTTTGCGGCATCTCTACAAATGCTTGTACCCTGCGGCGCGCTTCAGCCATCGCTCGCTGCATAAAGCCCATCAGCAGTCCCGACTTCTCTCGTGCCAGCTCGTACCGTTTTCTCAGTGCCTGACGGCGATCAAAGATGCTTCCCTCGCCCGGAAGTAGTTCGTCAAGCATTGCCTGGCCCTCTTCAAACTGCGTCTCCGCTGTCCAGGTCGGTCGAATATCGAGGCAGCGTTGTACCTCGTCCTCCAGGGAGAACATCTCACCGTTTAGTTTGCGGCAAACCGTCTCCAGCGCAATTACCTGTTTCGATAGATAGGTGACCCGGTGCGCGTCGAAACCCTGGGCGGGCAATGCATCGAGCAGCGCCATTGCTGCTCTCACGAGATCAGGCGCGGGCGTCTCAGACTCAGCCTCCGCCAAGGCTTTCCATTCTGGCGGGCCATAGTAGTAATCGACGAAGCGGCTTTCAGTGTATTTGCGTATGGCTTTGCCCATACGGAATTGTAGAAGCACATAATCCTTGAACCATTGCTCGTTCATGTAACTACTCGCTCATCTAGCTAGCATGAGTCAGTTGGAATGATATTTTTGCCACCTTAATCATGTGGTAGTCCAAGAAGTCCTGCTACAGAGACATCTTCATCTATAGCTTCCCAGTGAATTCCAACTCCTCGCCCAATCAGTTCCCATTGTTGCCTCTGTTCGTCGGTTGCATGATGCAGGCGCGGGAACCACTCGAGTGGAACACTAATTTCTCTCCCATCGGCAAGGCGTACATGCATACGTTTTTCGTCGAAGTAAACATCCGTTGCTGATGCAGTTTTATTGTGCAAAATGCTCATGCCATGTCTCCAAAAATAGACCCCAATGCTCCTACTACCCTATTACAACGGTATGTTCCCATGCTTTTTGGGGGGATTCGTATCGCGTTTATTCTTCAGCATCTCCAACCCGGTAATCAGCTTGGCGCGTGTTTGACGTGGCTCAATCACCTCGTCAACGTAGCCGCGACTGGCGGCGATGTAAGGATTGTTGAACTTCTCGGTATATTCAGCGATCAGCTCTTTGCGGCGTTGCTCCGGGTCAGTTGCTTTATCGATCTCATCCTTAAAAAGGATGTTGACTGCGCCTTCCGCGCCCATCACCGCTATTTCCGCCGTTGGCCAGGCATAGTTGAGGTCGCCGCGTACATGCTTACTGTTCATCACATCATATGCGCCACCATATGCTTTGCGCGTGATTACCGTGATCTTTGGTACCGTTGCCTCGCAGTAGGCGTAGAGCAACTTCGCGCCGTGCCGGATAATACCGTTGTGTTCCTGGCTTACGCCCGGTAGGAAGCCTGGCACATCCACGAATGTGATAAGAGGAATATTGAAGCAGTCGCAGAAGCGTACAAAGCGCGCACCCTTGTCGGCTGAATTGATATCCAGCACACCTGCTAATGAACCGGGCTGCTGCGCCACGATGCCAACCGAACGTCCATTCAAACGCGCGAAGCCCACAATAATATTGGTGGCAAAATACTCTTGCACCTCGAAGAACTCCTCATCATCGACAATATGCTGGATGATTGCCTTCATATCGTATGGCTTATTTGGATTATCCGGGATGATGCTATTGAGGGCTTCGTTGGCGCGCGCCGGCGAATCTTTGGGCGTGATGCGCGGTGGGTCATCAAGATTGTTGGAGGGAATGTAGCTCATCAACTGGCGAATCATACGAATGCAGTCCGCCTCACTGGGGCAGGAGAAGTGCGCCACGCCGCTGGTACTGTTATGAACCATGGCCCCACCAAGCTCTTCAAACGTGACGTCCTCGTGCGTCACCGTCTTGAGTACGTTCGGCCCCGTCACAAACATGTAGCTAGTCTGCTCCACCATAAAAATAAAGTCGGTGATGGCGGGGGAGTAGACCGCGCCGCCCGCGCAGGGTCCCATAATGGCGGAAATCTGTGGCACGACGCCCGATGCCAGCGTGTTGCGCAGGAAAATATCAGCGTAGGCTCCCAGGCTGACCACGCCCTCCTGGATGCGCGCCCCGCCTGAGTCATTCAGCCCGATGACGGGTGCGCCATTCTTCATGGCATGATCCATGATTTTACAGATTTTCTCGGAGTGCGCCTCGGATAGCGAACCCCCGAATACCGTGAAATCCTGCGAGAAGACATACACCAGGCGACCATCGATCTGTCCATAACCGGTCACGACCCCATCACCCGGTATTCTCTGTTCGTCCAGCCCAAAGTCCGTTGAGCGGTGGGTGACAAACATATCCAGTTCGTTAAACGTGCCGGGGTCTAGAAGCAACTCAAGGCGCTCGCGCGCCGTGAGTTTGCCCTTTTTATGCTGCGCCTCGATACGTTTGGGTCCACCGCCGAGCATAGCGGCTTCTCTTAAACGATGCAACTCTTCAATCTTCTCTTTGGTGCCTTTCAGGGCAGGCGTATCTTGTGGAGTGCGTTCACTGGTGGTCATATGCCTATCTCCATATGTGCTTTCGTGAATTTTGGTATGTATAGAAGTATAGCATGTGGGTTGGAGGTGTGTCTAACCAGGTTCTATCTCAATTGCCGTAACGTTTGCCAATCCAGTTCAGCGAAATGCTGAATAATCATATCCGCTCTCGATAGATCTTGCTCATCGTTAAAACCATTGCGGAAGCCAATGCAGTACATGCCAGCGTTTTTAGCAGAGAGGACGCCGT
>VBFM01000509.1:0-550 GCA_005882595.1 Chloroflexota bacterium
TATCACAGCCCACATAGAAGAGATGATACAAGAAGACATATCTTGAAACAAAATAATGCAAAATGCTACACAGAAAAACACACCATCTTTTCTAGAGATCATCCTGATTTATAAATATATAGTGTTGACAATCAGCGAGGTGTCAGTTACACTTGCGCAGGGAAGAGTTTCCCATGGCAGATGCGAATGTATTTTTAGCGCCTTTCGTGTGCCGCTACTATTTTGCAAGGTAGAAAGTCAATCGTATGCGTAAGTTTACTGCATCAATGCTCGTCCTGATCGCGTTACTCGTCATTTTAGGCTCATCTCTGGCAGCTTTTGCCAGAAGCACATCGAATGTGGCCAGTGTCGACCCTCTTACTACGCACTTCGCCTATCCCGATTTTATTTTGAAAACTAAACTAGGCTCGGTTGCACCCAATTTCTCAGGCTTCACACCTGCACAGTTCAATAAGGCCTATGGTGTCAACCTGCTCACGAGCAGGGGTGCGGGTATTACTGTAGGTATCATCGATGCTTGCGGCAATCCCAATGCACAGACCGACCTCAA
>VBFM01000509.1:561-2925 GCA_005882595.1 Chloroflexota bacterium
TGGATTGCCCGCGACCACCATTACAGTAGTAAAGCCCCAGGGAACACCCTGCTCCGACCCGAACGGCTGGGGCGTCGAGACCGATCTGGATGTCCAAATGGTGCATGCTATTGCTCCCAGGGCCAGGATCGTGTTAGAGGAAGCCAGGAGCGCATCGTTCTCGAACCTCCTGGGAGCCGCTAAGGACGCCTATAACAATCGCGGCGCCACGGTCGTTTCGATGAGCTTCGGCGGCGGTGAGTTCTCCGGCGAGACCAGCGCAACTGCCGATGGCATCTTCTCCGTGGGTAATGCGAAAGGTGTAAGCTTCACCGCCTCTTCCGGCGATAGCGGCTGTGGCTCGCAGTATCCAGCCGCCTCTCCATTTGTTACCTCGGTAGGGGGCACCACTCTGAAAACGACCACTTCCGGCGGTTATCTCAGTGAGACTGCGTGGAGCGGCAGCGGCGGTGGCTTGAGCATATTTGAGACCCGCCCGTCCTACCAGAATGGCTTCAACAGCCACGCCAGTCGTGGTATCCCCGACGTGGCGATGGTTGCCAATCCCAGTACGGGTGTTATCGTCTACGACAAATCCGTCGGTGGTTTTATCGTTGTAGGTGGCACCAGCGTTGCCGCTCCGATGTGGGCTGGCGTGCTGGCTATCGCCGATGCCGGGCGTACCAGCAGCATGAAGAATGCCGACAATGAACTGTACAAAGTAGCCAGTTCCGCTACAAAGTACACCCGCGATTACCATGATATTAAGACTGGTAGCGCTGGTGGCATCTGCAAAGCCGGCACAGGCTATGATCTTGTCACCGGTCTCGGCTCTCCTGCCTCTAACAATCTCGTCCCTGACCTGGTTGCTGCTCCGTAACAAAAAGATTATGCATTTCTGCATATGTAAGGTTAGGGCGTTGGTACTACGTGCTTGCATCGATTGAGACGATCAGGAATAATAGAGAGGATCTTAACGAAATCTAATTCAGGGAAGTGGAGAGATGCGATGTATCAGTTGTGTATAAAGGCGGGCAGGACGTGCGCCATCCTGCTACTACTCATTCTTGTATCCGCGTGTGCTGGTTCTGGTAGTTCCAACAATAGCGGTAACATAACTCCTACCCTCCAATCAGGTACGGTAACGCAAAGCACGCCCGGCATTGGCCCTATTGTCATATTGACGCCGCCCACTATTCAGTAGTGACACTGCCTGATCGCACCCTCACGCTTGAGCAGGTCGGTAAGCAAGCTGGTGCTGATGCTTCCTCGACGGGCATTAGCATCACTATCAGCATTACTAATACGGGCAAAGCCTCCATTATGAACCAGGCCAGTTTCTTCCAGTTGGAGGGAGCAGAGGGTGATGCATTCGGCATTCAGTCCAGCGTTACAGCAAATTTTTATGGCCCCATTCCTGCCCAGAGCAATCGGCGGGGTACCATCGTCTTTCAGGTGCCAACTGGCGCAGTCAAAGGACTACGCCTGCTGTATCATCCGGAGGTAACGACGGAGACAGTGTTGTTGCCCTTAAATTAATCCCTTAGGTGTAGTCATTGCGTTGCGCGCACGCTGTTTCGCATAAACTCCAGCACGACACGGTCGATGCGCGCGTCCTCGAACCAGCGTTCTTCCAGGTTTTCGCGCCCAATAAATGTACGAAAAGCTGAGCGTGTGCTCTCGTCATAATTGCCGTCTATACTGCCCTGGTAGTCGCCGCTTGCCTTCAAGAGGCGTTGTATCTCGGCTGCAAGCGGCTGCTCGATGGTCAGGATATCTTGCGGGTTGGTAGGAAATAGATAGAGTTTGTGCAGCAATAGAAGGCGGCGTAACTCATCGATGGGCTGGGGATGGTCATCCACGCGCAGATCGATCTTTCTCGCGCACAACCAGCAGCGCCGCCGATTGCTGGCCCCGGCTATCACCGCCCGCCGCCTGTCCCGCCGCCAGCGCAGCAACTAAGCGGTCACATAAAAAGCCCGTCGTCTCTTCAAAGCAGCGCGCCATCGCACGCACGGTTTCTTCTCCCACCAGTATATTGCCCTGGCACGTGTAGTGTTCACCAGCAGAGCCGCCAGCCCAGGGGAAACATCCTTCTCCCGTATAAGTCGCCGGCGGCCCATCCACGCCTAAGATGCCAACCTGTCGCTGCGCTCGTCCCTCATCTTCCGCCAGCAGCCGCTCCAGGGTTTCCGCCGCTGACAAACCACTTGCCAGCAACTCCAACCCGCGTGGGCCATAGGAAGTGTTGGCCCAGGATTGCGTCGCGATGGCCCCTATACCTGCCTTGGCCCAGGGGACAACCGCGCCAACCGCCAGAAACTTCGATTGCACAGCAATGCCCAGTTCGCCTGTCTGGTGATCTCGCGCTACGATAGAAAACGT
>VBFM01000509.1:2946-6495 GCA_005882595.1 Chloroflexota bacterium
AAAAATCCGTTGCCCAGACATTATAGCACCTACTTGACTTTTGCATGGCTTTCGCGCAAAATTGTAAGAAGTCTTCGCATCTTATTTTTACCGGCCCAGTCCTGCCGGTGGTACTTTTGAGAGATTATACTTCTCACGAACGTATATTCTTCATGCGAAGGCGAGTGCGCCACCGATCAGGTATTTCTCATTATCAAGGGATTGTTTAACGGAATAAACCGAACCTGACGCTGGAGAGGTGGTCGGCGTCCTATAATGATAAAGAGAGATGCCCAGGTACTTCCTTATTTCAAGGAGCCATTATGGTGCGACAGAGCTGGTCGGATGAAGATTTGGCCAAAAGGTTACAGGAACGTGACCCCGATGCTTTGGAAACACTCATTTCGCGGTATTCGCGCGAAATCTTCTATTTCATTCGCTTAGTGCTTGATGGTATTGGAGTCGCGCAGGATGCTGAGGAGTGTGTCAATGACCTCTTCATCACAGTCTGGCAAGAAATCGATACCTTTGATTCTGAGCGAGGCACTCTCAGAACGTGGTTGACTATGCGGGCGAAATACATCGCCCTGGATCGACGTCGTCAATTGTGCCGACGGCAGATTTTTCATGTACAACCTGCCGATGAGTACCGTCAGTGGTCGGCCTCTGACGAATATGGGAGAACCGGTGGACGTCAGATGTCTGGCTGGGGAGGACACGACGATACGCGCGCCACGCTTCCTCCACACCCCGAAGCCAGCATGGAGAGCCTGATGGAACAAAGTGAGAGACGCGAGGAGCTGCGTCTTGCCTTGGCGATGCTGCCTGAGCTTGACCGTTATCTGATCTATCAACGCTATTATAAGTACGCCAGTACTGAGGAACTGGCAGCAAAAACTGGCCTGACACGCCATGCTGTCGATACCAGGCTCTGGCGGGCGCGGAAAAGCTTGCGGGAGACGCTCAAGGAGCACGCACATGAGTATGAGCGAATTTGAAAAACAGTTTCATAGCGAGGGAGATAATCTGTTCTCCCTCTCGATAACGGAGCCATCCTTGCCCGCGGATTTCAATGAGGCGGATGTCGCTTTTGCGTAAGAATTGAGCCAACTCTTTTCTCCAGAGAAGGAAGAGGTGCCGCCATTTTTACTGCAAACGTTACTCGAGGCCGAAGACCCCCGCTTTATTCCGCTCGATCATGGGTTTGCACAGAAGACCAGCGCTCGTGTTTTTCGCTCGCTCAAGCTGCGTCGTCGTCTTTTTTCTCAACAACGTTCATTTCTACACTCTGTTGTTGGAGCGCTTCAAGAGATCATCTCGCGTAAGACGCTGCTGGCCTGGGCTGCAACGCTGATGCTTATCATGCTCTTCACCGTCGCCTTTACCGCTCCGTCCTTTGTGGAAGGTGTGGCGATGTTGCTGCATGGCGCACCCGCTGGCGTACTCAAAGTGCATAATTATCCAAGGGTAGTGCATCATCATACGCCGCCCTCATATCATGACCCGACTCTTCCTACGCGGATCAATTTGCTGGCGGCCGAGCAGCAATTGCACTTCAACATCTATTGGCCGCAATATATGCCCTCGAACTATTCCCTGGCTGCTATCGATATCTATGAGGATCCGCATAATAACTGGGCGGATGGCCCTGTCGTCGAACTGGTGTACGACCTGGATGCTGGTAACGCCCCGTTAAAGGGGACCGGCCAGATTGTCATACGTGAATTTAAACCACTGACACAAACGCTGCAGGTTGTGCAAGATGATGCTGCCTATCCAATTCAACCCGATGCGAACGGCAATCCTAGGGCTATCTATGTCGATGGTCAATGGCTGACGCGTGGCAAACTCGCTCACATCTGGGCTTACGGCGGTCGCAGTGAGGTCATTTACCAACAAGACGGCGTTGTCTTCTGGATTGCTGGCGATCAACGCGATGGAATAGGGAAGAAAGCTCTCTGGGCGGTGGCTCAGTCTTTGCATATTCTGCCTTTCACCCACCCGACTCTGCTGAAAGATGCAGTCGCCACGCTCTTGTGGGCAGGTGACACGATCAATGGGCCATTCTTAAACGATGTTGTGGCAATCTTCTCTGATAATAGCAACCCATATTACTTGAGCTTGAGTTCCTATATCTCCGGGAAACCCACTTCACTGAAGAATCCTGCGCGTGGGCATTGACCTCTATAGGCTTCGCTGCAATGTTCAATGATTCCTTGCCATTATCTCGTAGGGGCGAGGGAGGTGGACGTTGGGCGGTGTGGACCTTTATGGTCGCCCGCGTCCTGTTCCTGATCATGCTTATTTCATGTGGCGCTACCCCCACCCCGCCAGTGCGCCAGGTTTCTTCGCCGCTGCTTGGCCCGTACGCTGCAACGCCTGCTGCTTCGCGTGGGCCCGGAGGTCGCATCGTCTTCGCGGACCGGCAATTCCCCGACGCGCTGAACCCCTTATTTTCTGGCTCCCCCGTTGATTTTGAGGTGGGCGCGGCGCTCTGGTCCGCACCAGTAGTGTTCGATAATCACTTTCATGTCCAGCCAGACCAGTTGACCGAGGTACCATTGCCAGAAAATGGCGATGTGCAGGACAATGGCAAGACCATCGTCATGCGCCTGCGCGCGCGATTTTCAGTACTGGTGGCAGCTGGACCAGGACCCCAATACCGGTGCTATCACGACCGGTGGCTACGATGCGATTGCCAGCATTGACACCCCGGATGACTTCACGGTTATCCTGCATATGAAACACCCGTATGGCCCCTACCTGCTCTACCTGCCGTATGCCGCGCCAATGCATGCCTGGGGGCATCTGCACCCCATCGACCTGCAAAATATGACGCGCGTCTATCTCGCCCCTGATGTGACCGATGGCCCCTACAAAGTGGCCAGTTTTGTCAATGGGCAAAGCTATACCTTGACGCCGAATACCTATTATACCTCCACCACTTTTCACGGCCCTTACATCTCGCAGCTCGTCTATCAAACCTATACCGGCAATACCGCACTGCAGGCCGCGCTGCAGGCGGGTCAAGTCGATATCGCCGAGGGCTATATGGAGTATGAAGCGCCCGCCCTTACCCATCTTCCTGCTTCGCTAAAGCTATTGGAAACGCCTGCCGCCTCCTACGAGCACCTTGATTTCAATAACGCCAACCCACTCTTTTCGGATGTCAATGTGAGGCGCGCCGTTCAATTGGCCATTGACAAATGCGCCCTCACCCGCAGTGTGCTGCATATGGCCGGTTGTGCACGCGTTGCCAACCAGGTAGAAGTCCCACCCTCGCTGTATAATGATCGGACTATAGCGCCGGTCGGCTATGATCCTGCTGCCGCCAGCAAGTTGCTGAGGCAGGCGGGGTGGCTCCCCGGCCCGCGTGGCATTCTCACCAAACAGGGGCATCCCTTCGTGCTACGCCTCGTCACAACGGCGGATAATCCCCTGCGCGCCGCCGCCGCCGCGCTAATCCAGCAGGACTTGCTCGCCGTGGGCATCCAGGTGCATGTCCTCTATTATCCTCTCGGCCCTTTTTTCGCCGTGTATACTCGTGGTGGTATCCTGGCCACCGGCGCA
>VBFM01000509.1:6516-8682 GCA_005882595.1 Chloroflexota bacterium
AGCCCGGAACCTGACGACGAATATGGCGTCTTTCACTCCTCGCAGATACCCACTGCCGCCCAACCCAACCTGGGCAATTACGGGCGGGTTCGCGACCTCATCATCGATTCAGCCCTCACCCAGGGCCGCGACACGGTAGATTTCGCGCAGCGCGTACACTACTATCACCAGTTCCTCGAGCAGCTGGCAAACCAGGTCTACCTCATTCCTCTCTACACCGAGGTCAATATCGTCGTCGTTCACGATTCCGTGCGGAACTTTCTCCCCAACCCCAACGTTATTACCAATAACTGGAATCTCAGTGACTGGTGGGTCGGTGAATGATGGCCAGGCCTTGCTCTAGAATTTCTTCTGCTTCTTGGAAAAATCTCAGTGACTGGTGGCTCGGTGAATGATGGCCAGGAAGACGATTTGACTACCAGGGCGACCGCGAGGGTCGCCCGTACAATACACGGGGACGTGGAAAACAGGTAATATAGTATTGTACGGGCGACCCTCGCGGTCGCCTTGGTAGCTTGTTTGCGTATCTGGCAGCTTGTTAGCATATCTGGTAGCTTGTTTGTGTATCCTGGCAGTTTGCCAGCATATCTGCTATGATAATAACAACAGATCGTTTTGTAAGGACGCGATCAATCGCGTCCATAACCCTTTGTAGGGATGCGATTGATCGCGTCCATAAACCAACGCCCTTTCGGCACATTTCCAGCAATGAAGGTGGAAAAGATTAGTGCCAGGCCTCGAAGGAGAGGATTCAATGAAACCCCCAACCTCTAAGGGAGGCGTAAAGCCTCATGGATTGCCCCACTTGCGCGTACTGCGCCAGCGCAAGGGCTTGAGCCTCGGACAACTTGCCGACATGACCGGCATTCGCCGCGACACCATTGCTCACCTTGAAACCGGGCGCGAACTATCAACTGCGCCTCCTGGCCCGCGTACTCGACGTTCCACAGTTTGACCTGGTTTCGTAGGGGCTTGTTTTGCAACTCCTCCTTTTCCCTGTGCGTACATAATGAAGTACACACTTGTAAAAGGAGCGAGGTATGAGTGACCAGGAAATGCAATTCGCCGACCCGGAGTGGCAGCCACCCCGGCAGCGTCAACACGCGCTCGACCAGGAACCGGTCATCCCTCAGCCGGTAAATGGCCCTCCTCGTGAGCGCGCCTATCAATCCTATCAGCGGACGCCGCTTCAAGATGAAGAGGCGACAGCGGATAACGCCGAATACACAAATGGATATCGCGCCCAACAGCCGGGCTACCAGTATACCTCCAGGATGTCGGGACGACCGCGCCGGAAACGCAGCCCATGGTTCTGGATCATCCTCATCCTCATTCTGGCTGCAGCGATGGGTGGTTTCCCCTTTGAAGAAGATACATTTCTTGCAGTTCCAGGCGTAGTGCTATCGAGTGTTGCCCTGGCGCTTGTTATCGGGTTTATTGTGTATATGGCTCGTCGCAGCCGTTCCGCGTTTACGTCCTCCAGCAACGTGGAGACCCGCAGCTTCTCCGTGAGCAGCCAGCCAAAAATTGTTATCAGGGACGACATGGGCGCTATTCGTGTGCATGCTGGCGGCGAGGATCACCAGGTGGTTGTCCAGGCAACCCGGCGCGCGCACGGCTGGTTAAGCGGTGGAGAGGGGGTAGTGCAGTACGACCAGGAGAGCGAAAAAAACAGGATTACCGTCAAAGCCAGCAACGGGTGGTACGTGCTTGGCAGGAAAAGCATCGACTTTGATATCACCGTTCCTCGTATGGCCGACCTGGAACTCAAGACAGAAGCGGGCGGCATTGCCGTCACAGGCATTACCGGTCAAGTATCGTGTACCAGCGAAGCCGGTTCAGTGAAGGCAACCGAGGTAGCGCTGCGCGGTGACTCAAAGTTAAAGACCGATGCCGGTTCCATCACCTTTTCCGGCATGCTCGACCCTTTCGGCTCCTATCAAATGACCACGGACGCGGGCAGCGTCAACGTCTTCATTCCAGAAAACACCTCCTTCCAACTGGAAGCGAAAACGGACGTCGGCTCCATCAACAGCGACTTCCCGGTGAATGTCCAGCGCGATTTTCCCGGCGGCAAGGCGCGCGGTGAAGTGGGCATGCCTCCCTACGCCAGATTGAAGCTGCGTACTGATGTTGGTTCGATTAACCTGCGCCGCAGCTAATCTG
>VBFM01000020.1:0-13824 GCA_005882595.1 Chloroflexota bacterium
CCAATGGTACCATGGTGTGGCCTCCTTAAAACACTCTTATGGTATAAACGCGCGGAACCAGCGACCCAGGCGGGAGAGCATATCTCCGCCGGATAGCTCTTCTTCATCCTCCTCAGAAAATTGTGAGGTATGGCGCAATCCCCACAGCAAAAGCCCTACGGATGTGGCGTAGGCCGGGTGGCTGATCGAGTCAGCCAGACCGTGCAAGCCCAACGGTGAGCCGATGCGGGCCGGCAGATCAAGAGTCTGTCCCGCTGCATCCAGGATGCCGGGCAGTTCGGCAGTGCCACCGGTTACCACCAGGCCAGCCGGGAGCAACCCATCATAGCCGGATTTCTTGATCTCCTCGTGTACCATCTCAAACAGCTCTTCCACTCGCGCCTGGATGATTTCGGCGAGCAGTTTGCGCGGCACAAGGTCATTGCAATCAGGCATGTAATGCGACAGGTCGATCATGTCATCATCCGCGATGGTGTCCGGGTTACAATGACCGTAGGTGACTTTGAGTTCCTCCGCTACCGGGATCGGCAAGCGCAGGCCGATGGCGATATCGCTGGTAATTAGATGTCCGCCGATGGGCAAAATAACTGTTTGCCAGATGGCGCCGTCGGTAAAGATAGCGATGTCGGTGGTGCCGCCACCGATGTCTACCAGCGCGACGCCCAGATCGGTTTCCCCATCCTCCAGCACCGCCTCACTCGAGGCCAACGGCTCCAGGACGAGGTCTTCAATTTCGACGCGCGCCTTATGAACGCACTTAATCAAATTGTGAATAGACGATACTGCACCTGTAATGATATGCGTCTCCACTTCCAGGCGGAAACCGGACATCCCGATAGGGTTCTTAATGCCCTCCTGCCCATCAACCACATAGCCGCGTGGGATGACATGAATGACCTCACGGTTCGCGGGAATAGCGATGGCGCGCGCCACTTCTATGGCGCGGCTGATGTCGTTCTGCACAATGTCGCGGTGACTGGGTGAGATGGCGACAAACCCTTTGCTATTTTCCGAATCGATATGGCTGCCCGCAATGCCAACATACGCGGTAGTAATGGTTTTTCCAGAAAGGCGTTCTGCCCGATCAAGCGCCGCTGCAATGGAAGTGACCGTTTCTTCGATGTTCACCACCACCCCGCGGCGCAACCCCTGTGAAGGGCAGGTGCCAACGCCAACAATATTCAGCTTCCCGTCGCGTTCCAGGACGCCGACGAGTACGCAGATTTTTGTTGTTCCAACGTCGATACTAGCTATCACCCGCTCTTGCACGATAAACGCTCCTTAGGGAGGTTGTATGGGTACTCCTCGAAGTACCCCCGCACTACGATACGTTCTTATGCTATGGGCGCAAGACTTTCGCCCCTACAAAGACATAACTACGGTTTAACAGTAAAGACAGGGTGCAGAGCGAAGCGCAGGTCAATGGTTGCCAGGTTCAGTTGTTGCTGCTGCGCCCTACTCAAAATCTGCTGGAGCTCAATCAGTCGATTGTCCAGTGGATTAGTGTCGTCCGCACCTCCCAGGTAGGCGATCCAGCCCTGCGGACTTGCAACGATAAAAGACCCATTGCCGTTAGACGACGAACCTCCCCCAGAAGTTACCGGGCCATAGCGCAGTGTAAAGGTAGTAACGCCCGCCACTTGCGGCAGGCGCTCGAACACCTGGAGCGCGAATGTCACATCCCCCGCGTTCAGGTGCGCTCCCGGCTGTAGGCTCTGTATGAGTGCCTTACTGCGCGTATCTACAACGGTCATCAAATGCGTAGCGCCAACGGTATCGCTGGCAAGGCCGATGATGACGCCATGGCTATCTACGCTAAACGTTTTGTTCTGCGCCTGCCACAGTAGAATGGGCAAACGCTCGACAACGGTGACGGTCAGCTGATCGGGCCATTGCTTCTCGATACTGGCCGAGTCTACCATCGGCTGCGCATCGATACGCGCTGTCAGACTGGCGATATCGATCAGAAAGATGTTCTGGCCCTGCATGCCCATCGTTTGAATGCTATGTACCAGCGTTGGATTGGCGCTTCCCGCCACTGTCACCTGTCGCACATGAAAATTTGGACTGAACAGGGCAAAACTGATGGCCACGATAGCCAGCACAAGCACCGCAAACATTCCCAGGAAGCGTCGCCAGAAGCCCGCTTTACGCACACGCCGCCCACTGCGCACCGGTACCGCTGAACGCATAGGCGACTGCGGGAGCGGGCGGACGATACGTACCTGTCCCTCGGGGGCAGGTACCCCCGTATGCGCAAGTGTGCGCTTGACCAGCCTGTTCCCACCGCGCGATTGCGCTGGTGGTCGGCGATAACGCGCCTGCCGCTCGGACCAGGTCATTGGCTGCGCCATGACCTCTGGCGTGTGGACGTTGCGCTGGCGAGCATCCGGCGCATTATATCTATTGATATGGCTCAAACGTCTTCCACCCGTTCTCATATCAGCCTCTCTATGAGGAGAGACAGTCGATGATGGTTGTGTCCGGTCCCTATATTCGAAAGCGATTTGCTCAGGCATTCTTTGATGCTTTTGGTTCATAATGGTGTTCCTGTTCCCCATTCGCCGCGCAGTTCGACCTCTAGCTCCAATTCCACCCCGAACTGGTCGAGAACTCGCTTGCGAGCTTCTACTATCAGCGCGATCACGTCGGCTGCACTGGCACCGCCCAGATTGACGATAAAGTTCGCATGGCGCTGCGAGATTTGCGCTTTGCCATGTATGGTTCCCTTCATCCCGGCCTGATCGATCAGGCGTCCAGCGAAATCGCCTGCCGGGTTTTTGAAAACCGAACCTGCGCTCTTCTGCGGCGGCTGTGTTCTCTTCCGGTGTTGTTTATGATCTTCGATAATCGCTTTGAGCCGCTCAGGACTTTCGCGGTGCAGCCGCACGCCCAACTGGACGATAATTTCGGCTGGCTCAATCAGTCTACGTGGCGGCACGATAGGATGTCCGTGCGCATCAAATGTGATGTGCCGGCCTGCACGAAAGCGACTTTGACGATAACCCAGGTCTATTTCATCATGCATATAGCGCCGCACCATTGGGACGGTAATGCCCGTTTGGTGCAGCGAACTGCCGCGCGCATCTACTACTTCAACCCAGGCCAGCACTTCACTCAGCTCGCTATTGTGCGCACCCGCGTTCGAGATGACGCCTCCGCCGAGGGTGCCAGGAATGCCAGGCCCAAATTCAAGACCACCCCAGCCCTGCACCGCCAGTTCATTCAACAGGCGCGGCCAGCTAGTGCCGGCTTCAGCGATCAGTAGGGCTGTGCCGTCTCCATGATCCTGAATGCTGTAATGGTCGAGGGCAATGCGGGCCACGATGCCGCGCACGCCCGCGTCGGCGTACAGAACGTTGGTGCCATTGCCGACCACCAGCAGAGGCCATGCGCGCTCCGCGCACAGGCGTACCAGTTCTGTCAGATCCTGCGGCTTTTCGACTGAAACCCAGATGTCCGCGGGGCCGCCAACGCCAAAGGTGCAATGGCGCGCCAGGGATTCGTTGCGTCGCACGCTCCCCTGGAAATGCAATTGTAGCTCTGCGAACACAGCCTCGATGTCGAACGTCATACGGCTTTCCTTTTCGCGATTTTGACAATTTCCTTTGTAATGTTTTGCGTCGCCTCTGGCTTTGCAAATTCGCTTACTGCTTGCGCCATTGCTTCTAATAGTGTAGAAGAAGTAAGAATGTACTTTACACGCTCTACGAGTATTTCAGGTTTCAAATCATCATTTAGAATAACTATTGCAGCCTGTTTGCGCCCGAACATGGCTGCATTGGCTTCCTGGGGCGAACTCCCGATGGCTGGTGGCAGTGGAACCAGAATGCTCGGTTTGCTTAAGATTGCCAGCTCAGTCAGAGTCGAAGCCCCGGATCGACATAGCACCAGGTCTGCTGCTTGCATTGCCAACGGCATTTCCTCGTTCAGATAAGGTACCAGTCGATAGCGCTGCTGTAATGCTTCGTCCTGGTCCGCCAGGACACTATTCGCCAGACTACGAGTTTCGTTATACAAATCCTTGCCACTGATCTGCAGCACCTGGCTGACTGCCAGGAGTTGCGGGAGCGCGTGGCATACTACCTGGTTCAGGTGTCTCGCTCCTTGACTACCGCCGGTCACCAGCAGCAGCGGTATTGCAGCGTCAAACCCCAGAGTTGTACGCGCTTGCTGCGGGGTAGTGGCGCGCACATCCAGCATGGACTGCCGTATCGGGTTGCCCAGCACCAGCGTTTTGCGCGCCGGAAAATAGGGCAGCGAGTCGGCGAAGGCCACCGAGATGCGTGTCGCCAGCGGCGCAGCCAGCCTGTTCGACAGGTTCGGCGGTACATCCTGCTGGTGCAGCAACAATGGTACTCCATTCAGTCGCGTTGCCAGCGCTGCTGGAACCGCGACATAACCTCCGCTTGTAAAAGCGGCATCTGGTCGAAACTTACGTACGATTCGAAACGCCTGTATCATGCCAAGCGGTACTCGCAGGACACCTGTGATGGTCTTAAACGAGAGATAGCGGCGCAACTTACCCGCTTTGACGGTGGCTAAGCGAAAGCCTGCCGCCGGAACAATCTCGTTTTCCAGACCATCATCGCTGCCGAGAAACAATATCTCGGCCTGATGTTGTGTCCGTAACTGGGTGGCAATTGCCAGGGCCGGGTAAATATGGCCTCCGGTGCCACCGCCTGAAACAAGTACTCGCATATCTATCCTTGTGATGATGTGATATAGCCTGCTCCCACGCGCTTTTTGCGTAGTGTCATCGTTTGCCGCGATAAAGCTGGCGACTCCGGTTCCTGGATGTAGCGCGAAATGTTCAAGAGTACGCCGATAGCCGCTAACGAGACAACCAGTGATGAGCCACCAAAGCTGATAAGTGGCAGCGGTACCCCGGTATAGGGGATGCTACCTGTATTTGCTCCAATATTGATCATGGCTTGCAACACCAACCAGGTGGTAATGCCTGTCGCCAGCAGCGCGCCATAGAGATCACGCGTGCGCCGCGCCAGTCGGAATCCACGAAATGCTAGAAACAGGTACAACAGCACGATCAAGGCGCATACGGCGAACCCCAGCTCTTCACCGATAATCGGAAAGATGGAGTCACTAAATGGAAACGGGAGATAGCCCGTCTTTTCACGGCTGGCTCCCAACCCCAGACCGAACCATCCGCCTGAGCCCAACGCGAGCAAACCCTGGTACAATTGCAAGTTAATGCCCGTAATATCCTTGAAAGGGTCAAGAAACCCGGTGATACGATAATAGCGATAGCCTTTGAATGCTTCCAGCAGGAAAACCGAACTGCCGCAAATTAGCGCCAGAAGAAACTGCACGATATTGGCCCCTGCCGTGAAAAACATGGCCGTTGCGAAACCGGCGATGATAATAGCCGTTCCCAGGTCGTTCTCTAACAATACCAGTCCCAGGATAAATCCAACCAGGATGACGAAAGGGGCCAGGCCATACAAGAACGTGCTCACCTGCTTCCCTTTGCGTGCCAGCCAGTCGGCGATGTACAGGGCTAACACCAGCTTGGTCAGTTCGCTGGGTTGAAATGAGAAGAAGGAGCCGAATGTGAGCCAGCGCGATGCGCCATACACGTTGGTTCCGAACTTCAGAACAATAACCAGCAATGGCAGGATAATGACCATGCCGTAATCAGCATAGCGACGATGCCCAGGATCATCCATATCATCTCGCGCTGAAAGTAGTAGGAGGCATCGCCCTGGTAGCGTGCGGCCTGAAACGAACTGGCGCTGTAGACCATAACTATGCCGATACAGAGTAAGCTCAGCACAATTACCAGCAGCCACGAGTCGATCTTGCCCGCCTGCCGCGGCAGGCGCATTTCTAACTCTGCCAGCCGGGACTCCTCTTCCTCGCTGATGCCAGGCACTGCCTGTACAGCAGGGGCGGCAGGCAAGCCCGCCTCTGCCTGCTTCTTGCGCGACCGTAATCGCCAACCAGCCGTTATCCCTGTATGTTGTCGCTCGTCATCACGCTGGGCGATGTAGGGACGTGATAAATCGCGTCCACCCTCCAGACGTAGAGGAGGCAGCTTTTTACGGCTGGCCGCGTGCTGTTCCAGGTTCTCTACCGGCTCTTCCGCCGCATAGCGCATAGCTCTGGCGTTGGCTGGTCGACGCGATGACGCGCTAGACCCTCTGGACGTGTTCTCTCTTGCATTTCTCTGCTGCTCTAACGCTTCCAGAGCGGGAGAACGCAGGTAATGTTCCAGGCGGCTGCGCGGCTTCTGCTGTCTACCGTTATTCAATTGTCGGCGGCTGTCGCGTGTCATCCTGTCATCCTTGTAGGGACGCGATTTATCGCGTCCCTACCAATACCACTTGACATAGAACAGATTTTCTAGTATACTTATTTTCGAACCATATTGTGGGGCGAGTGACTCGCCCTGGATATCTGTTCGGGTAAAGCGGAGGCTTACCCGAACAGACACTGCCCTGCTGGGATAAACACAGCATTGGGCTGCGAATACTACTCCCTGATTGCCATAAATGGAATATGTCCACAATGGGTGACCCTTGTGGTCATTTCGCTCCATTCCTCTCACGACACTTTATCAGGTGAACATCACAGAACCTCTCAGAGTGACCGCAAGGGTCATCCCAACTCATTCCTCTAGAGTTTTTCTTGAATAATATCCAGCGCGTGTTCTACGTCCTGCTCGTTCATCGGCAAGTGCGCTGTATGCAAATGGATCTGCCGCAAGTCAACGACCTGAATGCCCTTGGCGTGAACCAGGCTAGCCCAGGGATCGTCAGTTAAGAGCGGTGTTTCCTCCTGAGTGCTGCCAGATGTGCCAGCGTGGCCGAATGAGACCGGTAGAGATATCACTCCTGCTTCCATGCCGAGTAACTGACGCCAGGCTTCACTCAACTCTAGCTTTTTCTCAAAATCATCATGGCCTATGTTAGAATCTTGAGTCTGCATCTTCTCACCTTTGACTAGAAACTATCTATAACATATATATACTTAGAGCGGCTGATCGGGCGGAATATTGTAATACCACATCAGATGTTGTGCGATATACCCCCATAACGGAGCCGCCGCCGTGCTACCATAAATTTTCTGCGTTGGCCGGTCTATTTTGACCAGGATAACAAACTGCGGGTTCGAGGCAGGGATAAAGCCTGCTACCGACGCCTCAGTCTTGTCGGCTGAGATACCCTGCGTCGTGGCGGTGCCGGTTTTGGCCGCGATGCTGTATCCTGCGACCTGTGCCAGCTGCGCATACCCGTGGATGGCTGCCTGTTCGAGCATGCCGGTCAACAACTGCGCGGCGTGAGCGCTGATGACTTGCCGCTTAACGACGGGCTGCGTTGTGGTAATATGCCCATTATTGTTGATTGACTGCACCAGGTAGGGCTGCTGCATCACACCACCGTTGGCAATAGCTTCGTATGCCATCGCGACTTGCAACGGTGTAGCGAAAATGGACTCCCCGAAGGCCTGGCGCGTGAGGTCGCTGATCGTCCAGGTTGCTTTGTTGTCCGGCGTGCGATATGATCCCGGATCTTCGGGTCCATCAATACTGTAAGCTTGCCCAAAGCCGAAACGCGCCAGGTATGGGTAGTAGTGATCCGGCCCAAGAATGTTGTATGCCACGTACGCCGCCCCAACGTTCGCGGAGTGTATGAGTACGCCGGTCATAGTCTCAGGGCCGTAGGCCGTATACTGCCAGTTACAGACCTCAGTGACATCCGGAAACGAGATACATCCCTGGTCATCGAACGTGGTGTTTGGCGTGATTAATCCCTGATCGAGTGCGGCTGCCATGGTTACCGCCTTCATGGTTGAGCCTGGTTCATAATCGCAGAAGATCGCGGGATTGAAGTAGACTTCTTCACTTCCCAGGCAGCCTCGCTGGTTGGAGTAATCTGCATATTGGTTGGGATCAAAGGTGGGGTAGCCCGCCATTGCCACCACGGCGCCTGTGCGTGCATTGATGACCACTGCCGTTCCACCCTGTGCCTGTAATTTCTTGACGGCATCCGCCAGCGCATTCTCCACCATATATTCCATTGTACTGTCGAGAGTAAGCGTCAGATTTGCACCACTGATGGCCGGCTGCTCGTTATTGGCTCCCACCGTCAGGGGGTTGCCTTGCAGATCGGTCTCGGCGGTGAAGTTGCCCGGTGTGCCTTCCAACAACGTATCGTACTGTTTTTCAATACCATACACGCCGTGATTATTCGTATCATTCTGCGTCACGAAGCCAAGGATTTGCGCCGCCAGCGGGCCACCGGGGTAGATACGCCAGGTGCGCGGCTGGAGAAACACATCAGAGAGCTGCAAATCCCGCAATTTCTGACTTTGCTCCGGGTCAATACGAACCGCCACGCGTACTGCCCATAATCCCTGGGCCATGCCAATACTAAAGGCGTTTTGCAATTTTGCGGTTGACACCTGTGGCAAAACCTGGTGCAGGCTGTTGATCAGCGTGTTCAGATCGCTTTGCGAGTTGTCTGTATGGTCAATGGAGTACTGCACCGGCTCGACATAGACATCATCGCGTATGATGTTGGTGGCCAGAATATGCCCCTGGCTATCGAAAATCAGCCCGCGTGGCGCATCAAGTACCTGATTTTGAATGTGTTCATCGTTAGCTCGCTGCGCAAGGTTATAACCGCTATGCGATTGGAGAATCTGCCAGTAGTACAGCCTGCCCAGGAGAACCAGCATACCGAAAGAGACCAGCAAGAAAATGAACATCTGTCGATGCCGCGCGCGCTGTAACTCCGCGTTCATGTTCTGGCCTCCTTTCCGATTTGTAGGGGCGCGATTTATCGCGCTTCGTCTATGGCTGCATATGCTGGTCAGCTGGTGGTATCGTTTTGAGGTGCGGTACAACCAGGACGATTACCGTGCTGGGATCGGCGGGAATCAATCCCATTGCTTTGGCATGTGCCGCGATATAAACTGGCGATTGCTCCTGCGCAATGAGATAGACCAGGTCCTGATCCTCGCGTTCCAGCGCCGCTGCTTGTCTATGTAAGCGTGAAATTTCCTGGTTGGCGGTAACTGCCTGGCTCAATTGTGAGAGGTAGAGAACCGCCATCAGGCTGACGAGTAAAACGCTACAGATACTCAAGCCGAGAGGCCCTATACGGTATAAAAACGGATGCAGTTGTCGGCGCCGCTTGGCAGCTAGGATAGGCTTTCGTACCTGCAAGATAGCTCTCTCTATACACTGGTATGACGCACTACGTTCCTTGCAGCTTGTCTGACACGAAGCGTAGAATACAGTTCGTTAGCAAGCTGGCTATCAAAGGGTTCGCTACACAAACAATCGATGTGTAGCGAAACCCCCACGTTAAGGCGCAACAATTATTTCAGCGGCCCGCAGTTTGGCGCTGCGGGCGCGGGGGTTAGCACTGACCTCCGAACTGGTTGGTGTGACGGGTTTAGGTGTGAGAATGCGCAGGCGCGCTTTGTGGCCGCATACGCAGACGGGTAAGCCAGGTGGGCAAATACAATCACTTGCCTCACGCCGCATAAACCCTTTCACCAGCCGATCCTCCAACGAGTGAAACGAGATAATGACCATTCTTCCTCCATCCCCACCTGTTTTCTGTATTGTGGCTGCGCTTAGCACATCGAGCATTTGTGGCAGCGCGGCTTCCAGCCGTTCAAGTTCGCCATTTACCGCGATGCGCAGCGCCTGAAAGACGCGAGTTGCCGGGTGGATCATGCCCGGTTTGTAAGAGACGCCAGTCGCAGCCAGTTGCGCCAGTTGACCCGTGCGCGTAATTGGCCCGCGCGCCCTGGCCCGTACAATGCGCCAGGCAATCTGACGCGAGCGATTCTCCTCACCATATTGCCGGAAGATACGAGCAAGCTCCTCTTCGCTGGCCGTATTCACCAGGTCAGCGGCGGTCAGTTCCTGCGATTGATCAAGTCGCATATCGAGCGGGCCATCCGCGCTGAAAGAGAAGCCGCGCTGGGGATCGTCCATTTGATACGATGAAAACCCCAGATCGAGTAAAATACCATTGTAGGGACGCGATTGATCACGTCCCTCATCATCGCGTCCCCCGTCTTTGTAGGGACGCAATAAATCGCGCCCCCCCTCATCGCGTCCCCCATCTCTGTAGGGACGCGATTGATCGCGCCCCCCATCGTGCCCACCATCTATAGAAGACACAAAATCGGCCTCGTTCTGTACAATACGGGCCAGTTCTGCGAAGTTTCCCTGTACCAACGTTAATCGTCCATTGTTGACCATACTTGCAAGGCGTTTACCAACGCGCTCCAGAGCCTGCGCGTCGGTATCTATACCGAGCACCTTGCCATCTGGCGCTGATCGTGCGAGAATAGCCTCTGTGTGACCGCCTCCACCTACGGTGCCATCAATATACATGCCCCCCGGTTTAGGCGAAAGATACTTCAGCACCTCTTCCAGGAGTACAGGTTGATGACCGGGTTGCCCTGTTTGCATATCTATTCCAAACTTAAAAAGGAATGCCATTTCCCTCTGCATCAAGTCTATTCTGATAGTCCTGCCAGGTTGTGCGATCCCATATTTCAAAATGATCGCGAACGCCTGCCACCGTCACCTCGTTTTCAAGATGAGCGTAGGCGCGCAACTTGGCGGGAATCACCAGGCGGCCTTGCCCATCCAGTTCAACCTCGCTCGCGCTTGGATAAATGCGCCGCTCGAAATCGCGCAGTTCCTCGCTGGTTTTCCCCGCCACTAACTCCGCCGACTTCTCCTCCCAGCGTACCGTAGTATAGACCGATAAGCAGGTACCCATACCCTTACTGATCACAGCTCCCTTGTCCAATTGCGCGCGAAATTTCGCGGGAACCGCCATACGTCCCTTTGCATCGATTGTATGTTCATGTTCACCGAGAAACATAGTTGCGCGTTGCTTTCTGCCGGGAACGGGGCCAGTCCCTACATCCGGGTGGCTCTAAGGAACTTCTCAAGGATGTTCTCCCGCATTCCTGAAAACTTCCTCCTAATCGTCCTTCCCCTCTCCACCTCTCGCCACCCGGCAATAATTTGTTTCCACTTCCTTCATCCATTCACCACAACCCCCCACTTCTCCCCACAACAGTATACCATTACATTCCGTCATGGGAAAAGAGTGTTATCCACCAAAATTTTCTAGACGCAGTGGATAACTTGTGGATAACTTGTTTCGGCTGGTAGCCTGACATAATGAGATATTGGTTGATGCATCTTCTTTTGCTTATGCTGGTTCTGAGCGCCCAAAGGGGGGAGAAAAGTAATAGGATGCACTCCCTGGATTTTCCTTCATTCGTATTAAGATATGTTAATCAAATTTTTGTTTTTTTGAGAGTTGTATACGAGGAATCATAGGCCGTTAACATGAATCGAAGAAAAGCACATGCGACCACTGTAAAAGAAGATATCCAATCAACCCCAGTCCAAGGCGAGACGAGCATGTATCAAGCTTCGCCCACGTCGTCTCCTCAGCCATCTCCTGGCCTAGCACCACAGGTAGTTCGCCGCTCGCGTACAGGGTTATCCAGGGGTAAACGCCGCTTATTGATTGGACTGGTTGTCGTCCTGGCGCTCTTGTTGATACTGGACTGTCTAATGATTTTCTTTAAGAATAGTAAACATCAACCCTCTTTACAGATACCAGGTATGCATCCAACGCTTACAGTGACCCCAGCTACAGCACGTCCAGGACAGGTAATTGTGGCACATCTCAGTAATTTCCCCTCGTCGACTCAGGTACTCTTGTTACACGATATTCAACAGATGGTGCGAACCGATGCTGGTTCTTCACTTATCAAAGTGGGAGCGCATGGGAATGCCGATGTGCGCGTACTCGTGCAGGATAGCTGGGAGCCAGGAAACCATATGCTGGCAGCTGAAGATACGCACACCCATTATACCGCCAGCGCCTCTCTCGAGGTGATCAGTGATTTCCCCGCGCCGCCCCCGCATCTCGTCGTGGCTTCACCCGATCGACCTGGCGGGCTGACAGGCCCACTGCAAATGGGTGCCCAGGTGCAGGGCGCGAACACTATTCAATCACTGCTCTTACGCAACACCGGTGGAAGCTGGATTTCGTGGAAGGCCACAAGTAATCAACCCTGGTTGATGATGGCTCCCGCGCAGGGCATCTTCTCAGATAACCAGACCATTTTTATCGCGGCAACTCGCGCGCATCTCAAGCCTGGAGATTATCAGGGGATGATCACGATTGTCTCCAACACGGGTAGCGCCGTTATTGTTCAAGTGATGATGACGACACTTCCGGTGCCCAAGATCACTTCAGCGTTTATGGTGATTGAGCCGCCTGTGCTATCCTTTACCACGACGGATGGCTCGAAGGATCCCCCTTCCCAGCAACTGGTTATTCATAATGCCGGTATAGTGCCACTTAACTGGACCCTGGCGGTCAATGAGCCTGAGAATCTCGTCGCTCAGAATATAGATAGTCAGGATGTATCCTGGTTAAACACAAATGGAACATCGGGAACAATCGCTCCAGGTGCGGATGCACACATACAAGTGATCGTGCATAGTTCCAACCTGCTGCCCGGCGTCTATAGCGGCCTGCTGCTGTTGAACGCCGATGGAAATGCTATGAATGCACCTCAATCGGTAGCTATCTCCTTGACTGTGCAGCAGCGCTGCAGTGTGGCCACCAGCCAGGCAAATCTCTCTTTCACCGTTGGGGCAGGCCAGCACTCATCAATCAGCCAGTCCTTGATCTTGAGTACAACACCAGGTTGCACCGACGTCACCAACTGGCAGAGTTTTCCCCAGCCAGACTGGCTAAGCATCACCCCTGTTGGCGGTCAGTTGCAGCCCGGTACCGGTAGAAGCGCCACCCTTGTCATAGATGCGGGTAAGCTTGTCCCAGGAATATATAGCGGCTGGATTGACTTTCTCACCGAGTTGCGTTCACAGACACTGCTCGTGCAGGTCAAGGTAGTATCTTCTGCAAGCACGGTAGTGATCTCGCCGGGAACGCCTTCGTCTGGCTCGTCAAATACACCTGCGCCGGGCAGTCCCACGCCTATTCCAACCAGCACTCCAGGAACGCCGACTCCGACGCCAACACCAACACCGCAGCCATGCACATTGCAAGTAGCGCCGTTGAACCTGGCATTTATCGCCAGTTTGACTCATCCAAATCCCCCTGGACAACAAGTTGTCCTAAAAACCGTGGGCAACTGTGCACAGCCTGTTACATGGACGGCCTTTGTCAGTGCGAATAGTCAAAATTGGCTATACCTCTCAGCGACCTCTGGTGTGCTAGGGAGCAACGGAAGTACTATTATAGTGAATGTGAATGCGAGCGGGAAATTATTGGGGACGTATACTGGGCAAATTACCTTGACTGCGGTGGAGAAGGGGGGAGTTACAGTACAAGCAAGCCCACGGACTGTTTCCGTCACAATGACGGTCATCCTGTGACCGCCTGTTTCTCTGCTTGCTTGATGTGACAAATACACCAGCTTCAACGTTGTATTAGTACAAGAACTCACCAGGTCTAAGTTTATTTGTCAGGCTCAATTCATGGCCTGGAACGTTGTTCTTGAAGGGAAAACACACAAGCGCATTGTGTGGCTGCGACGGATTGTCGTCCAGGCAGGTGAGAAGAGTGGGCATATGAGCCAGTGTTTGCGTTGTCGCAAGCCTTGTGAAGCAACTGCTGTATTTTGTGACGAGTGCCGGTCCCGGCTGCGAACTGAGTTTCGCCGGGGATCTGTTTCGCATGCAGCCTATGGCGTACAAGCGTCTCCCTCGATAGCTGTCACCAGCAGCATCTCTTCAAATGTGAAGGAGCATTTTGAGCAGCAAGGCGCCACCGATGG
>VBFM01000472.1:0-4286 GCA_005882595.1 Chloroflexota bacterium
GGTGCAAACACCATGATACCCCTCTTCGACGGTAGTCTGCTGCGCTACGTCAACCTTGACAGCGCGGCCAGCACACCCCCGCTTGTCCGCGTGCAGCAAGCTGTCGATCATTTTGCTCCCTGGTATTCCAGCGTGCATCGCGGCGCTGGCTACAAATCGCGCCTTTCGACGCATCTCTATGAGCATGCCCGCGAAGTGGTCATGCGCTTTACGGGAGCCAATCCGTCAACGCACGAGGTCGTATTCGTGCGCAATACCACCGAAGCCCTCAATTTGCTGGCCCATCGTATCGTCCTCGAACCCGGCGAACTCGTGTTAACTACACGCATGGAACACCACTCCAACCTGCTGCCCTGGTATCGCACTCCCCATGAATTTGTTGAATTGACGCCCGACGGATGCATCGACCTGGACGATCTTGAACGCCGCCTGATAGCTCACAAAGGCAAAGTACGCCTGGTAACTGCCAGCGCCGCCTCCAATGTGACAGGGGTCTTAACCGATATGCACCACGTCGCTCGTCTTGCCCATGCGCACGGCGCCCTGGTCGCGGCAGATGTGGCCCAACTCGCACCTCACCGCCCGCTCTCCATCGGCGCGCTAGGCGATCCGGAGCGCATCGACATCCTGGCGTTTTCCGGCCATAAGCTCTACGCCCCCTATGGTTCCGGTGTCCTGGTCGCTCCCGCCACCCTCTTTGCGGATGGCGAACCCATGCTAGTTGGCGGTGGAACGGTCTGTCTGGTGACCCGCTCCGGCGTAGCCTGGGCCAGTGGAGCCGATCTCGAAGAGGCAGGTTCCCCCAATGTCATCGGCGTTGTCGCGATGGCGGCAGCCTTAGAAGAGTTAATGCGCTACGGCATGCAGCGAGTAGCCGCGCACGAACGAGAGCTGACCCGCTATACCATCAAGCGTCTACGCGCCATCCCAGGCATCACCCTCTATGGTCCATCCTGGGACGCCCTGCTTGCTGGAACCCAGGATCGCCTGGGAGTATTCTCCTTTAACCTTGAGGGGCATTCCTACATCGAGGTGTCGTCAGTACTGGCCAATGAATGGGGTGTAGGTGTACGCAGTGGCTGCTTCTGCGCCCATCAATACGTCGCCTTCCTCTTAGGTATCTCCGATGAAGACTCCGCCGAGGCGCGTGATCGACTTGTCAAAGGTTTACCCGTTGACCTGCCCGGCATGGTGCGTGCCAGCATAGGCCTTGCCAACACCAAAGACGACATCGACCGCCTGATCGCAGGCTTGCAGGCTGTCACCCAGGGCGATATTCGCGCCCAATACATCAAAACCGCCAGTGGCGACCTTGAGCCGGTAGGCTCAACTCACGAGTTCGCCGCCCATGGCGAACGTCTGTTATAACCGGTTGAACTTGTTTTGCGCTTGACTTTGCCATCCCATTGGAGTACCATAGCTACGTTTAGTAACGCTTGTTACTAGAACTACCTCACCCGTTGGGAGTTCTATTCATGCACGAACGTGAAGCTATACGCTGGTTACAACTGACCTATAAAGTACCTAGTGAGCCTTCACAAAAGCGCGTCTGGGTCTGGCGGCGGTTACAAAACCTGGGAGCATTTGCCCTGCAAAACTCCGTCTACCTGCTGCCGCTTTCAGAGGAAGTAGAGAAACAATTCCGTCAGCTCGCCCACGACATTCGCGAGATGGGCGGCGAAGCCAGTATCTTCTCCGTTGTCGCGCTCGATGCCGCCGATGAACGGCGTATCCTGCAAGTCATCACCGAAGCGCGCAATAACGAATATATCACTGTCATCAAAGTCTGTATGCGTTTCCTCTCGAAGGCCATGTCCGTCGTGGAGACCCAGGGCTGGAACGAGCAGGTTCACGCCGAATTTGCCGAAGTCCTGGAAAAGGTTCACGTACTCTTCCGGACAGCCAAACGCCACGACATGCTCGGCGTCCTGACCGCCACCAAACGCGCCGATGCCGCCGAGTCCCTCTCCGCCTGCGAGCAAGTCTTCCGCGTCCTCCTCGATCAAGAATACACGAAAGCCCGCCGCATCTTAGACCTGCACAGCAACCTGCTGCTCGTCCCCGCCGAGGGCGATATTGTGGTCAATCGGAGCAGAAACAGGCAAGCGCAGGAGAAGGATCCGAGACTCCAGATTTGCCGATATAATACAAGCGAACTGTGATCCGCTTCATAGCAAACAAAACAGATGCATCGTACACTATCTCCATGCAACCAAACGATACCTATCTACGTATAGGAAGATATAGACAACAATTTATTGATACTACTACAGTATCAAAAGGGAAATACCATGCAGAAACAACAATACGTTCGACAAAGCAGCGGCGCCAAAGCAATTGCCATTGACACACGCGCACAACTCATGAAAATTCGCTTACTTCAACTCCTGGCAGTGATTCTCTCTGCCGCCTTTGCCTGGGGGCTTCATCTCATCTTTGCCCACTAACCAGGAAAGCGGCAGTAACTATAAAAAGAGGGCACCCTTCATGGGTGTCCTCTTGATTCTCACTCTATCTCCTCTCTTCCTCGCAGCCCAAAATGACGAATAGAAGTATAAAAGCCCTTGCAGTCTGCAATAAGAATGAGTACAATCATCGATATATCCCAATCCATTTCGTAGAAGCGGAAGAGAGCTTACCATGAATACACCCGTCCCTGGCCAAAAAACGCCTATTCCGGCACAGCCATCCCGCGATGCGGTTCCACGCCGTTTAATCGTCACTGCAGGAGTTGTGATCTTCGCCATTCGAGATTGGACGCTCTGGGTGCTGTTACGCGATAGCCCCTGGGGTCCGCCAATGCGCCTTGTGCTAGGCACCGAAACGGTCACCGATGCAGTAGACCGCACCGTTGAGTCTGTATTGATGTGGCCTGCCGATGCGAGGCTCTTGCAATTGAAGGCAGGCTGGCAGGAGCAGCAAGTCTATGTCTGGGGAAGTTCGGAGCAAGGTACGGCTGTTTCGTTGATCCATAGTGTCCTGCTGCGCGCCAATCGCGATGAACTACGCCCCAACCTCCATATGCATTCGGTTCCCAGCCTGCGCGTCAGTTGGAAATCGGTAGCAAAAATTGAAACCGGTCAGCACGAGCTTGACGCAGAAGTGCATACCGTGCTAGATGCGGCCTTGCATACGCTGCGTTCACAGATACAGCGCGACCCCGAAATCGTGCTGCGCTACCTGTCGGATATGGGCGCGATGAGCCAGGCCAGCGATGGCGATGAGTGGTGGAATATGAACGTGCCTGGGCGCAACAACCGGGAAACACGGCCGATCAGTGTCGTACGCGTTCCGCCCGCCGGAGATGGTATACTGACATTGGCCGAGGCCACCCTGCTCTACCGCGCGTTTTTCTCGCCGGATGAGCAAATCGATCTATCCAACCTGCGGCGGCGTTTCCTATCCTCCAGGCGACTTGAAGCGCTGGACGAAGAACGCCCGGTGCGCGGCAAAGAACTCGATTGGCGGCGTGTCAGCCGTGCATATCGCTATCATGCTTCTTAGCGCTTTCGCAAACATCAGAATGAGGAATCTATGGCAAAGGTGACAACTGGCACCGGCGACACCGGGTATACTGGCCTGCTTGGCGAACAACGTGTCCCTAAATACGATCCACGCCCCGACACATTCGGCACCGTTGACGAGGCGACCTCAGCCCTTGGCCTGGCGCGCGCCGCGTCAACCGATCCCAAAGTCAAAGACATCATCTACCAGGTACAGCAAGAACTCTACCTCCTCATGGGCGAGCTGGCCACACCGCCAGAGAACTATGAAAAAATGGGGCTGCGCATGACCATCGAGCATGTGCAGCGCCTCGAGCAGGTCGAAGAGTCCCTCAAGCAAGAAGTAGAGATCCCCAACAAATTCATCATCCCCGGCGATTCCCTCGATGGGGCTGCGCTCGACCTTGCCCGCACCATCATTCGCCGCGCCGAACGCATGGCCGTCAAACTGTTGCACGACGGCGTCATCCAGAACGGCGAAGTTGTGCGCTACCTCAATCGCCTCTCCGACCTCATCTTCATCCTCGCCCGCTACATCGAAGTCAAATCCTCCCTCGCCCAACTACCGTAGGGACAAGGTGTGGTGTGGGGTGGATGTGGGGGCCTTGTGCTTGTCCTCGTCCTGTTGGGCTACCTGCTTGTGGACACCCTCGTAAACCCAATGCCATCATCACTCCTACAGGACAAGCACAAGGCCCCCTCCCATCCTCACCGCAGCCCCTTGTCCCTACGACAAGCCCAACAATGCTTCCTTAATGCTTGTTTGCAGAACCTTCGAGGTCT
>VBFM01000473.1:0-2304 GCA_005882595.1 Chloroflexota bacterium
CGCATAAATCGCTGTAGGGGCGCGATTTATCGCGCCCTCCTCCATGATCGCCGTAGATATGGGTACTCGATTTATCGCGCCCTCTTCCATGATCGCCGTAGATGTAGGGGCGCGATTTATCGCGCCCTCCTCCATCAGCACATCTTCTGGAAGAACAACATGAACTGCCCCTCCACGACCGCTGGTAGCTGCGCGGAACGCCCTACGAATAATATCCGGAAGCATCTGTGGCCGTTTCACCACGGCGCTCCACTTCGTAGCGGCCTCCAGCAGGCGCTGCTGGTCGATGGTGGTAAGCGTCCCCTTGCCCTCATCGGTAATCGGCACATCGGACGTGAACACGATCATTGGCACTGAAGACCCATTGGCTTCTGCCACCCCTGGGATCACATAGGTAGCGCCACCACCGCTTGGGGCCTCGGTGATGCCAGGTTTGTGCGCCAGCCGAGCGTAGGCATCGGCCATAAACGCCGCCGAGCGTTCGTCGCGTGCCATGATATGCCTGATTTCACCGCGAGCGGCATAAAGCGCGTCATAGAGTACCATTGTGGTATCGCCGGGTACTCCGAAGATGTACTCAACCCGATATTCCTTGAGCAATTCCACCAGCACCTGGGCGGTATTCATGGTTTTTCCCCTTGTTCACTGAGATTCGTATTTTTGCAAGGGAAAGCTGTTGCTACCAGGGCAGGGGCAAGCCCAGCCCGTACCCTATACGAACCAAGCCTCCGCCCCGTATAGGGTACGGGCTGGGCTTGCCCCTGCCCTGGTAGTCGTGCATCGTATAGGGTACGGGCTGGGCTTGCCCCTGCCCTGGTAGCTCATCGCTCTCGCTCTTCACCTTGCTTCCATGCCAGAATTGTATCATACTGTGAAGGAAGATCGAAATCACCTATATCTTAGAGAGGAACAAGGTTTGTTTCATGGCTCAGTCAACAAGTGAGAATACCATCAACTGGCAAGCGGTTGGAGAAGAGACGATAGCGCGTGTACGCGACCTGCTCCGCCTGGATACGCGCAACCCGCCCGGCAACGAGATCCGTGCAGCCGAGTACCTGCACAACCTCTTTGAGGCCGAGGGTATCCCCGGCGAGATAGTGGGACCGAGCGGAGATCGCGGCACCTTCATTGCCAGGCTCAAGGGAGATGGGTCGGCGCCCCCGCTTCTGTTGATGTCTCATACCGATGTCGTCGCAGTCGAACCCGAGAAGTGGACGCACGACCCATTCTCAGGCGATATCGCCGGTGGTTTTATTTATGGGCGCGGCGCGCTTGATATGAAGCAGATGGTGACAATGGAGGCTATGACCATGCTGCTGCTCAAGCGAAGCGGTGTGCGGCTCAAACGCGACGTTATCTATATGGCCGCCGCCGATGAGGAGTGTGGTGGACACTACGGCGCGGGCTGGGTCGTGAAGCATCGTCCAGAGCTGATTCAAGCCGAGTACGCCCTCAATGAGGGTGGTGGAAGTGGCCAGGTGATCAACGATCGCCGCTACTACCCCGTGCAGACGGCAGAGAAAGGCACGGTCCGCTTCCGTATTCGCACCTTCGGTAGGCCCGGACATGGCTCAGTCCCTCATAATGAAAATGCCATCCTCAAACTCGCAGCAATCCTGGCAAAGTTCACTCCTAATCTCCTGCCGGTCCATTTTACCGCTACCCTGCGCGGCTATATCGCCGGTATCGCCGCTACCCAGCCCGCCGGCGTTGCCCAGGCCTTGCATGCAGTACTTACCGGCGAGGCAACCGCCGATGCAGCCGTTGATCGCCTGCCTGTCGAAGAGACGCTCAAACAGCGTATTCATGCCATGCTGCGTAACACTGTGACCCCAACCGTCCTCAAAGCTGGCTCGCAGATCAATGTAATCCCTTCAGAGGCCGAGGCCTTAGTAGACGGGCGTCACCTGCCCGGCTGGACACCCGAAATGTTCCTGGAAGAATTACGCGCGGTCATCGGTAACGAGGCGGATATCGAGTTCATCGATCCGTCGTTGCCGCTGGAGGCCGACCTGCAATCGCCACTCTTCGACATGATCAAAGCGGTCCTCAAAGAGCATGATCCAGAAGCAACGGCCATCCCATTCCTGCTGACGGGTGGAACCGATGCGAAAGCAGTGACGCAACTGGGCACAAAGGTCTATGGCTTCGTACCCGGCCTTTACGCGGGAGAAGGTGAGGGAAGGCGTGTGCATAGCCACGATGAGCGTGTCAGCCTTCGTTCGCTCCAGTGGGGAATAAGAGTGTTGTACGAGGTGGTAGAACGGTTCGCCAGAGCTTGATGCTGGTCACCACCCGTAGGGG
>VBFM01000473.1:2376-4080 GCA_005882595.1 Chloroflexota bacterium
TGCCCAGTCCTCTGCTTACGAAGCGGCTGGCGAAGCCCGTCCATAGTAGGGGCAATGGCTTGTCCTTGCCCAGTCCTCTATTCTCGCTAACTGCACATACCCGTTGGCGCAACCAGTTGAGAAGTCAGTTGATTGGGACTGGTCACCTGGATACCACCTGGTCCAGGATACGTATGATCGGCAGGCAACGCGCCGCTCCACGTAAATGTATAGGTGCGAGTAGTCTGTCCAGGGCTGAAAGTGATGCTGGCCGGAGTTTGTCCACGCCCATTGTTCACCGTATAACTGAACTGGACAGTCCCACCAGGGCTATTGGCCGCAACATGAATGGTGGCCGTGTAGGTAACAACTATCGAAGTACCACACGACATCCCTTGAATGGATGTAGGACTCACCGTCATATCAACTTTCGTGACTTGAAACGCCGCCGAAGATGTACATTGCCCCGTTGGCCCAACCAGTGTTGAAGTCAGTTGATTGGGACTGGTCACCTGAACACCACCCGCTTCAGGATACGTATGGTCGAGAGGCAACGCGCCACTCCACGTGAATGTGTACGATTTCGTGGTCTCTCCTGGATTGAAGGTGATGCTGGCTGGGGTTTGACCGCGCCCATTGTTGACCGTATACTCAAATTGCACAGTCCCTCCGGCGCTATTGGGCCTGACGTGGAAGAGAGCCGTATAGGTCACGGTCACGTTCGTACCGCAGGAGAAGTTCGCAATCGATTCAGGTGTTACCGACATATCGACCGAAGTGACCTTCAATGGCACATGAGCAGTTGAAAGTGTTGCTGTTGGATGAGGAGAGGCGCTGCCTCCATTATTATGTCGAACCGCGTAAAAAACCAGTGCCATACTGCCAACCAGGGCTAGCAGGAAGACAGCCGCCGCCAATATACTAAGTCGCCGCGTCAGCGAAGTGCGCCGTGGGTGTGATCCAGGCTGTCTGCCAATATTGCTGTATTGTGTTTGTGGATTTTGCATAGGTAGCTCTTTCTCACTTTCTTGTGTCTCTTGTTCAAAAAGAGGTGAGCCCGCAATGCGGTTCCACATCCGATCTAGCGTCGCCTGCTCCTGCTGGGCATCGGTCTGGTAAAAGCTGCGTAGATACGCCATTGCCTCCGCATCTCTACGATCGCCTTCCTTGAATTGGCTCACACTTTCAATTTGTCTGTCTATTTCTTCAGGTAAAAAAAACTCATCCTTCTCAGCCACTTTCCTGCTCCTCCTTTCTTCGTCGATAGATTTTCCGTAAAAGATTTAAACTGCGTGAAAGCGTGACGCGCACCACGTTTTCCTGCTTTCCCAACCTGGTCGCGATCTCACGGCAGGATAAATCCTGGCCAAAACGCATACGCAAAATCTGCTGTTGAAGTCGGGGCAAGCTTTGGAGATGCGCATACAAATCCACGTAATCTTCTTGCCGCAAGGCGCTATATTCGGGGCTGAACATCTCATCTTCAAAAAGACCTTCAGCTACGTGATCGAGGATCACGCTTTGACGAGTTTTCGCACGCCTGTAAGTATCGATCACTTTGTTGCGGGTAACTCGCCAGAGCCACAACTGCTTCGCTTTCTCCGAGAGCTCGGCAAATTTTGCATGCTCAAGAGCCGCCATGAATACTTCCACCACCAGGTCTTCCGCATCTTCTGGTGAGGGAACGCGCATACGGACATAGATAAGCATACCCGGTGCGTATTT
>VBFM01000021.1:0-10668 GCA_005882595.1 Chloroflexota bacterium
GACCCCCTGGAAATGGGCATACTGCGGCCTTGTGCGAAGAAAACGATTGGCCCAGCAATATTGATAGTCTTAAGAAAGGCACACTCGATGCACAGCTTCACCATGCTGCCAGGCAGAATATAGCCATGAAGGGCAGAATCGTAGCGCAGTCTGGTCATATCGAACAGTCTGGTTTGATTAGCCATGTGTGCCTTTTCCTTTCTTTAGATTTGCTTGAGCGCTGCTTCCAGGCATTATGCCTGCGTTTTCTTGACAAGAGAAGAGATTGCGGCTGCAATCTCACTACACCGAGTATACGGGAAAACTTAGCGATTTGTCAAGGGTGATTTGCCTATGTAACAGGTTGTTAACCTGTACATTCGTCTACTACAAGAACGATCATACACATCTTTTTTTGGTGACGACTTTTACAGCATATTTTCTTGGGTAGCCATTGAACTATTTGCGCGCTCTCTCCAGTTTGGAGGTTGTCATATGTTCAAGGTGCGACGCCAGGATAGGCTTCCAGAAGAGCCTGTAGGCCAGCTGCGAGCCGGTATACACGAGAGAGGTATCAATGATGATCGCGATCAAGGCGTCTGGCATACCGGCTGTCAGTTCTCCTGCAAGGGCGCTTGTACAAAAACCCAGGATGCGCGCGGGCAGGAAAGAAGCCAGGAATTTGACCTGGCCTGACCAGTTGGGACGCATCGCCAACATCACTACTGGCGGCACGAGCATTCCAATGAGAAAAGGCGCTGTTTCACGCAGCAAATCCATGTTATTGATTTCCTTTCTGCTGTTCAGAGTACACTGTCTATTTCTTCTCGGACTGAAATCTCACTATCCAGGCGCCGTTTGTGTCTCCTTGACCAACGCCGCCCGATGCAAGAAATGTGGATGGCGTAGGACATAAAGGAAAAGGCGTGGTTGCAATATCTTCCATATGCCGGGCAGTTCCTTTACTTCTCCGGTGCGGCGGGGATGCTCTGAGCTGGACGGATCTGCCCAACGGTCACGGACATAGATATCGCCCAGGCGTTCGATGGTGACAGCCTGCTCGGGTACGACCTCAGACAGGGCGTGGACATACTCATAGGGCGTCTGCGAACGTCGCAAGGAGATGCCTGCCCAGCTTGCCAGCAGGGACATACGCCCGAATATCTGCATGGGTATTCCATAGCCCCGGAACAGGCGACGCCACCACAGGCTAAAGTAGATCAGGCCTAAAAGGATCAGTAGCACGAGGCCAAGCAGTACAATGCCCACATTCCTGCGTACCTGTCCCTGGACATCCGTCTTTGCCTGCGTTGATGTAACTGTATTGCCGCTTCCATCTGAACTGGGGTCATGCGTCGGCTTGTGCACGCCACCCGTCGAATTTGAACCGGAGCCATTTGGATTAACGGTAGGAACGCCGGCCGTCGTATGAATTGGGCGAGTAAATGTAGCAAACGAGGCAGAAGGCTCAAAATTGACCCAGCCATAACTAGCAAAGTAAACCTGCGTCCAGGCGTGCGCATCGGAGCCGCGAACGACTAACTGGTGAGTCTTGGGATCAAGCTTGCCATTGGTATACCCCGTGACGACGCGCGCCGGTATGCCTAGCTCACGCGCCATGACCGCCATAGCTGTCGCAAAGTAATTGCAGAATCCACGATGCCCACTACGGAACAGGAACCAGGAAACCCCTTCCTGCCCTGCCGGCAAATTGATATTGGTATCATAGGTAAAGCCGCGCAGGTATGTTTCCAGGGCCAATACCTTGCCATACATGGTAGGTTCATTATCGGTGAGCGACTTCGCCGTGACCAGAATATTGTGATCAAGGTTGTTCGGCAGCTGCAGGTAGGTACTCAGTACATTAGGATCATAGTAACCCGCGGGCGGCCCCAGGTCGGGCTGATCAGGTTTGGGCACGAAGGATGGAGCGTCCTTCGGCAAGGGTACTGTTTTGAGCGTGTTCACATCAGCCGAAGAGACAAAGGACGTAACACTATAATGCTGTCCCGCCACCAGTCTGCCATTCGTACGTATCCATGCCACAATTGAGCCATCAGATCTCCTTGTGACTACCTCGGCCCCCTGGTCTGTCGAGGCAATCTGTGGCGATCCAAGCAAGTAGGCATTCTGTTCGCCGGGGGGATTGATCACATTTATTTGCTGGTGCACGGCGGTTAAGTCTACAGCCGTGTCATAAGCGGTAGCACCCGCTCTTAAGGAGGTACCATCAGTCCGTCCATTCGACCAGCTGCGCCCATCATAGTTACTATAGCTGAGTGTTTCGAGGTATTGATTGGGATCGTCGGTTTTGAGCGTAAAGACGATATCATCGTTCAGATTGGGATTGCCTCCCAGCACGAGCGTATCGGTGAAATTGCCATGATTGAGCGCGTTATAACCGCCAGTTACGGCAACCAACCTGTTCCATTCATTTTGAAGCTGCACCCAGGGATTATTATCGGCGCTCCATATTTGCGCGGAGGCATCATTGACATAGCCCCAGGGCATGAACCAGGTGAGAATCAAAATGCCAATTGAGACCAGCGCCCCGGCTTGCATAAATTCCCATCCCAGGTCATCCGAGCAGCGTAATCCCTGCCGCTTCCAGCGCACCGATGATTCATACAGGTTGAAGCGCAGCAGCAGCAGCAAGGCTGCAATGAGAAAAACGATCAGGAAAATGATATATCCGGGATCAATGTTACTCAGGTTAATCAGCAGCACAACTGCATTGGCAAGGATCATCAGCCAGGGACTGCGCGTGCGGTAGAGCAGCCAGGCGCTGGTGTAGGCCAGCAGAAAGCCCAGGGCGGTGATGAAGAAGAGGAAGATGGAATCGTCGTTGCTTGTCGATGCGCCGAACGCAACGATAAACCATTGATGCATGCTATCCACCAGGGCCATGATGCTGCCGCCCTTGTCCGCTCCCGCGGTCTGCCAGAATGCCAGCAGCAGACCGAGTATTATGGCGATTGGATGCATGAGCCATCGAGGCAAGAGCCGCTGTTTTGCAGCAATCAGGCCACCCACCAGTCCAAGCGCGGTTGTGAGTGTGAGAATGCTGAGGTGATCCACCCAACCCGCGGCCTGCACGCTCCAGATCGTACTATAGACGACTGTTACCAGCAAGAACAGCGAAAACCAGCCCTCCGCCAGCCTTAGATTGACATGCAAGAGCGTATTTCGTGGCTGCAAGCGCCCATTGCCGCCTGGGCCACTGCTATCTTTGCGCGGTTCGCTAATTATTCTTGACAGTCTATCAACAGATGCATCCTGCATAAGGGTTTACCTCCGCAGTGCAAAGCGTGCCTGGGGGTCTTTTTCGAGCGCCTCGGCAATGGACTCCTCACATTTGACACGCAGCACTGGTATGTTGGCGCCTTCAAGCAGAGCCAACGTATCTTCATCCGCGGGTGAATTTTCAAAGGAAGCCGCATCTAACCCAACCACAGCCACCTGCACACCTCGTCGCTGCAGGTGACGCACGCCGTCATGCCAATCACGTGACGAAGACGGTGTAATGATAATCGCTACAGTATTGCGCCCAAAATGGAACGCATCGAGAGCCAACGCCTCTTTCAAATCTGGACCTGGACCTGCCCGTACCACGGCGAGCATTTCCAGGACACGCTCGATCTGTCGATCACCGCGATCCAGCGAGAGAAACTCGCGGTGCTCGGCATTGACGATCATACCCAGAGACAGATCTTGACGCAAGAGAAAGGTAGCGATAGTGGCCGCGATGGTGACGCCGTACTCCTCGGTTGAATGTTCACCCTCGCCCGCCTGCATCTCATCGTGCAAGTCAAGAATGATCCAGGCATCCATTGCAGGATCAAGATCAAATTCCTTCACCATTAACTTATTATAATGCGCGCTGGAACGCCAGTGAATACGATTGAGTGCATCGCCCGACATATATTCACGAATGGTGGTAGCATTGGTGGTGGCTTGCAAGGCACGGCGCGAGGTGCGACCTCGCCCCGGCAGGCCGCCGCTAAAAAGGACGAAATTGCTAATCGGCAGCACGCGCGGTAACACCATCAGCTCGCGCTGCTCCGTCAGGAAAACACGCCTGCGGAACAGACCGAATGGGTCTCCACTGGTCGCCACGACGGGGCCCAGTTGGAAACGCCCGCGCTGCTTGCACAGGGTGCGTGCACGCCAGGTCGCGCGCTTTCGTCCGCCCATGCTCGCCACGTAACCGGCGCGGTGGCCAGGCAGGGTCGAGCCGTCGGCGATCTGTACCCACAACTTGGGCAGCGCGCTGACGTTGTCGAGCATCAGGCGTTCATCGAACGTTTCGCCAACCTGCACCCGCCCACTGCTGGCGGTGCGGCGAAAGATCATCTTGCGCAGGCTGTAGCGCGCCCACAGCCAGGAGAGAACCAGCAGGCTGAGCAGGACATAGGTCAGGATATAGAGCACGTGCCAACCGCTGCTGATGGCAAAAAAAGCCAGCAAGATGATGAGTATGATCGCTTGCCAGGGTCGCATAGATCAGCGCACCTTTCCACCACCGACCCACGCGCCGGGCACAGGTACACTCTGCAAAATTTCATCCAGAATGGCGGTTGAGGTAATCGAGCGTACACGCGCCGCGGGTGTAACGATGATGCGATGCGCCAGAGTCGGCTTTGCCAGCAGCTTGACATCATCTGGAATGACGTAGCCGCGCCCACGCATAGCCGCCAGCGCCTGCGAGCCTCGATAAAGGGAAAGCGATCCACGCGGGCTGGCACCCAGGTAGATGTTATTGTGATTGCGCGTTGCATTAGTGATGGCCACAATATATTCGCGAATGGAGGGATCAACATGGATACTGCGCACCTGCTGCTGAATCTGCACCAGCTCATCGGCGGTCATAATCTGCGCGAGGTCATCCAATGGATGGTGAAATTGATGCGAGTCCAGGATATTCATCTCGTCCACGGGCTTGGGATACCCAAGTTTGATGTTCATCATGAAGCGGTCAAGCTGCGCCTCCGGCAGGGGAAAGGTTCCTTCATACTCGATGGGGTTTTGCGTGGCCATTACCATAAACGGCTCAGGTAGAAGATGGGTGATGCCATCAACGGTAATCTGGTTTTCTTCCATCGATTCAAGCAAGGCGGACTGGGTTTTGGGAGTGGCACGGTTAATCTCGTCGGCCAAAACAATCTGGGATAGGATAGGACCTGCGCGAAATTCAAAATTGCCCGTTTTTTGATTATAAATGGAGACGCCCGTTACATCGCTCGGTAGAAGATCGGGGGTAAATTGAATACGTTTGAAGGTGCATCCTATCGAACGCGCGATAGCTTTCGTCAGCACCGTTTTTCCCACGCCGGGCACATCCTCAATCAGGACATGGCCCCGGCAGATGACAGCAATCAAGCTGAAAGCGACAGGTTCAGCCTTGCCAACGATCACCTTTTCGACATTGTTAATCACTCGCTGTACAGCGCTAGCAAGGTCTTGTATAGACTGCATACATTTCTCTCCAACTGGCTGAGGTGACATCATCAGTGATGCGCTAAAATGTTTTCTGTAGTAGAAGGCACCGGATAAATCTCTGCTTGTATTGTAGCAACTTTTCTGCTTGCCTGGCAGAGTTCTCGACGACAAAGTTGACTTTCCCATAGTGTACCACGTGCGCGCAAAAGCTTGAAGGAATTGCGGCACAACATGGGCATCACGTCGGCTGTGTATAATACTACGTCACAATACAACCATTTATTTCAACATTTCCATATTTTACCGGTGATTTCTGAACTAGTCCTGAATTTTACATAGCTCAACCTATACGGCTTCGCAAGCCGCTTCTTAGAGTGTTTTGAGCAGGGTATCAGTTGTATCAGTTGTTTTTCTGTGCTGGAAAACTGGCGAGATGAACCAGGCTATGCTATCATTCGGCCATGAACAAAAACAATGACACTCTCGAAGAGTTGCACGCTTACGTACATGGACGAGTCCAGGGGGTCGGCTTTCGCTATTTTGTGGCGCAAAAGGCGCAATCGCTTGGGCTGCGCGGCTATGTGCGCAACGCATATGATGGCAGCGTCGAAGTGCTGGCGCAGGGACCGAGGCCAGCCCTCGAACATTTGCTGACGTATCTGCGACGGGGTCCATCAGCCGCACAGGTGCGCGATGTGCGCGTCACTTGGGGGAAGCCAACTGAGCATGTGAGCGGCTTCCACATGCGCTGGTGATAACGCTCGACTTTTTTCCCCATGTCATGCTACAATAGGCCCGCAGTCGTCTCGATGTAAATACTATCCTGAAGCATATACACTGTTACATAGAACAGAGGTAGATAATGATTGATCGCGAAACCGTCAAGCACGTCGCAAAACTCGCGCGTTTAGGTATGACTGAAGAGGAAATCGACATTTTTGGGAATCAGCTTTCTGTGATCCTGGAGAACATCGCCATTTTGCAGGAGGTGGACGTGAGCGGTGTCTCACCGACCGCGCATGCATCACGCTTGAGCAATATTATGCGTGCCGACGTGCCACAGCCATCCTACCCACCCGAAGTACTCTTAGCGAATGCTCCCGACCAGGAGGATAACTATCTCAAAATTCCCGCGGTGTTGGAGGAGTCTTAATCATGACCGAATTATATAAACTGAGCATACACGAGGCAGGAGAACTGCTGCGCGCGCGCAAAATCTCCTCGGTCGAATTGACGCGCGCGCATCTTGATCGCATTCGCGCCGTAGATGACAAGGTCAAAGCCTTTACCCTGGTGACCGACGATCTTGCCATGCAGCAAGCGAAAGAGGCGGACCGGCGTTTCCAGAATGGCTCAACCGTCTCGCCACTGACGGGTATTCCCCTGGCAATCAAAGACGTGATCTGCACGCTGGGCATCACCACCACCTGCGGCTCGAACATGCTCAAGGACTTCAAGCCGCCCTTTGATGCAACGGTGATGGAGCGACTGAACGCAGCCGGGGCGGTCATGGTGGGCAAGACCAACATGGACGAGTTCGCCATGGGATCCTCTACCGAGCACTCGGCGTTTTTCACCACGCAAAACCCCTGGGACTTGCAGCGCGCGCCCGGCGGCAGCAGCGGCGGTTCGGCAGCGGCAGTGGCGGCGGGCATGGCAATGGGCGCCCTCGGCAGCGACACCGGCGGCTCGATTCGTCAACCTGGCGCACTCTGCAACGTGGTGGGCTTCAAGCCGACGTATGGGCGCGTTTCGCGCTATGGATTGGTGGCATTCGCCTCCTCGCTCGATCAAATCGGCCCCTTCGCGCGCAGCGCACGCGATGCCGCGCTGATTTTGCAAGCCATTGCCGGCCCTGACCCGCGCGACTCCACCAGTTCGCCCGAACCCGTTCCCGATTACAGTGCCGCGCTTATCGACAACATCAAAGGGCTGCGCATCGGCGTACCAGAGGAGTACTGGGTGGATGGCACGCAACCTGGCGTGGTGCAGGCTGTGCGCAAGGACATTGAAACGCTGCGCGAACTGGGAGCCGAGGTGGGTGAAGTATCGCTGCCACACACCAAATACGGCGTACCCGTGTACTACATCATTGCCCCGGCCGAGGCCAGCGCGAACCTCGCTCGCTATGACGGCGTGAAATACGGCTATTCCTATCGCGACACTACCGACATGTGGGAAGCGCTGGAGAAGACGCGCCAGTACGGTTTCGGCCAGGAGGTCAAGCGGCGTATCATGCTCGGCACCTACGCGCTCTCGTCCGGCTACTACGACGCCTATTACAAACGCGCGGAGAAAGTACGCTCGCTGATTACACAGGACTTCACCCGCGCCTTTGAACGTTTCGATGTGCTGGTCAGTCCGGCCTCGCCCTCGGTAGCCTTCAAACTGGGTGAGATATCCGACCCGTACGAGATGTACCTGCAGGACGTGTTCACCATCCCGGCAAACCTGGCGGGCATCTGCGGCGTCTCCATTCCCGGAGGCTTCAGCCAGGGTCTCCCCGTCGGCCTGCAACTGCTAGGCAACTTCTTCGCCGAAGGGACTATCCTGCGTGTCGCTGACGCCTTCGAGCGCGTGACCGATTATCATACGAAGTGGCCGCAGGCGGTAGAGGGCATAACAAAACCGGTATAAATAATCCGTATGGACAGAATACATTGAGCCAATGATACGGCGCATTATCGCTATTATCCTACTGTTTATAGCAATCAGCCTGTTGATTGCTGTGCCTGTGCTTGCTTTCACGCCGCTGGGTGGACGGCTGTTCGGTGGGTCGGAGCAAGCTACCATCTCCCTATCGCCGACCTTCCTGCCGTTCACGCCAACGCCGCCTCCGAAACCGACGCCCATTCTCACAGCGAAAGGCAAGCCAACGGCGATGACCGCGAACGAGGCGATGCTGCTGGATAACGATACGGGGCATATCCTGTTCGATCTGAACGGCGAAAGGCCGCAGCCGATGGCCAGCACTACCAAGATCATGACCGCGCTCATCGCCATCCAGGCGGCAGACCTGAATACGGTGGTGACGGTTCACCAGGACGCGGTTGACGAGTCGTCTTTACACAACGGTAGCAACGCGAGCCTACGCGTAGGCGATCAATTGACGCTCAAAGAGCTGCTCTATGCGCTGCTGCTGCCCTCTGGGGATGACGCAGCCATTGCCATCGCGGATGCCGTGGGCGGCTCAACGTCGAACTTTGTCAATACGATGAATCTGTTCGCCTATCGCCTGCGCCTGTTTCAGACGCATTACAACAATCCCGATGGACTGACTTATTATGATGCGCATAACAATCCCATCCCGGGTCTCTACACTACTGCCTACGACCTTGTGCGCCTGGCGCGCTATGCCATAAGCATCCCGCTTTTCGCGCAGATGGTCAGTACGCAGCACTTTGCCTTGCCTGCTACTGCATTACATCATGCCTATATATGGGACAATACGAACAAGTTGCTTACCACCTACCCGGGCATGACGGGCATCAAGACCGGCTATACCGTTGAGGCCGGGGGATGCCTGGTGTTCTCGGCGACGCGCAATGGGCATCACCTCATTGGCGTGGTGATGCACAGCCGCGATGAGAATTACCGCTTCATCGACGCGAAAATCTTGCTGGATTGGGGGTTCGCGCTACCGTTGGAGATACCAGGCCCGTGATCCTTCAGGCATAGATTGCTGGACGAACTGATTACGATGTCTCTAAACCCCCGGCGCGGACGGCAAATTGGGGTGGTAATCCCCGTTCTGCGAGAAATCGAATACTTCTAGGAAATCTCAGGCCATCGCGCGGCGGGGCGGGCGGGCCAGCGGTTTTGCCTGCCGCCGCGTCGTTGTACCGGGTGGGAGTCGAGGTGTCGAACTGGTGATTCATGCTGGCGAGCGAGCGAAGACCAAAGCGGCGTTCGATGAATTTCAGGATCGAGGCGTGTTCGTAGAGTTGGCCGGAGACATAGCCACGTTTGACCCAGGGTGAGACGACCAGCATGGGTACGCGCATCCCCATACCGTAGGCGTCCACCTGCGGCGGGGGAACGTGATCGAAGAAGCCGCCGCCCTCGTCGTAGGTGAGGAAAAGGACGGAGCTTGTCCAGCTCGATGAGGACATGAGGTCGCTGATGATACTCGCCATTTCGTGCTGGCCTAAGTGGATATCGGCGGGTGGATGCTCGCTGAAGAGGCCATCCGAAATCATGAACGAAACCTGCGGTAGTGTGCCATGATCCAGGTCGCTACGATAGTCATGTACATCAAACGGCTGTCAGACTGCCACTTTTTGAAAAAGGGCAGCGCATTGAAAAATTCTATCTCAGGCACGCTGCCAAGTCCCAGGCCCAGGTTGTAACACTTCCAGCTGATGTGGTGCGCATCCAACAGGTCTACAATCGTGGGAAAATCCAGGCTGCCTCTCGGAATCTTGTTCGCGGTGGTGATGCCGCCCGAGGTTCCCGCCCAGAGCGCGATGCGATTGGGCAGCGTCGCTCCGAGTTGATAGCAAAAGTAGTTGCCGCACAGGGTGAATGAATCGGCCAGCCCGTAATAGAATGCGATATCGGAGCTATCATAGTAGCCCAGGGCATTATTGCCATCGGTAGTATAGAAGCCATCCATCGCGCCCTTGTCCCATTCGCCATGGATGGCTTTCCAGTCATGCATAATATTGCTGGTGATACGGGAGGTGAAATGATAGGGCTTGACTTTGCCGCCCTTGCCATTCGGTACGGCAAAGTTTGCCGGGATGCCAAACTTGCCAGCTTTGGAGTAGGCGCCAAAATAGGTGTCGAAGGTGCGATTCTCCTGGATGGCGATTACTACATGGTTTATGATGTTGAGGTCGGGATTTTTCGGAATAGGGCCGGAATTATTCGATCCGCACGCTCCCAGGGTCAAACTGACTGCGCCGAGCGCGCCGAGTGTGCGCAGGACATCGCGCCGCGATTGCCGGGTCTCAAAAAGCCGTTGTAGCTCCATGCTTTTGCCCTCCTCTCTGCGTATTTATTTACCGGGATTGGTGGCAGAATTGTATCATGGTCGTGCAACTCGCGCAAATGATAATGGGAGCACGCCCCAACTTAACGAAATAGGCTCATCTCGTGCGTAGGGACAGAGGGAAGAGCGGAAGAGGGGAGGGGGCCTTGTGCCCAATACCGCCCATTTTGCGCGGGCCGTTATGCAAGACACTGAAAGCTTACATTGATAAAGTTGAGATAGTGTGCAAATACCGCGCAAAATGCTCGGTATTATTT
>VBFM01000022.1:0-12840 GCA_005882595.1 Chloroflexota bacterium
CGACGCTGGCAATCGTCCCGCTCACCGTCACCTGGGCAGTCCAATCCATGCGCGTATGAGCAGCATCAATGGCAGAAAGATTCATCCTGCCGGATAGTTCAGCCGTACTCCCGGGCGCTTTTCCATGTGCTTGCACGACCATCAGGTCCGGCTCATGTTTCTCCGGTCGCGTAACATCCAGGGTGAATGTCGCTTTCACCGGCCCAACGCCGATGGAAACGACCGCTTTCCAGTGTTCTTCTCCCAGTTCTTCCAGGCTTTGAAAGCCCGGCGTACAGGCCGCGACGTTATGCACATCCAGCAGATACGCCCAGACCTTCTCAATGGGGGCGGCAATCGTCTCAGTTCCCGAAAATTCTTCCATCAATAGAACCTTTCTATGTTATTCGCGGACAAGCAGCCGCGCCCTACGATAGCTGCGCCTGGTCAGGCGCGCTACGATCAAATCTGTGATGATCGCTGCATCCAGGCCAACTGTCGAGCAGATAAACAAAGAGCCGAAAAAGGTTGCTGTCCCACTGGCACCTGGCAGTTCCGTGTTGTAGACGAGGGTGCCCACCCAGGCAAGGATGCCAAAAAAGCCAATGAGAGCGCCGACGAAGGCTCCCATGACGACTACTAAACGGTTTGGCACTGCACTTATCCAGTATGCGAGAAAGAGTGTGACCGGCAGTGCGAGAAGGAAACCAAAGACATCTCCTATGAATACTCCACTGGATGGGTTAATCATCAGTGCTGGCATAGTTTCAACGCCTCCTCAAAAAGTGTTTTTCATATGTGGGGCCTGTCTTTTAAGAATTGCTTAAAGCGGCGAGACCCGCTACAAGCAGACTGCCCGCTTGTTCCATTGAGGTCTTCTTAATCTTTACCGCACAAAGTATAGGTCGAAATTGCAAACTTGTCAAGTATTTATATTATCACATCAACTATTTTATGAAGCAAAAATATATTTTCTCTAGAACGAATACTACGTAAGCATCGCAATCATATGCTCATGAGAAGTCTCATATGTGCCTTAACCTCCCTCTGTAAGCCTTCTTGTTAGATCGAGGTTTTACTGCTTAGCAGCTTCTTCTCAGTAGGAAATATATTTTCGTTTCACAGAATAGTCGATGGATTTTTGTTTATAGAAAATTTATTTTTATTCCGTATTTATAGTTGAGTATACGGATAAATACTTGACAAGACGGCACTCTCAGCGTATACTTGGTTCGGTACTTATGTTTAGGAGACCTCCCCTTCCCTGCTGAATTTTAAAAATGAAAGCAGTTATTTTATTGATTTCAGAAGGGCATTGAGATGGATCAGTGTAAAGAGGGTTGAGTCTTCTCGTAGACGAGCACTGGTCATTAGATATAGCTCAGCATGAGCTGAAAGGAGACGATTACCTATGGTAGCACAAACATGGCTTGAAGCAGCAACCTTTCCAAAGGCGGAAGATGCGCAGGCGGCGGTTGCAGAACTGAAACGCGAAGGATTTTCCGAGCAGCAAATCTCGGTAATCTACACCGATGCAGGGCACACCATTAAGGCGGGGATGATAACCGGAGCGGTTTGGGGGGGCGTGTTAGGAGCTTTATGGGGATTGCTCTTTCCCCCGATTGGCCTGCTGGTTGTCGCAGGTCCGATCCTGGGCGTCTTTCTTTCGGGCGCGGGACTTGCCGCTGCCGGGGCAGTCACAGTAGCCGCTCTGGATGGGCTCATCGCTGCCCTTATTCACCTGGGGATGCCTGAGGAGATAGCCACGCAACTGGGCGAGCGTGTGCACAAGGGAGACACGCTGGTTATTGCGCACGCTACTAACCCGGATCAGGCAGAAAGAGCGCGTGCTATCCTCGCGGCCCACAATCCGCGCATGGAGGGAGCCCAGCGCGACGAGGGCGTCGTTTCTGTCTCTCCCGCCGCAGTTTGATACACCCTCCTCTGAAGAGGGTATTTGATAGGGCGACCACGAAGGTCGCCCAATAGGCATCAATCTAAGCCGGGAAGTCAGGCGCAGGGCCAGATGACCCGTAGGGGCGAGGGAGGATGATGCGGGGTTGGGAGGGCCTTTAGGGTCGCCCGCGGGGTGGGGAGGTAGTCGTGTTTCCGCAAGATACCAGTGAGATGAACGGGTACGCGGGCGACGCAAGCGTCCCAACCCCACATCCTCGTCCACTCCCGCCCCTACGGATGCTGTTGGGTTTTTCTTAGGTTGATGACTATTGGGCGACACCTTTGGCTTGTTGCAGAATGATGCGTGGGCCGGGTGATTTCACAGGGCCTGCTAGTGGAAGAGGTAGTTGTAGGGGCGCAATGAATTGCGCCCTCGTTCCCCTCATTGGCCCGAAAAGGTGGGCGCAATGAATTGCGCCCCTACAACCATTTTTCCAGGTTTATGCGTTAAAACCCAGAATCGACGTTAAAATCCAGAATTGACGTTAAAACCCAGAATTGACGTTAAAATCCATAACCGAGGTGGACGCGATAAATCGCGTCCCTACAGGCGCAATTTCCTATACCGCTGGATCAATGTATTGGTCGAGCTATCGTGTTTTAGCTCAGGCTCTCCGGCGCTGGCGAGTTCTGGGGTGATGCGGTTAGCCAGCACCTTGCCAAGTTCGACGCCCCATTGATCAAACGAGTTGATATGCCAGATGGTTCCCTGCACGAAGACTTTGTGTTCGTAGAGCGCGATCAGCTTGCCCAATGTTTCGGGCGTCAAACGCTGTGTGAGGATGGTGTTGGTTGGCCGGTTGCCCTCGAAGGTGCGGTGCGGAACCTGGAACGCGGGTACGCCGTCCGCCGCGACCTCCTCGGCTGTCTTGCCAAAGGCCAGGGCCTCGGTCTGCGCGAAGAAGTTCGCCATCAGCAGATCGTGATGGGGCCCAAGCGGATTGAGCGACTGGCAGAAGCCGATGAAATCGCAGGGGATCAACCTGGTTCCCTGGTGGATAAGCTGGTAGAAGGCGTGCTGCCCGTTCGTTCCTGGTTGGCCCCAGATGATCGGCCCGGTCTGGTAATTCACCTGCCTGCCCTCCAGGTCAACATGCTTGCCGTTGCTCTCCATATCAAGCTGCTGCAAGTAGGCGGGTAAGCGCCCAAGATAATGGTCGTAGGGCAGGATAGCCACCGTCTCGGCGCCGAAGAAATTGTTGTACCAGATGCCGATCAGCCCTAAGAGCACAGGCAGATTTTGCTCAAAGGGAGCCGTACGGAAATGCTCATCCATCGTGTGGAAACCGGCCAGCATTTCGCGGAACTGATCAGGGCCAATGGCGATCATCAGGGAAAGCCCGATAGCCGAATCGTAAGAGTAACGGCCACCAACCCAGTCCCAGAACTCGAACATGTTGGCGGTATCTATGCCAAACTTTTCCACCTCTTGCGTGTTTGTTGAAACGGCGACAAAGTGTTTGGCGACCGCTTGCGTGTTGCCCAGAGCGTTGACGCACCACTCTCGAGCTGAGCGTGCGTTGGTCAACGTCTCCTGTGTCGTGAAGGTTTTGGAGGAGACGATGAAGAGCGTCTCCGCGGGGTCAAGGTCGCGGGTGACTTCCACAAACTCGTTGCTATCCACGTTGGAAACGAAGCGCACCGTCAGATGGCGATCGCTGTAATACTTCAGGGCGTCATAAGCCATGGATGGGCCGAGGTCTGAGCCGCCAATACCGATATTGACGATGTTGCGCATACGTTTACCGGTATAGCCTGTCCAGGCGCCGCTGCGCACGCGCTCGGAGAAGTTCGCCATCTTGTCCAGCACGGCGTGGACTTGCGGCACGACGTCCTCGCCATCAACCAGGATATGCTGATCTCGTGGGGCGCGCAAGGCGACGTGAAGGACAGCGCGATTCTCCGTCACGTTGATTTTCTCACCACGGAACATGGCGTCGATACGCGCGCGCAGGCCAGACGATTCGGCCAGTTCGAGGAGCAAACGCATAGTTTCGCCGTTCACGCGGTTCTTCGAGTAGTCCAGGTAGATACCGGCAGCTTCGGCTGCGAAACGCTCGCCGCGCTTAGGATCATCGGCAAAGAGCTTGCGCAAGTGCAGATGTTGCGTTTTCTGGTAATGCTCAACCAGGGCTTTCCATGCAGGGCGCTCTGTGAGCGGTGTCATAGTGGTAGACATGGTGAAATGCTCCTTTTTACGGGCCTTCTGTCCTTTCCAGGTGACCACCAAACTCGTAGCGCATAGCGGACATCAACCGGTTGGCAAAATCAGCCTGGCCACGCGAAGCGAACCGCTCATAGAGCGCGGCGGTCAACACATGGGCGGGTACACCTTCATCGATGGCGGCACCAATTGTCCAGCGTCCCTCGCCGGAATCTGAAACGCGGCCGCCGAAATTGGACATATCGGGATCTTTGAGGAGCGCGCTGGCGGTCAGGTCGAGCAGCCACGAGCCGATGACGCTGCCGCGCCGCCAGACTTCGGACACATCTGCCAGGTTCAAGTCATACTGGTAGTATGCCGGGTCGCTCAATGGTGCTGTTTCGGCGTCGATGTTTTGTTGCTGCTTGCCAATATTGGCGTGGCGCAGGATGTTTAGCCCCTCGGCATAGGCGGCCATGATGCCGTACTCGATGCCATTATGCACCATTTTGACGAAGTGGCCCGCTCCGCTCGGTCCGCAATGTAAATAGCCTTTCTCGGCTGTGCCGCCGACTTGCTCGCGTCCAGGCGTGCGTGACGTTGCGCCGACGCCAGGAGCCAGGGCCTCGAAGATTGGTGAAAGACGCTGTACAACGGCGTCCTCGCCGCCAATCATCAGGCAGTAGCCACGGTCCAGACCCCACACTCCACCGCTCGTGCCGATATCCAGGTAGTGAATGCTTTTGGTCTTCAGTTCCGCAGCACGGCGAATGTCGTCATGATAGTAGGAGTTGCCGCCATCAATCACGACATCGTCGGGAGAGAGCAGAGGGAGGAGGTCAGATAATGTGGCATCCACGGAGGCGGCGGGTACCATCAGCCAGATAGCTCGCGGCGTATCCAGTTGCTTGACAAGCTCAGCCACCGAGGTTGTACCTGAGGATATCGCGCTTTCTTTCAAAGCTCCCTGTACGGTGCTGTCGTGGCGTGCCATGCCAACCACAGTATGGCCATTACGCAGCAGCCTTTTGGCCATATTCGCGCCCATGCGCCCAAGTCCAATCAATCCAAGTTGCATAAGTCTGTTCCTTTCTGTTTACTACACTGATAACATTATGCACGACCAGCAAGGGCAGGGGCAAGCCCAGCCCGTACCCTACACGAAGCACAACACGACCCGTATAGGGTACGGGCTGGGCAAGCCCAGCCCTGGTCGCTCTAGCTAGTATTGACAACACCACTATGAAAAGTTATGCTTCCATTGTTGGTAGTAAAACATGACGAATAGCTTAGACGAGAGAAGCCAGGTGAGCAAATACCACGTTTTTGGGAAAGCGAAAGCTCTTATACCTGTCAGGAAAGAGAGCTATTCTGCTTCGTCATGTGTAAAACTGGGCATTCATTATCCACCTTCCACTTCATCTTCCTTTACACGTTTGCGAGAAGCGGCGTGTAACATCGCGCTTAACGCGGCAATGATTGCGCTAGCATAAGTCGCGCCTATACCCTACTCCAGAAAAGAAACACCTCATCCTTAGCATCGAAAAATATACGTGTTTTGTGCCTTTTTCACTTCTTAGCACGATAGGAGTGTATTTTCATGACAGCAAGAATGTACTCACAGCGTCTCGGCGTGATCGCAGACGACCAGTTTCAAGCTGCTCTCGACCGCTTTAAGCTTGGGACTTTTATCAAAGCAGAGCCGATCCCCTTTGGTAATTTTGGGCAGAACGTGTTCGTCACCAGTAGTCAGGGCGAGTTCGTCCTGCGTGGTCGACCGCATTTCTGGTGGCAGTTCCCTACAGAAGAGTTTTATGTGATGAGTTTCAAGCATGCCTGTTGATGGAAGACTACAAGGAAGATAACCTGGTGTTGACCCAGGAAAACTATAGGTGGCGTGTCAGCGGCGTTTTTGATTTCATGCAACTCCACTTTGGTGATGGTGAGGCGGACCTTTCACGCCCAATTGCCTGGTACCTGGCCCGGGACCCCCAACTTGCCCGCGAATTCGCACAAACCTACCTGCGCAAAAAACCACCTCGTCCAGGTTTTGCGAAGCGTTTTCCCGTGTACATGCTCCAGGACCGCGCTATCCTCTGGGAGTTCTTTCAGCGACATGGCTTGCGCTGGTGGGACGAGAAGTGGACGTTCCGCGACTGGGCCAGTCAATATGTCTCGGTCGATGTGATTCTCTGACATCTCTTATACTGCTGGCGAACCGCAGGGCGACCGCAAGGGTCAAGGGCCCTGCACCCTACATCCGCTCATCCCCCGCCCTTACAATGACTACGAAGGGGTCGCCGACAGTATCATCTCTTACGAGGGCCCGTATTCAGGCAGCCATATACCGAGAAGAACGAGTAACACGCTGGCTACACCTATCGGAAGAAACGCCAGGGCGGGCAGGTGGAAGAGATCCCATAGCCCTCCGCCAATAAATGGTCCGACGAAGGCAGTGCTATAACCCAGCGAGAGCGTAGTCCCGGTCAGGCGTGCAACCTTTCCGGGAGCTGCTAACAATGGAGGGAGCGCGAGAGCCAGGGTGAAGACCAGCGCTGAACTTGCGCCAAGCAGCGCCGCCCAGAGGTATTCCAGTCCTGCCGGTGCAAATACCCAGCCTACAATAGAGGCTGCGCAGATGAAGCCAGCGGACACAAAAGGCCAGCGACGACCCATCAGCCGCTGCGCGAAGAATGTGACGCCCAGGCTGGACGGTATTTGCGCCGCGTTGAGGATGGTCAGGGCTAATGGCGTGAGGTCCGCGTGGTGAATGGCCTGGTTATACGCAGCAATCCAGCTGTTCATGCCAAAGTAAATCAGGCTGCCCGCGCCAAGCAGAAAGCCGAAATGGAGAGTTTTGATAGGCGTTTTCTCAGTATCAGCAGAAGGGGAGGACGCGATCAATCGCGTCTCTTCAGGGTATAGCGACGCGAGCGTCATCGGAGGCGCAGGCGGAGCGAGCCAGAGCCAGATTGCGAGTAACACAACCAGGGGAATGCCCCAGAAGATGAATGTGGCAGGCCAGGCATCATTTCCCAGGAACCTCATCATTAGCGGGACAGTTGCTCCCGCTCCTATTGTTTCACCGATGATCAATCCATCGGTAAAGAGGGCTGTTACAAGGCCAATATGCGAGGGGAACCAGCGGCGGATCAACACGGGTACCGTTGTCTGCGTCAGGGCTATACCAAGACTCAGGAGCACGGTGAAGAGGTAGAGCGAGAAGACTGTGGTCCAGAGGCCACGCATGATAGTGCCAAGCCCCAGGAGTAGCAATCCCCAGGTAACTGCCCGCCGTCCACCAATCTTCTCCACCAGCAATCCTGAAGACCAGGCGGTAGCGCCCATGATGAGGATCGGCAGAGCCGTGAGCAGCCCTGAAGCTGTATAGGAGAGGTTCAGATCATGTTGGATGAGCGGTAATACGGGAGGTACTGCCAGGATGACCGAACGTATATTGATGCCAACGATTAAGAGTAATGCACAAACAAATAAGCTATGCCAGGTATTTGTAATACGCCCCTCTGTTGATGGGAGTGTTGAAGTTTTCAATGATGCCTTTCATATATGTGGATTGGAATGCTATTTTCATTATGCACTTGAGCGGCGTGGTGTCAATGGGGAAGGACAAGAGGGTTCCATTAAAACTAGGGACTGAATGTAGGGGCGCAATTCATTGCACCCACCTGGGAGGGCGATTTACACGATAGAGGGCGCAATTCATTGCGCCCCTACATGTGGTAACGTGGTTGGTCTGTTGGATTCATGCGTGATCTCCAACAGGTTCTCTTAGCTGATCGATCTGCTTCAGCCACATGCCGAGTTTCACCAGGAGTGCGCCGAGTCCATAGACTGCATTTTTGCCTATGTTTCGGCGTCGTTTCGGCAGTTTAGCCAGCAGACGCCTTTGCTCCATCTCGCGTTGGAGGTCAAGACGACGCATTTCAAGCGCCTTCTCGTAAAGGTAATAATTCGGAGCCATGAGATTGTTTCCTCTCTTTGTTCGATTGCGACTACTTTTCCAGTTTCAAGAGCGACGACTTCTACAGCGACAAAAAACCGTGGGACTGAGTTTTTCTGCCAGTGCCCACGGTTGAGAAGATTTCTTCACCTATGTTTCGTTATCCTGAACCAGGTGGAACTCCTCGCGGGAAAGGCAGACTCTGGCCATACACAAAGGAGATGCGCAGCAGAGCAAACGTAGATGTACCAGGAATCCAAAGCTTTTTGCATTCCTGTGGCATTACATGAATACCAGCCTCATCCCAGTGTTGACAGGGCATGGTCGCAGTTGCCATTTTTGCATCTCCTTTCATCAGATTTGTTTTCGTACAGCAGATACGTTGTTTTTATTCTGCTATATATAGGTAGACGTAAGCAGTAGCCGTTTTTAAAGTATGAAGATTGAGCTAACCAGACAGCACCCTTTCTCTGCTGGCATACGTGTAGAGATCAAACAGGGAAGAGAGCATACTAATGAGTAGGACAACACCTTATCAAGGCAAATATATACCAGATACAGCACCAACCACTATTGAAAATGATCGCCAGAGACATACACGTCGCGTGGCTGCTCATACGCTCTGGGTGCTTGGCCTGTTTGCCTTGATTGCAGCTTCTTTCACCGTTCATTTCCATCCCGGCCCCTGGCCGTTCGACCTGCAAACAACGATAACCGTACAACATACCCACCTGGTGCCTATAATAGCTGCCTGGCTGAACCTCGTGAGTTTCGTGAACGATCCAATCGCCAGCACAATAGCCTTAATTGCCTGGTTAGTGATATTCTCGCTCATAGGGATCATCCAGAAAGTTCGGCGCTGGTTTGTGACAGGGCTGTTCATCTCTTTAGGCACGGCAGTGCTAGACGGCATTGATGGACTAATCAGCTTGATTGTCGCGCGTCCGCGTCCAGGCTCGCCGCTCATTCACGTCTATCAACCTGAGCCATTTCATAGTTTTCCCTCCGGTCACGTCGAAAACGACCTGGTCTACTACGGCTTTCTGCTTTACCTGTCCTTGAGCAAACCGGTACGCCGGTGGCGCTATCGCTGGGTCTTGATCCCGTTCCAGGTCTTTGCCGTCCTGGTCATCGCAACGATAGGCTATTCGCGTATCTACGAGGGGTCACACTGGCTCACCGATGTGCTGGGCGGATACCTCTCCGGCGCAATCTTGCTCGGTTTCCTGATCTTTCTCTATCGCAGAGTTATGCAAAAAATCGATGAGCATCGAGCGAAGAAATCTGCTCGGCAAGCCGTCTCCGTCCGTCCTGCTTGAGAGGGCAGCAGCGTGTTGGCAGGACGGATAGGTGCCCTCACAAGTGCAGTGTGATGGAATTATACGGACACATAGCTATGTTCCTATTATAAGGGTATGATTCGTAATGACAATAAGCGTCAAGTTATGGAATTGTTGGGGTTGGCGTAGGGACAAGGGGCGGGGCAGCGGATGGGCGGGGGCCTTGTGCTTGTCCTGGTTGGGGAATCGAACAAACACGGAGGACAAGCACAAGGCCCCCACATCCGCCCCACACGGCCCCTTGTCCCTACGTATGAGGTTAGCCAGGAGATGTGCGCTTTCCCAGGAAGTTGTACCAATTTTTGCAACGAAAGGATGAGGTAACAAAGATGACAACAGAACGGCAGAACAACCAGGAACAAAATAAATCGAGCGATCAGGCTGAACAGAATAAGACAGCTCAACAAAGTAACAATCCTCAGCCAGGCAATGCGAGCGAAAGTCCACTGTATGGTGGAAAAGGCGATCAAGGGCAGATGGACAATGCTGCGGGACCGGAAAGATACAGTTACCATGGGCCTCACGGCAATTATGATCCCAACGAGGGAACTGCTCCAGATGGCTATGGCGACCAGGATCAGTTTGGCGACGTAGACGGCCAGGACCCCTACAGTAACCTGGATGACACGAGTGACCTGGACGATGCAAGTGACCTGGGTGATACCGGTAACCCGGATGACACGAGTGACCTGGATGATACGGAAAATCCGGGCGATACTGCGGGCGGCGAAGGACTGTACGATCTTGACGAAAGTCTTTATGGCCTCGCAGAACCGCTGGCTAAACCTGGCGACGTTTCTCGCAAGGGCAGCGATAAGGACCGGTTCGGCACGCGGGGCAGCCAGGATCAGTACGGCTACCAGCAATGAACGGCTATGGCTGGAGTTCACCACTCTGGACGCGCGTCAGTAAAACCGTCCAGGCGAGCTTCTGCGGCATGGTGGTAGGGAGCGCGAAGGTGTAGGGCGTATCGTGATCTCCCACACTCCGAAGCTCGAACTCTAAGCGTTTCACTTCGAGTGCATCCAGTTTCTTGCGCTGTAAGAACTCATCTATAGTAATGGAACTGGACACCAATCCCTGGTTCTGACGATTGAGCATCTCGTCCATGGCTTCAGCCGATGAAGCCATGAACACACGCACCCGCTCTTTAGGCATACAGCTATATGTCCTCAGGAACATTTGCACAGCCTGAAGTGAGGTCAGCGTAGTAGATCGCCACTTCCAGGTTGTCAGCGGATCCATCTGATTCGTTTGATTCGTGTAATTCGTTTGTAATGCGATCCGAAAGTACATCATAACATACATTCTTTCTCAGTTTTTGTTGATACATTTTTATCTCAGAAACAACTGTCATGATGTAGACGATGGGATTGCTCTTTTTTTAGCTACTGGCTTTTTGGGCAATTTGTCTTGACAGGAATTTGAGCGATGGAGTATGCTGCATATGAAAAGTGCGGTATACAGGTGTACTGCTCTTATGCATATTTAACCTCAAGTGTATTAGTTTGTCTTCCCTCGGCGCAAAATAGTATAAGACGTGAACAAGTAGTATCGGAAAAGTTGCGGTCTCCAACGTCTCTTTGTATAGGCAGTGCAGCATGGATCTCTAAGCATGTAAACATTACTGGCATACGCGAAAAGGGAAGCAGGTTAGAACGATGGGTACTCGTATGGAAGAAGCGTTACGCTCGATGGATCTCTCGCTGCTTGAGAGCCGCTGTGGAAACGAGTTGAACAAGCATCGCCGCAAGCAGCCCGCCGACGAACGCTTTTGCCTGGAAATTTTCCGCCGTGCCATCGCCCAACAGATTGACCAGGCATGGTCGGCGTTGCAACAGTGTTTCGGTGAGATCGTGCGCATCTGGCTGCGCAGTCATCCCAGCAACGATATCGCGTTACAGCGTGATACAGAAGAGAACTACGTCTCACAAACCTTCTCGCGTTTCTGGTATGCCGTGCGCTCACAGCGCGTAGAATTTTCGAGTTTGAACGCAGCCTTGAGCTATTTACACGCGACCCTCAACGGCATTCTCACCGATACTTTGCGTTCACAACTGCGCTCAAAAAATGTGCCGCTCCCCGACCCGGGTTTTCCTGAGGAGCCCGCGGTAGAGGATAGCCATGATAGTTCTGTGACATGGGAGATCATCTCGAGCCTGCTGGCCGACCAGCGAGAACGACGGGCTGCCTACCTGTTGTATTACTGCGGCCTCAAACCCAGAGAAATCGTGCTGCGCTGCCCCGAAGAATTTGTCGATGTGAAGGAAGTCTATCGCCTGAACTGCAATATTGTTGAACGACTGCGGCGTAATCGCGACCGATTGCGCTGGTTACTCGGCGATGGGGAAGGATAAGCCATTATGACAGACCGCATGCATGCCTCGGCTCTTAGCGAGGAAGAGTTGATGAGCGTTGCTTACGACGATGATATACTTTCAGCAGACCAGCGCACGCATCTTGAGCAGTGTACCATCTGCCAGCAGCAACTTGCCATGTACACCACGACCAATGAGCTTTTGAGCAGCAAACTCTACCGCACCCTTTGTCCGAGCGCAGTCAACCTGAATTACTACTGCCTGGGCGTGGTATCAGAAGAGGAGCGCATGCAGATCGCCAATCACCTGTTGGATTGTCCAAGTTGCGCCGATGAAGTCGCGGAAATACGCCGTACCCAGGCGAGCGTGGAACTCTATCCTCCTGGGGCGTGGTCGCCCGTTGCCGCGCTGCGCCGCATTTTCGCCACCCTTGTCGTCCAGCAGGCGCAGCCGGCCACTCGCGCGATGACTCCTGGAAAAGGCTGGCCCCGCCAATACCGGGCCGAAACTCTCGACCTGTCGCTCCACATCTCGCGCGCCAGCAACGGCGAAATTCTATTACTGGGCATCATCACCAGCGCCGATCCCAACGAGCCAGTTGATGCCTTCGAGGGAGAAAAAGTGGGTCTCTATTTGGCTTCAGAGGACGCGATAAATCGCGTCCCTACGGATGGGGGCGAAAAAGCAGAAGACATCCTCTCTCGCTTCACTACCGAGGTAGACGACGTGGGCAACATCGTGCTGGAAGACATACAACCAGGTAATTACGTGATGATTCTACACTTACCTGACCGGGAAGTCATCATCGAAGGTCTGAACATCGACCAGGCGTAGATGCTGCCCGGCGGCAGGTTCAGTATACATGAGCACTTCTCTATTCATGCATAGACTCTGGGAAGGCTACTTGTAGAGTATGGACAACACAGTATTTTTATCACAGCTGCGCGAAAGCAGCCTGGAAGAAGGCCGTGCCTTCATTGAAGCGCACCTCGATGAATTAACCGACCATGCCGCTATTGGCGATCTGATGGCAGACGAAGCCCTCAAGCAACTCCACCACCTCTCACTCAAACTCTCGGAACTGCTGATTTTTTTTGGTGAGATTACGCAAAACTTGTACGTGCATGCGCTTGGACTCAAGGC
>VBFM01000022.1:13040-13897 GCA_005882595.1 Chloroflexota bacterium
GAAAGCCTGGATGAGCTTTATTGGGTTTGCGCTATCGATCATAATACGGCGTGGATATATAAACAGGTAGGGCGATATCATGACGCCACTTTGCTTTACAAACACTTGCTGACGGTCTATCCAAATATAAAAGACCAGAGTGAGGTTTACATCAAACGTGCTATCGCTATGGCAAAAGGGAATCAAGCGACAACGCTGGCCTGGCAAGGCGAGTTCGAACAGGCATATCGACTTCAACAGGAAGCACAAGACACATATATCGAACTCAAAGAGACAAACATGGTAGTGAACTCGGAAATTAACCTGGCGAATTTCGATTACACGCAGGGCTACTATGGTTCCGCATTACGGCGCTACTATCAAGCACAAGATATCTTGATACAGAATAATAGTAATAACCCGAGGTTGATATCTGATCTTAAGCTCCAAATAGCTAATGTTCTCGTAAAACTAAATAGAGCCGACGAGGCATGCCAACTAGGATACGAAGCCATTGAAATACGCAGACGACTTGGTGCATCATTAAACACAAGTAATGCACTTCGTGAATATGCGACGATACTTGGTGCATCAGGAAAATTGAAAGAGGCTCTAGCTGTGTCTAACGAGGCAAGAGAGCTTTTTGAACGAGGCGGGTTCAACTACCATGCTTCAGTTACTCAACTTCAGCATGCCGAACTGCTGCTTGAAATGGGAGAGAGCATTGAAGCATACACTGAGGCGCATACTGTCAAAGGATACTTCGAAACTCAAGGCCTGATAGCACGCTCGACGCGTGCCTGCCTAATTATGGTGGGTTCCTTGATCGAGCAGGCGCTACGGGCCGAGATACATCTGGATCGAGAACACCAGGCTAT
>VBFM01000474.1:0-2565 GCA_005882595.1 Chloroflexota bacterium
CCCAGGTTCATATCCTGGTGCTGACGATGTTTGATGATGACGATTCGGTCTTTGCTGCCATGCGTGCTGGGGCATGTGGCTACCTCCTCAAGGGCGCTGAGGGCAGGGAGACGTTGCAGGCCATCCACGTGGTCAGCACCGGAGAGGCCATTTTTAGTCCGGCCATCGCCCAGCGCCTGATGCAATACTTTGGGGCATCACCTCTCCCAAGTCCTTCCCAGCCCTTCCCTGATCTGACGGAGCGCGAACGAGAGGTGCTGGCGCTCATTGCGCAAGGCTACACGAATCAAGCGATTGCGGAGCGACTGGTGATCAGCCCCAAAACCGTGCGCAATCACATCTCCTCGATCTTCAGCAAGCTGCAAGTAACCAGCCGTCTGGAGGCCATACTGCGCGCAAAAGATGCGGGTATGAGCTAGCAAGCAAGGAAAGCCTGTTTCAGTGTATTTCCTTGTTGCTAGTTATTTGGTACATTGTATCTTTTCGTCAGAATCACACCGATAGGCCATAACAAAAGAAGATTTTTATTGGCATCAGCACCTACCCTGGCCTATTTTGCCTGTCAATCTGATTACGATTCGTAGTAGTGCCTAATTATACTCTTATCCAGCTTAGGTGGCAATTATAGACAGCAATAGCAGTTAGATAAGACTTCGGTGGCAAAGGATGGCTTTACGGCGTACAATGGCATATGGGCCTATGGTATGGGATAAATACAGGGGAAGAACTCCTCTAAACAGGGAGGACATCTATTGCGTCTACGAGGCTGGTTATATATCGGCACGACAGCATGCGTATTTGGGCTAGGCGTTGTACTCGCGAAACTGATCACCAGTGTCTTGAACTCATTTCTCATCAGTTTCCTGGCGCTTTTTGGAGGTGGGGTGCTCGTTGCAGCATATTTACTCGTCAAGCGACAGGCACTGCTGCCTTCCCTCTCGTGGTCAGCATGGAGTAATATGCTCTTGCTGGCCGTTTTTGGAACCACTCTCCCTCTACTCCTGGTGATAGCCGGCTTTGCTCGCACGAGCGCTATTATAGGAGGGGTGATGCTGCAAGCCCAGGGACCGGCGGCAGTACTCTTCGCCACCCTCTGGTTACACGAGTGGCTTACCTGGCGGCAGGTGGTCGGTACCGGCTTGCTGTTGATCGGCAGTGTCCTGGTCGTCCTGCAAGTTGGGCAGGCGCAGGTGTGGCAAGGTGGCGGCGTAGGAGCGCTACTGGTGCTAGGCGGCGCCCTGGGATATGGCTTCGGCCTCATTCCAGCGAAAAGACTTGTCGGGCAGGCAGATGTCCTTCAACTCAGCGCCCTGCGTTTACTGCTGGGAGCCTGTTTCGTGGTACCTCTGCTCTTCTTCCAATCATCGCTGATCCAGGGAACGCTTTCCTGGTCCATCGCCTGGACGCTCGTACTCTACATCGTCACCAGCTATTGTGTAGGGTATATTACACAGCAAGCAGGACTACGCTTTGTGAAAGCATGGGAAGCATCAGCTATACTGCAAACGATCCCTCTATTTACAGCTTTCTTTGCCCTGGTGCTGTTGCACGAGACGCCCACGCTCCTAGAGGTGGCGGGAGGCGTGCTGGTGATTGTGGGCGGGGTCATCGTAGCCCGTGGAGGACCAACTCCTCAGAAACCAGCAGAAGAACAACTCTAACGGATTGCCGTCCACTATCGTAACGTAACATATGAGCAAGTTCGTGATACATTATAGTAGGAGCAAGTACGTTGTCCCTACTAACATAACACATAACTCGCTAACCATAACTATGGCATCACCAACGCTGATGCCAGAAAGAAGGTAGTTTGTGGCAACACTCGTTTTTTTACTTGACGTCGATAATACACTCATCGCAAATGATGAGGTGAAAGAAGACTGGGATCGACACCTCCGGGCCGAGTTAGGAGACAAACTCGCGGACCGCTTCTGGGAGCTGTATGAAGAGGCGCGCAAGCAGGAGGATGTGGTCGATATCCCGCTGGCACTGAAGTGGCTACGTGAAACAACGCCGTTGACAGAATTGGACGAGGAAACATACCAGCATGTCGTCTCGATCTTTGACAATTACCCGTTTCATGAAAAGCTGTACCCTTATGCTCTGGAGACGCTATATCACCTTAGAACCCTGGGATTGACCATGATTGTTTCCGATGGGGATTCGTGCTTCCAGCCCGAAAAGATTATTCGCAGTGCCTTGGCAGAAGCAGTGGAGGGCCGTGTGCTGATCTACAAGCATAAACAGGAGCATTTGGATGAGATCAAACAAATGTATCCTGCTGACCACTACGTGGTGATCGATGATAAGCCGCAAATTCTGGCCGATGCAAAGTCGAAGATGGGGAATACACTAACAACGGTGTTTGTGCAGCAGGGCAAATACGCGGTGAAACTTGAAAACTTTACGCCGGATATCACCGTGCCACACATTGGCGACTTGCGAACGTTTACAGCCGAACAGTTTTTAGAGCCGAAAAAAGGAGCACGATAGCTTATGCGTTTCCACATTCGAGAGCGAGCATGGAGCCTGACCGAGGCATTTGTCGTCCGCGATGACACGGGT
>VBFM01000474.1:2595-4711 GCA_005882595.1 Chloroflexota bacterium
CATATTGGCGACGCCCTGGTGATGTTTGATATTCGAACCGGGCAGGAGCTGGTACATATCAAACAGCGCCTGCTTTCACTATTGCCCCACTACGAAATCTACCGCAATGGTCAGCTTTGGGCCAGCATGCACGAGCAATTCAGATTGTTCGGCGAACGCTTCAAAATCGAGGGCGCCAACGGCATGATTTTCCACGTTGATGGCGATATTTGGAATTGGAATTTCTCGGTCAGCGACGATAATGGCAACTTGCTGGCACAGATAGGCCGCCAGTTCTCCCTGTTCCGCGATAGCTACGCGGTCGAAGTCGCCCAGGGAGTCGATGCACCGTTCGTGGTCGCCCTGGCCATCGTCATCGACATGGTGCGAGAACACCACGAACGCCGCGACCATTCGTAGGGACAAGAGACCACCTCATAACGTACTTTACGTAGATGGCACTCCAGTATGACCAATCTATTTGCCATTCCAGCGGCAATTACTTATTCTTACAAAGGAATATATGGTACAAGCAAGCCTACCAACAAGATATCGATAAAGGGAGCAAATATGGAGAATGCAACAGTATTCATGCCAAGAATGGAAATGACCGGCACCACCTTTATATTCTACCCGCTGCAGAAGACCGTGATACTACTATGGAAGGGCTACGCATAGACTACTCATGGGGGACTTGGCAAAAAGTTCCCCACTGCGCTCGTTGTCGTAGGTGGGAATAGTTGCGGGAAAGGAGCCTAAGACGATGGCACGAACGACTCCGGTGGTACGAGCCGGGACACTGATTTTGTATGTGGGTAAACACGAGCAGCAGTTCACAGTGGACACGCCTGTCTGGTACGCCTGGCTGGAGGAGGTCTCAACGTTTGCCTTTATCAGTGACGTAGGTACTTTCACTGCGCGCAAAGAACCCAGGCAGCATAGCGGAGCCTATTGGAAGGCCTACCGCAAACGGAATGGGAAATTACACCGCGCCTATCTCGGCAAGTCGCACGATGTGACACTCGAACGTCTGAACTCGGTGGCAGCATTGCTTTCTGAGCTGAGCGCCACGTCAGATCGGGAGGCGTCTGGAAACGAGACGTTGCAGGCCCGCCAGGCTTCCATCACCCCACAGCCTCCGAACGTGATCGCCACACAGCGGCTCACATCTCCAGAGTCCGCACCAAAACACAACCTCCCGCCCCAACTCACCTCGCTCGTCGGACGCGAGCAAGACGAGGCAGCAGCAGAGCAGCTCTTACAGCGTCCCGAGGTGCGTTTACTGACCATTACAGGTCCTGCGGGCGTTGGCAAGACGCGTTTGGCTTTTCAGATAGCGACTGATCTGCTTGAGAGCTACCCTGATGGTGTCTATTTTGTGAACCTTGCACCGCTGCGCGACTCCGATCAGGTTCTCCTCACCATTGCTCAGACCCTGGCACTCAGAGAAATGGGAGGCCAAACGTTCCAGGTTCTCCTGAAAGCGTCCCTGCAAGACAAGCACCTCCTGCTGGTACTCGATAACTTTGAGCAGGTGATCACTGCCGCTCCCTTGCTCACTGAATTGTTGGAAGCGTGTCACGAGCTGAAGCTGCTCGTGACCAGCCGTGAAGTGTTGCACCTGCGTGCCGAGCACCAGTTCCCGCTCCCGCCTCTGGGCCTGCCAAACCTCACCCACCTCCCGGCGAGCGACGCCCTCGCAAAGTACGCGGCGGTAGACCTCTTCCTCCAACGTGCGCAGGCCGTCAAGCCCGGCTTCCGGCTGACCTCCGCCAATGCCAGTAGTGTTGCCGAGATCTGTACTCGCCTGGATGGCTTACCACTTGCAATAGAACTGGCCGCTGCTCGCATCAACGTGCTCACACCACAAGTCCTCCTTGCACGACTCAGCCACCGCTTGCGGGTGTTAACGAGTGGAACAAGAGATGTATCAGCCCGGCAGCAGACGCTGCGTAACACCATCGAGTGGAGCTACCAGTTGTTGGATGCACCTGAACAGCGCCTGTTCAGGCGGCTCTCCGTCTTCGTCGGCGGCGGTACGCTCGAAGCGGTGGAGGCAGTTTGTGTTACGCTTGGTGTTGAAGCGGAACTGGTCTTGGATGGAGTGGCTTCACTCACCGATAAAAGCCTGCTGCAA
>VBFM01000474.1:4763-6943 GCA_005882595.1 Chloroflexota bacterium
TAGTGGGGAGGGAGAAGCCGTTGGGCAAGCTCATGCCACGTATTGTCTGCAACTTGCGGAGAAGGCAGCACCGGAACTGTTCGGTACTCAGGGGCAGGGGTGGTTCGCCCGGTTGGAGCAGGACCATGAGAATCTGCGAGCGGCAGTGCATTGGCTGCTCGAGCGCAAAGAAGCAGAACAGGCCTTGCGGCTGTGCGCGGCGCTGTCGGATTTCTGGTTTGTCCAGGGCTACTGGAGCCAGGGACGGGCTCTGCTGGAGCGGGCGCTCGCCCTAAACGAGGTTACCCCAGCTGTGCGCGCAGCTGCACTCCATGGTCTGGGGAGCCTGCTCCTGAATCAATGGGACTACGTGCAGGCAGAGAGGCGATTGGAAGAGAGCCTGGCACTCTACCGGGCACTTGGTGATACGGGCAATCTCGGGAAGCCGCTCCAGATTTTGGGGATGCTAGCCTCTGGCCAGGGTGCGTATGCGAGAGCCAGCTTGCTGCTTGAGGAGAGCCTGACACGCTTTCGTGAAGCAGGAGACAAGCTGATGTGCGCCTATGTACTCTGCAACCTGGTGGAGGTCTACCAGGCGCGGGGTGAGTACTCCGCAGCCCGCGCCTGTGCGGGGGAAAGCCTGACCCTCTTAAGGGAGCTCCAAGACAACTTTGGTAGCTACCACGCGCTTCTCGCTTTAGCGGAGGTTCTCTTTGTCTCGCAAGGCGATGCAGCGGCAGTAGACGACCTGATCGAAGAATGTCGCACGCGCTTGAGCGAGAGTGGAGTTCATGAAATGTGGTTGGCCGGAGCGAATCACCTGGCGGCGAAGGTTGCCCTCAGCCAGGGCGACAGGAACAGGGCACGCTCCATCCTCGAGGAAGGACTGGCCTTCTACAGGGTAAAAGGCTACCAACAAGACACGGCGGATGCGCTCCTTATTTTAGGGCAGGTTGCCACGGCCGAGGGTGACTATGCAGCGGCCCAGGCGTGCTATGAGGAAAGCCTGGTCATAGCGAGACAGATAGGCTATCAACCGGTGATCCCTCCGAATCTTGAAGGATTGGCAGCAGTGGCAGCAGCTCAGGGAGCATTCGAGTGGGCAGCGCGCCTGGGAGGTGTGGTGGAGTCCCTACGTAAAGCTATGGGGGCGCCTATCCCGCCCGTCTATCGCGCCGACTTTGAGCGCTCGGTCGCTGCCGCGCGTGCCCAACTCGGCGGGAGAACCTTTGCCTTAGTGTGGGCGCAAGGACGCACCATGACGCCAGAGCAAGTGCTTTGGGCGCAAGGACGAGCAACGATGCCGATACCCTCAGAAGCTCGACCAGTTCCTCAAACGAGGTCAGGTGACCCTCCTGTTGGGCTCACGTCACGTGAAGGAGAGATCCTTCGCTTGCTCGCCCAGGGCTTGACCAGCGCTCAGATTGCCGAGCAGCTTGTCATCGGTGTGGTCACCGTCAATTTCCATGTACGCTCGATCTATAGCAAGCTGGGAGTGACCTCGAGAGCCGCTGCAACCCGGTATGCCATCGAACACCACCTTGTGTGAGGCTGCCACGCCTTTCAGGTACGTTCCCTGGCACAGCCCGGTTCACGACGACCGCCATCGCTTCTTCCTCTTCATCCCGCATGCTCTTTTATTGTCCCCACCTCCCCCTCAAAACTGAGGAGGCATCCGCTGCGAGTATCCCGCTCCTCTTGCCGGAAAATCCCTCAGTTCTGACGGCGCATTCTCAGCCACCATGGACTAAACTAGTGAGAAGAAAGGCGACAGTCGAGATAGAAATGATCGGAGGGGAAGCCATCAGAGAAGAGCGCAGCGGCGAAGCATTCGCAGGCACCGAGCAGCTTACGGTCCAGGGCCTGCACCTGCATTTGGGAGAGGCAGCCCCCGACTTCTCCCTGGATTACCTGGATCTAGTGGATATGGTCGTCCGCACTATCCACCTGGCCGACTTGGCAGGAATGGTGCGCCTGCTCAACATCGTGCACGGCCTTGAACGGCCGCTCTGCCAGTTGGTGACTCACCGGTGGGAAGCTCACTGTGCGGCATTGCCACCGGATGCGTGCATCTACAACGTGAGCATGGATCCGCCCCAGATGCAAGCACGCTGGCAGGAGAACGCGGGCGTGCTACACCAGGCTCTTTCGGCTCATCGCAGTGAGCAGTTCGGTCAGGATTATGGCGTGTGGCTCAAGGA
>VBFM01000474.1:6972-7618 GCA_005882595.1 Chloroflexota bacterium
ACCTCGTCTACGCCGAGTACATCGCCGATCAGCTGCGTGAGCCAGATTATGCAGCGGCCATACAAGCGGTTCAGCAGGCTACAGTGGAATGATGGTTAAGAGGAAGAGACCCTTGATCACTCTGTAGAAAGGGCGTTGCACCAGTTGGAACACAAGGAGCATCAACGTGAGATGTGATGGAGACGAGACGTTCGAGGTGTATAGCCTGGGACTCTTGCGCCGTGCGATTGCACGCGGCGATCAGGATGCCTGGGCAGGGTTCACACAGTGCCTGGAGGAGACCGTACTGACCTGGCTGCATGAGCATCCAAGCAGAGGGGCTGCGTGTCGAGGGCTGTGTGAGAAGCACTTGGTGGGACAGGCCTTTGAGCGATTCCGGCAGGCCGCCGTCCAGGCGCAGATGGCATTCGAGACGCAGGCCGCGATGCTGGTGTACTTGCGAGCGAGTCTTCATGGGGCCATCCTGGACACACTGCGGACCATTTCCCAGCCAAGAGAAATCTTGAGGCCTGTGTCAGGCCTAACAGGTGAGCCCCGCGTGGAAGACCAGATTGACAGCAACGAGATTTGGGAGGGCCTCCAAACTATGCTGCCCAGCGCGCGTGAGCAGCGACTGGCTTACCTGCTCTACCACTGTGGGCTGGGT
>VBFM01000474.1:7678-8207 GCA_005882595.1 Chloroflexota bacterium
ACCATCGTCGAGCGGCTCCTACGTCATGCCGATTCCATGCGCTGCTGACTCGAATGAATACTTTCAAGATGCGTCACCCATCATGTGAGTCGGTGTCGAAACGGGGGTAGGTTAGCCAAGTTGGGATGTTCATCTACGTAAAATATGTTATGAGGTGGTCTCATCCGCACCCCTCCCTGTCCCTACTCATGAGGAGCGAGGTCTGTCTCGATATACTTCGTCATATGCTTCACCGCCCGCTGCATATGCATACCATCTTTGTAGAGACTGCTCAGCATCACCGCGCCCTCAAGCATGCAGATAAAGAGTGTCGCCACCTCGTCCGCGTCTACGCCCTGGCGAATCTCCTGTCGTTCAATCCCCCTGGTCACAATGCGCGAAATGGTGGTGCGCCAGTCATTCATCGCCCCGCGAGCGCGCTCTCGCAGCGCCGGGTGAGCATCATCGGCCTCAATAGCGGTATTGAGGATCGGGCAACCACCTGCTACGGGAGGGTCATCCGCAATCGACTGAAAGACAGAAAGAATTG
>VBFM01000474.1:8281-11088 GCA_005882595.1 Chloroflexota bacterium
GTCTCGCGCATAATATCTGCCAGCGAGGAGCCAAAGTAGCCCTGGCGGTTGAAGAGTTGCGCCGATCTTGCGAGGATTCTCTCGCGCGTCAGTTCACCTTTACTCATCTCTATACTCCTTTTCCCGCTAAAGCCCCGGCAGCGTGTCCGATTGAAGTAAGCGCTGGAAAAACCGGTTCATGCTCTCATGCTCAAGACGACTGCCAAGACGAGCCAGCAGAATATTAGCCGGGTCCATACGAATATTTGGCTCGGAGGTCAGATATTCAGCGAAACCGTGTGCCGCGAAGAGTTGAGCAATCATCTCTCGATAGCGATAGCGGGAAATGCCCAATCCCTCCATATCCCAGTGCCAGGATAGACCCAGTCCCAGAATAAGATACTCCTCCAGGGCTTCAAACTCAAGCGCGAAGGAGAGCAGTTGATGCGCAATGCCCATTTTGCGCCAGCCTGTACTGACCTCAACCGCGACCTCATAAGTATTGCCAATATCTTGCCACCAGTTATCTACAGGCGCAATAGTGGCCTGGCCAACAATCTTGCCCGTAGCTGTGTAGGCCAGCGTCAGCATATTCTCCGGCTGCCGGGCAATGGAGAGCAACAGTTGATGCTCGCGTTCCGGCCGTCGAGCGAAGGCGCGCAGCCCTGCATCGACCCTCAAACCTTCTACAAGGGAGGCTGAACAGTAACTACGCAGGAGCAGCGGCCCTGCAGGTGTTTCATACATTCTAATACAGGAAACGCGTGTACTTCCAGGAAACTCCTGGTCGCCCGCAGTACACTCCCTTTCTTTCAACATCTTGTCGCCTCCTTTTGTAACTACCCATCACAGCAGAAGGTGCAACTTACTCCTGAGCCGTGGATGACGATGGACGTAAAATGATGCACGTGGTCGTGCCATGCGCGTAAAGTTTCCCATCAGCACCGGTCAAGCGGCCCTCGGCAGTAGCTACGCGTCCTCCAACGTGAATGATCTTCCCCTCGCAGTACACGATGCCCGTCTTGCTGGTAATTGGTCGCAGGTAGTTGACTTTGAGTTCAAGCGTGGTATAGCTCGTTCCGACGGGAAGCATCGACTGCACTACACAACCCATTGCGGAGTCGAGCAAGGTTGCCATCACGCCGCCATGCACCGTTCCAAGTGGGTTGTAATGATATTCCGGCAAAGACGACGCGGCCTTCGCTCACCTCGCTTATCCACATACCCATCAGTACGGCAATGGGCGGCGGTGGTAGCTCTCCTGATTGCAATGCTTTCAGATACGCTATGCCGCTTATGGTCTTCCCTGTTTGCACTGCGGCGGTTGGGTCTTCCCAGATAATCTCGCGCGTTCGACTTGTTTGAACTTCGCTCATTGGGCATCCTTTTTAGATTTATTCGTTGAACAGACTGATTGGTCTGTTTTACAAGTAAAATTTTAAGACCGATTGGTCTTAAGTAAAGTATACTCGATTTTGCCGAGATGTCAAGGGAAGCAACCGACGGCCTCATATAAAAATTTGACTTTCGGGCAAACATAGGTTATTATTCGTCTATCTTGTTTTAGGAGGTATCATTTATCATGCCCTCAGCCACAACCAAGGTGTTGCTAAACGAAGTGAGCTGTGTCTACAACTGAACAAGGTCGTTTTCATGCGGGTCATCGCTATGATTTCGCTCTTCTAAGTGCGACCATACTCTTCCTTAGATAGGCTACAGAGGGGTACTCCTCTCTTCTGTAGACTTCTTTTCCGCTCTTTACAACCAGCCACTCCGCTTCGCAGGGCTACTTTTGCCGCCTGCTCATCGCATGCAGCAGCTAATAGCCTCCTGTTCAGCATCACCACTCTCCACCACACACAGCCATACCTAATCGTGGGCTCTCCTCTGTTCATATCGAGCAGAGACTATGCTGCACACTCATACCGTGTGTATCTCTGTATTCCGCTTGACAACGACGCTGTCGCGTCTACACTTCGTGTCAGTCAAGCGGATCGGAAGTACTCACGTTCCGCAAAATGTACCTGCAACGCTCTTGAGCGAAAGGAAGAAAATAGATTTATGTACGTTCAGTTGAGACGCTCTTGGCGCTTCCTGGCTACTTACCTCTTTCAGGCACTAAACCGCTACTGGCGGCTGTTGGCCCACTATCTGCGGCCACAGTGGCCGCGGATGGGCCTGCTGGCTGTGATCCTGTGCGGCACCATCTGTGTGCAGGTGATCACACCCCTGGTGGCGAGCCGCTTCATCGACCAGGCCACCTCAGGCGGGGATCTGCGCGATCTAATCGTCCTGGCGCTACTGACCATGGGCCTGGCACTGGCGGGCCAGGGTCTGGCGGTCGTCGAAACCTACGTAGCCGAAAATGTGAGCTGGGCGGCCACGAATGCGCTGCGCGCCGACCTTGTCGCCCACCTGCTGCGACTTGCCACGTTTCACACAGCCCATACGCCGGGCGAGTTGATCGAGCGGGTGGACGGCGATGTGGCCACCCTGGCTCGCTTTTTCTCACGCTTTGTGGTCTATGTGCTCGGCAACGGCGTCTTGCTGGTGGGTGTGCTCGGGCTGCTCTATCACGTGGACTGGCGAGTGGGCCTTGGGATGAGCGCCTTTGTCGTGCTGGCCTTGACAGCCATGCTGCGCATCCGCGCCGTTGCCACACCCTCCTGGGCCGCAGAGCGCCAGGCCAGTGCCGATTTCTATGGCTTCCTGGGCGAATACCTGTCCGGCCTGGAGGATATCCGCGCCAGCGGGGCTGGCGCGTTTGTGCTGCGCCGCTGCGCCGAGGTGATGCGGTCGTGGCTGGTCGTAACGCGCAAGGCGCAGAT
>VBFM01000474.1:11317-12021 GCA_005882595.1 Chloroflexota bacterium
TGGCCGATGGCCCCGGCGTCGCACTGCCGCCAGGCCCGCTGGCAGTGCAGCTGGACGGCGTCTCATTCGGCTATGCGCAGGACGCCCCGGTCCTGCGTGATGTCAGCGTGTCCCTGGAGCCAGGCCGCGTGCTGGGTGTGGTGGGACGCACAGGCAGCGGAAAGACAACGCTGACGCGGCTCCTGCTGCGCTTTTACGATCCATTGGCTGGCTTCGTGCGTCTGGGGGGCGTGGACCTGCGGGCGGTCCGCCTGGCGGCGGTGCGCGCGCGCATCGGCCTGGTCACCCAGGAGGTGCATCTCTTCCATGCCAGTGTGCGCGACAACCTGACCCTCTTCGACGACGGCGTGTCGGATGAGCGGATTAGCGCCGTGCTGGAGACCCTGGGTCTGTCCGGTTGGCTGCGGGAACTGCCGCGCGGGCTGGATACCCCGCTCCTGGCTGGCGGTGCCGGACTTTCCGCCGGACAGGCACAGGTATTGGCCTGTGCACGCATCTTGCTGCGCGATCCCGACCTGGTGATCCTGGACGAGCCCTCCTCGCGCCTCGACCCGGCCACTGATCGGCTGGTGCATACGGCGCTGGGTAGGCTGCTCGCAGGCCGTACTGGCATCGTCGTGGCGCACCGGCTGGCCACGCTCGCCTACGCCGACGACATTCTTGTCCTGGAGGACGGGCAGGTGCGCGAGCACGGACCACGGCTT
>VBFM01000475.1:0-4153 GCA_005882595.1 Chloroflexota bacterium
CCCCCCGTTCGTAGGGACAAGGTGTGGAGCGGGGCGAGGTGGGGGCCTTGTGCTTGTCCTCCTCGGTAATCGCATTGATGCCGCCCCTTTTTTCGACCCTTTTTGAGGATCCTAAAACCCACTCAGGACAGGCACGAGGCCCCCACCGCCCATCCGCACCGCCTCCTGTCCCTACGCGTTTGATGGCGATTGATTAATTTGGAAACATGGAGCCTATATATGACGGACACGATTTCTCTTCTGATTACCGATGACCATGCGCTCGTGCGACAGGGAATACGCGCTTTTTTAGAGCTGCAGCCAGACCTTATTGTGCTGGGCGAGGCGGATTCGGGCGAGGCTGCTGTGCGCATGGCGGCGGAACTTGCGCCTGATGTGGCGTTGATGGACCTGGTAATGCCGGGTATTGGTGGGGTAGAGGCGACGCGGCAGTTGAAGCAGGTCAGTCCACATACGCAGGTGATTGTGCTCACCTCTTATCACGAAGATGAATACATTTTTCCCGCTCTGCGTGCTGGTGCGCTTTCGTATGTGTTGAAGGATGTTGGCCCGGACGAATTGGCTGATACGGTGCGCAAGGCGGCTCGTGGTGAGTCGGTACTGCATCCGCGTGTGGCCTCGCGGGTGGTACAGGAACTGCGCGGCACAAGGAAGGACACGCCGAACCTCTTTACCGACCTGAGTGACCGCGAATTGGAGGTCTTGCGCCTGATCGCGGATGGACTCTCCAATGCCGAGATCGCCGATAAGCTGGTCATCAGCGAAAAGACGGTCAAGGGGCATGTCAGCAATATCTTGAGCAAGCTGCATATGATGGATCGCACGCAGGCGGCTGTCTACGCCTGGCAGCACGGATTTGTTGCCAGGCGCGAGCCGTAAGAATGCTTCCAAATGACGTTTATCTCGTTTTGTGGAAATCTCGAAGCAAAAAGACACACTCCCGCTGCGCCGGTTTTTGCAATGCTCTGTGTCAAGCCTCCGTGGAAGAGATTTTACCAAGGTTCTGCCAGTTCCTTTCATTCCGTGATTTACATCAATCTATCGAGCAAAACCGAAAGGCCGAATAAAACTTTTCCTCTGCTGTCCTCCAAGCTGTGTGCATGCGATTCTCCGCAGCAACTGCTTCACACAAAAACCAGTCCTAGTTCAGCTTGGTATAGGTTACATCGAAATCGTGCTCCCATCTGGAGCCATCAGAAGATTTCTCCCAGTGGGCAGTAATGGTCTTGCCATCCTTGCTCACGGTGCCCTCATAGCGCTGCCAGAAGCCGGGCGCTTCCCTCCACATCTTCCACACCCCCTCCGAGAAGCTCATCTCATAGACCCTCGAAACGCACCGCGCGTCATAGTAGAGCACGGTGTAGTTGGGAGTCGAGTCATCCCGGCCAATGAGCCAGAGGGCCTGGGGTGGACTCGTCGATTTGTCGCCCATGCGCATCGCCAGAAAAGCTCCGTCCTGCACCCACTCGATCAAGACCGGTCCTCCTTTTCCTCTGTCGGATGGACGAGGAAGAAAAGACGCATTGGAGAGTTCCATCTCCCAATCGCCCACCCATCCCTTAAGGGGGTTGAGTGCAGGGTTTGGCTGAGGCGGAGGCGTCTTCGCTTGAGCATGGGTGGAGTCATCTGTCATCGTGCTTTCTCCTTTATCTTTTCCAGAAGTGCTGTCAGGCGCTCGTAGGAATCGTTGAGCCCTTCTTCCATCCCGCTCTGGAGCGCGCCGTCGCGGTCGGCGACCGACTGGAAGACGGATTGAGCGGTGAGCCTGGTTCTTCCTCCGGGCAATGCTTCCAGGGTGAGCGTTTCGAGAGCCACGTGTCCTGCTTCCGGCAATCCCTCAAACTCAAAGGTGTCAATAATGCGTTCGGGCGCGCGGACTTCGTGATACACGCCGTGAAAGCCGAACTCGTTGCCGCTCTGATCCTTGTGAATGTAGCGCCACCGCCCGCCGCTCCTTGGCTCAAATGTGTCGAGCATCATGGTGAGCCTTCGTGGTCCAAGCCACTGGACATACAGCTCTGGATCGGTGAAGGCTTGAAACACCAGCTCCCGCGGCGCGTCAAATTCGCGCGTGATGCGCATTTCCTGTTTCCCCGGTTCTGCGATAATGGTTGTTTTGTTCTTGTCTGCCATTTCTCTTCGTTTCCTTTCAAACTCAATCGCTTAACGCGGCTGGTAATGCACGCGCATCACGCCGGACTTGTACGGCTTACCAGTTCCAGGCTGACCCTCTTTGTGAACACGCTTTGACCCTTGCCTATGGCGACGGGATGGACCGCCAGCACATACTCGTCAATCAAGCCGAGCCGCACAAACGTTTGCGCGGTGCGAATGCCGCCGGGCACGCCCAGGTCTTTTCCGGGCTGCTGCTTGATCTTTTTCACTGCTTCAACCAGGTCGTCATCGCTCTTCACCACAAGCAGCTCTGTATTCTCCCACGCAAGTTTTTCTTCCCTGTTCGAGAGAATGAACACGTGTAATCTGTTCACAGCCTGCGCAATGGCCCGCTCTTCCTTTGAGGCCGAAGGATTTTGCGCGACGTTTAGCCAGTAGGGAATCATCCCGGAAGCCGTCGGGTATCCAATAAACCCATCATCAATTTCTTGAAAGAAGGCAACATTGTCATCGTTTAGCTCCTGATCCGGCGCCTGCGACATCCAGTCCAGCTCGCCATTCGGCCCGCAAAAGAAGCCATCCAACGTCATCGTCATGTTGAGAAAAGCTTTTCTCATGGTATCCTCCGTATGTTGTTCATGTTCTCATTTCCTCTCTTGCTCACCCTGCGCAAGCTTCTGTTTCTCAGCTTCTAGCACCTTATCTAGCGCCTCAAAACGTCCTTCCCACCTCTGTCTCGTCTGCTGAACCCATGTTTCAAACTGGGACAGCGTTTGTGGATTGAGGCTGTACAGGTGCTTCTGTGCGCGTTTTTCCATCACCACCAGCTTTGCCTCACGCAAGACCTTGAGGTGCTGCGAGATCGCCTGTGGGCTGACAGAAAAGTGCTCGTAAATGTCAGTCGCAGTTAGCTCGCCGCGGCTGGCAAGTAGCTCTAAAATGGCCCGTCGTGTCGGATCGGAAAGCGCAACAAACATATCCATGGACATATTATAAAGCATATACTTAATCAAGTCAACGCTTTACAATATGGTTTGCCAGGACTATCTAAAACTCGCGCGCCTATGGGGCTCACAAAAAGTGGAGTCGTTGTGGGAGAAGGATGACTTTACGTGACCCTGGTGTCAATCACGCAATGAATGGGGTAGGAACAAGGTAGGTGAATAAGGAAGAGATAAATGAAAGCTCAATTTTTGAGCATGCCGCTATAGGATATACGGGTGGAGAAGTAAGCTAATTTACACGAGGGAGGCCAAGATGCTGTTCTATGCGGTTGACTCGTTTTGTTAAGTTCATGTCTTCCCTATTCGTGCTTGTGATTAGGAAGATATGGATCACTTGCGCTGCCAACGTATAGTATTCAATGTGAAGGATAAGCCTGAACCTGGGTCTGAAATGCTCAGATTTTCTTGCGACACTAAAGGAGGAGTTTTTTCAAATGGGTCTTCGATTTAGCGCGCGTAACCAGTTAACCGCAAAAGTGAAGTCAGTCAAGCTCGGTGCAGTGATGGCCGAAGTAGTCATTGAGCTTGCAGATGGGCAGCAGATCGTCTCTGCTATTACTCGGACCTCTGCCGAGAGCTTGAACCTGCAGGCGGGTGATGACGTGGTGGCTATTATCAAATCGACCGAGGTGATGATCGGCAAAAACGAGTAGCTGCAGCTAGCCATTTAAGAGGCTTGACATGATTTACTTAGTAGGCGGAGCGCCCAGGGCAGGGAAGAGTATCCTGGGTCAACGGCTCTGCACCACATTGAAAGTTGGGTGGGTCTCAACGGACCTTCTGATGGAACTCTTGAGAGTTGCGAACGCTGCCGGTCGCAAAGTGGAGTGGAACGCAGCTCCCGAGGCCATCACAGCGGCTGCAGAATGGTTCTTCCCGTATCTGGAGCGGTTTATTTGGGGCGTCAACTCGCTCGCAGACCATTACGTGATCGAAGGCGTCGACTTTCTTCCAGCGCAGGTGGCACAGCTCTCGACTCAGTATCCGATACGCGCGGTGTTTCTGGGATGCTCTCGCATGACGCTGGAGGGTCT
>VBFM01000023.1:0-13312 GCA_005882595.1 Chloroflexota bacterium
TAATAGAATGGAGGAGTGTCAGGAATCGTAGGCCAGGGAACCCTTGCGGTCGCCCCTAACCTACTATGCACCCCTCCATTTTAGTACTACCTTATTTTGTCAAATATTATCGCCGTTTCCCGCGATAGAGGAGAATGTCTCATGCCACATGAAGTGCAGGAGCACCACCACCAAGCGGCGCGTATCGAGACGCTGATCCAGGAGGTCGCCGCGTTCCCCGACCCGCGTACACGCGACACAACTCAGGAGCTTGTCCAGACACTCCTGGATATGTATGGTGAAGGGCTGGCGAGGCTGCTTGAAATTACCGCTCAGACGGAAGCATCTGGCCTCGCATTGATCGATACCTTCGCGAGCGACGACCTGTTGGGTTCCTTATTTCTGCTTCACGGGCTGCATCCAATAGATATCGAGACGCGCGTCATGCAGGCGCTGGATGAGGTACGGCCCTATCTCAAGTCGCATGGCGGCAATGTCGAGTTCGTCAAGGTTGAAGATGGCATAGCCCACCTGCGTCTCCAGGGTAGTTGCCATGGCTGTCCAGGCTCAACTATTACACTCAAATTGGCGATTGAAGAGGCCATTTACAAGGCGGCTCCCGACCTGGATGGGCTTCAGGTAGAAGGAGTCACCGATCCACCGCCGCGTCCAGGTATACCCATGGCATTCGTTCCTCCCAAACGGCGCAAAGAAAGCACAATGCAACAGGATGGTGGATGGAAAGTAGTGGAAGGACTGATAGAAGAAAACTCCCTCCCTGATGGCACGCTCAAGGTAATCACCGTACAGACGAAACCGGTGCTCTTCTGTTCGATTGCAGACACCTACTATGCCTACCACAACCGTTGTGGCAATTGCAATGCGTCTCTCGATGGTGGTAGATTAGAGGGAACTACCCTTAGCTGTTCCTCTTGCGGACGACAATATGATGTCTACCACGCCGGACGATGCCTGGATGCCCCTGACCTGTTCCTCGAACCGGTCCCACTACTGGTGGAGAATGGCAAGGTGAAAGTGGCTCTGTCAGCATTGGCAAAAGACGATCAACCTTTGCCGATTCAGCCAACCCTATCGATACACGCAAGATGAGGTAGTTATCATGTCGTCATCCGACTTTACAAATGACTCCGAGGATCGTTCCGCTTCATCCCTTGATGTGCTCCGTCAGTTTACGCGCAGGCGAGAAGCACGTCCGCCTGCGGAGCAGTGCGAGCTATGCAGTGTAGAGATTCCGGCGCATCATCGCCACCTGCTGGAACTCTCCAGGCATACATTGATCTGTGTGTGTACTCCTTGCTCAATCCTCTTCGGTGACCCGGGATCCGGGCATGGGAAGTACCAGCTTGTACCCTCGCGCTATCTCCTATTGCAGGATTTCCAGATGACGGATGAGCAGTGGGACGACCTGATGATCCCGGTGAACATGGCATATTTCTTTCATAGCACAAGCGCTCATCATGTCATGGCCTTCTATCCCAGTCCCGCGGGGCCTATGGAGTCCACGCTCACCCTGGAAGGTTGGGATGCGCTTGCCAGTAGCAATCCGATCCTGAACGAACTGGAACCCGACGTCGAGGCGCTCCTCATCAACCGGGTGAAGAACAGAGGAGGTGAGAGTTATCGTGAGCACTACATTGTCCCAATAGATGCCTGCTACGAGCTTGTCGGCTTGATCCGGCTCAAGTGGAAAGGTCTGAGCGGTGGAGAGGAGGTCTGGAAAGCGATTGCGGAGTTCTTTGCAGGCCTACAGAAGAGGGCGATCGTCGTAGAGGGGTCTTCTGCGGATACCTACCCGGCAAACGGCCGCTCCGCCTGGGAGAGGAGAGGCTAATGCCAGATCTGAGCTTTGAGGTAATCGGCGCCGAGGCTTCAGCCTATAGTGTGCTCCCGATGCTCATCTTCAAAATGCGCATCGTCAACGCGAGCGAGGAAGAGCAGATCCATAACGTCAATCTGAAGTGCCAGATCATGCTCACCGTAACGCAACGGCGCTACACTGCCGAAGAAAAAGCAAAACTGCAGGAGCTTTTTGGTGAGCCGGAGCGCTGGGGTGAGACCTTGCGCACTTTCCTGTGGACCCACGTCACCACGGTGGTGCCACGCTTCTCAGGAAGCACCATCGTCGATCTGCCTGTCCCATGCAGCTACGACTTTGAGGTGGTGAGCACCAAGTACTTCAATGCCCTGGAAAACGGTGAAATTCCTCTCAGCTTCCTGTTTAGCGGGACCATCTTCTACGAAGGCGAGACAGGCAATGTACAGATCGCCCAGGTTTCCTGGTCGAAGGAAGCGTCCTACCGCCTGCCGGTCGCGCGCTGGAAAGAAGCGATAGAGGCTTCCTTTCCCAACAGTGCATGGATTCGCCTGCCGAAGGATGTCTTCGACCAACTCTACCAATATAAGATCACGCACGGTCTTCCTACCTGGGAGCAAGCTTTTGAGCGTCTGTTGCGGGCAAGTAGCGAGGAGGTGCAGCCATGAGGATAGAGCAAATCAAGGAAATCGCTGACGCCGTACTCTACGAGGGTTATCTTCTCTATCCGTACCGTCAATCCGCCCTCAAGAATCGGACACGCTGGACGTTCGGCGTGGTCTATCCACGGGAGTATAGCGAGGCGAACGGCGGTATAGAGCCCTGGACAATGCACACAGAATGCCTGGTAGAGGGGGTAAAGGGGCAGGTAGACGACATATCGCTCGACATCACCGTACGGTTTCTGCACTTGCTTGCGCGTACCGTTGTGCAGCCCGAACCGGTGAAGGACGAGCATGTAGAGGCCAACGTCGGTGAGTGGAGCCTGGCCAGTCGTTTTGCTGACGAACCACTGCAAGAGGGTATAGAGCGCGAAGTGAGTGTGCTCGATCTTTCATTGAGCGAGCTGATCACCCACCCTCGAATTGTGGAGATCAATTTTCCCGGCGAACGTATGGTGGATGATAAGCGCGCGATATCGACAGGACAAATTGTCCGGGAACAGCAACCAATCGTGGGAGCGATCCTGCTTGGCGCGGAGCCGGTTGGTGAAAATCTTTTCAAGCTCAGTGTTCACATTGAAAACAGGACACCTGAGACCGGTGGGGTGACGAGCCAGCGCGATGCGGTATTGTTCCAATCGTTCGTCTCCACTCACACTATCTTACAGGTAAAGCAAGGCTCCTTCATCTCGTTGATGGATCCACCTGAAGCGTTGCAACCTCTTGTCAAGGGATGTCAAAACCTCCGCACCTGGCCGGTGCTGGTCGGTAACCAGGGAGAACGGAATGCGTTGGTATCATCGCCCATCATCCTGTATGACTATCCACAGATCGCTCCAGAAAGCCCAGGGGCCCTTTTCGACGGAACCGAGATCGATGAAATTCTCAGTTTGCGTATCATGACGCTGACCGATGAAGAGAAAGAGCAGATGCGGCAGGACGAGCGCACACGCGAGATATTGGAGCGGACGGAAGCTCTCACACCCGAGCAATTCATGAAGCTACATGGTGCAATCCGCGAACTGCGGCCTATCAGTGAAGGAGAAAAAGAATGATGCGTCGTGAGGGTTGGAATTTCCCAGGCGAGGATTACCCACCGCCAGAATCTGTAACTATTGCTGGTAAGGAGGTAAGAGCAGGGGATCGTGTTCGCCTGCATCCCAAAAAGGGCCGCGCCGACGCTTTCGATTTCATACTTGATGGCATGACTGCACGGGTCGAGGTCATCCATCAAGATTTCGAGAATCGCATCTACCTGGTCGTTACGGCGGATGAAGATCCCGCCATGGAGCAGATGATGATGGACGACCGCATCCTGCCCGGCCATCATTTCTTTTTCTTCCCGGAGGAGGTAGAACCGCTGGAGGATTAGCTATGGAAGAAGGGACTGTGAACCGTAGATCGTCATCGGAACGAGAGCCTGGGCGCTTACTTATTGCGTGCATAGGCAATATCTTTCTGGGTGATGATGGCTTCGGGGTTGAGGTTGCCCAACGACTGATGTCCCGCCAGTACCCGGAAAGTGTTCAGGTCGTCGATTTCGGTATTCGGGGGATGGATCTGGCATACGCCATGCTCGGTGATTATAATATGCTTGTACTGGTCGATGCCATCCCAAGAGGCGGCTCACCGGGAACGCTCTATCTGATCGAGCCAGATTTGTCAGGTATGACTCCCGAGAAAGGAGTAGAAGCTGGCAGAGTAGCTCTGGATAACCACAGTATGGACCCTGTGAAGGTGTTTGCCTACGCCAGGACGTTGGGCGCAAAACCAATACATACTTTGCTTGTTGGCTGCGAACCTTCTCCAATGAGCGATGACTACACCGAGATGCAGATGGGATTGAGCGAACCGGTGCAGGCAGCCGTCGATGAGGCGGTGAAGATGATTGATTCGCTCGTTGAGCAATCGCTCGCAAGGTCAGATATCGTATACTAGCAGTCTTGAGAAAGGAAGATTACCATGGTCAAGTATTTGATTTTAGCCGTTATCGTTGCTGCAAGTGTTTGGGTTTTTATGCAGTCGCTTCCTGATATACAGCGCTACCTAAAGATACGCTCGATGTAACCCGGGTGGCAGATACTTGGAACGAGGTTGGCCATGCACGAACACGCTATCGCCCAGAGTATCGTCGAGGCTGTTGAGGCGAAGGCAGTCGAATGCAACGCGACAAGTGTCAAGGGCGTGCGGCTCAAAGTTGGCGAAGCCAGCGGCGTCGTCACAGATTCGTTGAGTTTCTGCTTCGAGATGCTGGTCAGTCTCAATCCGGTGCTGGCAGGTGCACATCTGTTGATCGATGATGTGCCTCACCGCGCATATTGTCGTCACTGCGACAAAGATTTCGCCGTCACGAACTTCGTTGCCCAGTGCCCGACCTGTCAAGAATGGTCGAGCGAGGTCATCTCTGGTACCGAACTCCAGATCATCGAGATGGAAATCGAGTCTTCATAAGCGTTATTTCGCCCACGAGTAGGAGTTGCAACGTTGGTAAAAATAACCATTGCTCAGAATATCCTGGCAGCTAACGATACCATTGCCGGGGAGATTCAGCAGAATCTTTCGGCGCACGGTATCCGTACACTCAATATCATGAGTTCGCCGGGCGCGGGTAAGACAACCCTGCTCGAACGCACGATTGAGCGGCTGCGTGGGCGACTCAGCATTGGAGTCATCGAGGGCGACGTCGAGACAAGCGCTGATGCAGAGCGCATCGAGGCGGCAGGCGCGCAGACCGTCCAGATCAATACGCGGGGAGCATGCCACCTGGAAGCCCACATGATCCGCGACGCACTCGCGCAGATTGAAGTGGCTAGTCTCGACCTGCTTGTTATCGAGAACATTGGCAACCTGGTCTGTCCCGCCGCCTGGAACCTGGGAGAAGATACCCGCGTCGTAGTGGTGAGTACGACCGAGGGCGACGATAAACCGGCGAAGTACCCACAGATGTTTGCGGCCTCAGAGGTGATGGTTGTGAACAAACTCGACCTGCTCCCTTACGTTGATTATGACCTGCAGAAGGTCAAACGACAGGCTTTAGCTATCAACCCGCACCTGCGTATCTTTGAACTAAGCTGCCGGACGGGCGAAGGTCTCGATACCTGGTGCGAATGGCTCATCACAGTTGTAAAAGGCGTACGCGTATAAAGGAAAGCCACATGTCATCCGCGATGGGATCGACAATTTCGCGACGGCGCATTATCGTCCAGGGCATTGTCCAGGGCGTAGGTTTCCGGCCCTTCGTCTACGGGCAGGCGCTAAACTGGGGCTTATCCGGCTTTGTGCTCAACGATAGCCAGGGTGTTACCATCGAGGTCGAGGGTACTTCAGAGGCACTCGATGGCTTTCAGCGCACACTGTCCAGGCAACCTCCGCCCCTGGCCCGCATCGACTCTGTTGCAACTGAAGCGATCCCTCCACGTCACGAACACGCCTTCGTCATCACCCACAGTCAGAAGGGAGCAGAGCGCCAGGCGCTCATTTCTCCTGACACTGCTACCTGTGATGACTGCCTGCGCGAACTGTTTGATCCCACCGACCGCCGCTACCGCTATCCCTTCATCAACTGCACCAACTGCGGCCCGCGCTTCACCATCGTGCAGGATGTCCCCTATGACCGCGAAAAAACAACCATGCAGGTCTTTCCCATGTGCCCTACCTGCCAGGCCGAATACGACAACCCGCTAAACCGGCGCTTCCACGCCCAACCCAACGCCTGCCCCCTCTGCGGCCCCCAGGTGCAGTTACACGATCAAGTGAATCGCAATTCCGTAGGGGCGGGGGTGGCGGAAGGGATGGGAGGGGACGCTTGCGTCGCCCGTGATGGTTCACGCGATCCCGACCCCATTGTGGCAGCATCTCAACTCCTCGCTGACGGAATCATACTCACCATCAAAGGGCTGGGCGGCTACCATCTGGCCTGTGACGGATTGAACACAGAAGCCGTGCAGCGGCTGCGCCAACGCAAGCACCGCGAAGCCAAACCTTTCGCGCTGATGGTGCCCGACCTGGAGACGGCTCACCAGCTCTGCCGGATAAGTGATGCTGAGGCGGAGCTACTCCAATCGCGTCGACGCCCCATTGTACTGCTCTCCCGGCGTCCTGATTGCCCTGTGGCCCCGGCAGCAGCGCCCGCCTGCAACACGCTGGGCCTTATGCTGCCCTACACCCCACTGCATCATCTACTGATGCAAAGCTTTGCTCAATCCATCGCTCCAGGTTGCCCGGCGGTACTGGTGATGACCAGCGGCAATGTCAGCGACGAACCTATTGCCTACCAGGATGATGACGCGCAAGCACGCCTGGCAACTATCGCAGAGGGCATGCTCACGCATAATCGTGACATTCATATGCGCTGCGACGACACAGTAATGCGCATTGCTGCCGGCGGCGAGCAATTTTTCCGTCGCTCACGCGGCTACGCTCCAGAGCCGGTCTCTCTATCGAATGAATTGCCGCTCCCGCTCCTGGCCTGCGGCGGTCATCTCAAGAACACCTTTTGCATAGGCAAGGGGCGGCAGGCCTTTATCAGCCATCATATCGGAGACCTGGAGAACCTGGAGACCTTGACCTCGTTCCGCGAGGGCATCGAACATTACCAGCGCCTCTTCGATATCTATCCAGAGGCCATCGCCTACGACCTGCACCCCGAATACCTGGCCACAAAATACGCCCTCGATACAGACATTCCGCAGAAAATCGGCGTCCAGCATCACCACGCCCATATCGCCAGTGTGCTGGCTGAACACGGACTGCAAGGTCCCGTAATCGGAGTCGCCGCCGATGGAACAGGCTTTGGCACAGATGGCGCTGTATGGGGCTGCGAAATCATGGCCGCCGACCTCACAGGCTTTGAACGGCTGGCACACTTGGCCTATATGCCGCTTCCCGGAGGCGAACAGGCCGTGCGCCAACCCTGGCGCATGGCCGCCACCTACCTCGCTCAAACCTACGGCGACACGTTCCTGGAGCTGGATATTCCATTTGTACACCAGCTTGACAGGCCGAAATGGCGTACCCTATCACAAATGATCACCAAAGGCATCAATAGCCCCTCGACCTCCAGCCTGGGCCGCTTATTCGACGCCGTGGCCGCCCTGCTATGCCTGCGCAGCGAGGTTCTCTACGAAGGCCAGGCTGCAATCGAACTCGAAATGCTTGCCCAATCCAGTCATTATGTGCAAGGCGGTGGCCATGCCAGTCAAATGAAACCATATCCATTTATCATTCAATACCAGACACCGGCAAAACTAGATGTTACCTCGATGGTCCGCGCCATTGTCGATGATATTCAGCAAAATCTACCAGTTCACGAGATTGCGATGCGTTTTCATTGCACAATTGCAGAACTGCTTGCGACAGCCTGCCTGAAAGCGCGCGAGCAGACAGGACTGAATATGGTAGCTCTCAGCGGAGGTGTATTCCAGAATCGGTTGCTACTTGAACAACTGATGCTGTGCCTGGATGCAATGTCGTTTCAGGTCTATATCAACCGGCGTGTGCCGCCCAACGATGGCGGCCTCAGCCTTGGTCAGTTAGCAGTGGCCGCTGCGCGGCTGCAAAAGAGATAGGACGGATAAATACCGTCCCTATGAAGGAGGTCCGTATGTGTCTCGGTATTCCAGGTCAAATTATCGACATTGTGGACGATGCAAATTCTATCGCCAAGGTGGATGTCTCCGGCGTCAGGCGTAACGTGAGCGTCGCGCTCGTGCGCCCCGAAGGCATCGGACCAGGCGATTGGGTGTTGATCCACGTCGGCTTCGCCATGAGTAAGATCGACGAGGTCGAGGCACATGAGACCATGAAGGCGCTTCTGCTCATGGGTCAAACCTACACCGACGAATTGGATATGCTCCATTCAAGCCAGATTGAATGATGTAGGGACGCGATTTATCGCGTCCACCAAATTCCCGACGAGGACGCATAGAAGTGATGATGCGATGGCAACAGAAAGAGAACAGGCCGAACTGAAAGCGCTGGTGGCGGCACGCTTCGAACAGAGCATGACCGTACCAGAAGTGTTCTTCACAGCTGAAGCAGGGCGTATTGCCCAGGCTTGCTGGGCTATGGCACGCCGCTTTCACCAGGGAGGACGGCTGCTTGCCTTTGGCAACGGCGCCTGGGCGACAGATGCTCAGCATGTCTCGGTTGAGTTCGTGCATCCTGTGATCGTCGGCAAGCGAGCGCTACCTGCCCTGGCGCTGACGAACGACAGCGCTACCCTTAGCGGTCTGATGGCCGGGGGCAATGCCGAAATGCCTTTCGTGCGGCAACTTCAGGTTCTCGCCCGGCCCCAGGATATGGCAATGGGCTTCTCACCTGATGGCAACTGCACCAACGTCGTAGCAGCGCTGGAGCTAGCCAGGAAGATGGGCCTGCTCACGCTCGGACTGGCGGGCGGCGATGGCGGCCTCATGAAGGAAACTAGCCTAGATTTCTGCTTCATTGTCCAGGCACACGATCCCCTGGTCATCCAGGAAACCCATGAGACACTCTACCACGTCTTATGGGAACTAGTGCACATTTTCTTTGAGCACGAAGGACTACTTACATGAGTAACCAGCAAGATGTAGGGACGCGATTTATCGCGTCCACGAATCACAAACTCATTGAAATATTTCCCGCGATACACGAACCAGACGCCCCAACTTGCGAACTGGATGCAGAGGGAGCAAAGGGGCACTGTATCACCTGTTCCGACGAGGCAGTGACGGTTCAAGTGTTGCAGGTCGATTCCGAGACGGGAATAGCATTTGTTACAGTACAGGACAAGACGGAGGAGGTTGATATTACCCTTGTGGAGGATGTTATGCCGGGGGACTGGCTGCTTGTGCACGGCGGTGTAGCCATTGCTAACGTTGAACATCATTCCCCCAACGACGCTGGCGAGGCAAGCGATGCATGATACGGAAGGGTCTGAGTACGACCGGCTCTTTTATCCCTTTCTCTTTGAGGGAGGCAAGGCGAATATAGAGGATGTGCTGGCACAGGTGCGCCACTCGACGCTTGAGAAGTGCCGCGAGGTGATAGCGCTGCGCCGTATGACCCTTGAAAATTCTCTCGACCAGATTATTGCTGCCGGTCGGGCGATGGCACGCGCCTTCGATGAGGGAGGCACATTGCTGGCCTTTGGCAACGGGGGTAGTACCACCGATGCTCAAGACCTGGTAACTGAATTGCTCGTTCCGCCTTTCCCCGGCTGGGTCCCTTTGCCAGCCATTGCCTTGACCAACGACATTGCGGTAGTCACGGCTGTGGGCAACGATGTCGGTTTCGAAAACATCTATACTCGCCAGGTTATCGCATACGGGCGGCGAGGCGACATCGCACTCGGTATCTCGACGAGCGGCAATTCAATCAATGTGTTACAGGCGCTTGAGCAGGCAAAGAAGCAGGGCTTGCTGACGATAGGGCTAACCGGCTACGATGGTGGCAAGATGATGCGCTCGGCGGCAGTAGATGTGTGCATCAATTCCCCAAGCGACCACATTCCGCGTATCCAGGAGGCGCAGGCAACGGTCTACCACGCACTTATAGAGGTGATCCATAGGTTAGTCAGGAAGGAGAATTCCCAATGAGCATGAAATACGTAGACGAGTACCGCGATCCAGAGCTGGCAAAACGTATCTCGAGTGAGATTGCCAAACTATCCGGTTCCCGGCCTCTCAAGCTGATGGAAGTCTGTGGTGGACATACCCACACCATTTACAAGCATGGCATTGAGGATGTGTTGCCGCACAACATTGATCTAATCCATGGACCAGGATGCCCTGTCTGCGTCTTGCCCATGGGCCGCATCGACGATGCCATCGCCATTGCCCGCATGGACGACGTTATTTTCACTACTTTTGGTGACATGATGCGCGTGCCAGGCTCTAAGGGAAGTCTCCTGGATGCCAAGGCTGATGGCGCTGACGTGCGCTTTGTCTACTCACCGCTCGATGCCCTCAAACTTGCCCGGCAGCATCCTGACCGCAAGGTGGTCTTCTTCGCCATCGGCTTTGAGACCACCGCCCCCTCGACCGCCTTGACGCTGCGGCGGGCGAAGCGAGAAGGCATCTCTAACTTCAGCGTTTTCTGCAATCATGTCACTATCGTGCCGCCGGTTCGGGCCCTGCTCGACTCGCCCGACCTGCGTCTGGACGCATTCATCGGCCCCGGACACGTCTCCACCGTGGTCGGCTGCCGGCCCTATGAGTTCATCGCCAGAGACTACGGAAAGCAAGCCGGTCGTGATTGCAGGGTTCGAGCCGCTCGACATCATCCAGTCCGTCTATATGATCGTGAAGCAGATATCCGAGGGCCGTGCCGAGGTAGAAAACCAGTACGCGCGCGTGGTTCGACCGGAGGGTAACGTCAAAGCGCTCCAGGCGATGGCGCAAACGATGGAACTGCGGCCTTTCTTCGAGTGGCGCGGGCTTGGCTTCATCACCCACAGCGCCTTGAAGCTCCGTCCAGAGTTTGCCGATTGGGACGCCGAGCTGCGTTACGAGGTACCAGGCCTGCGCGTCGCCGATCCTAAGGCCTGCCAGTGCGGCGAAGTACTCAAGGGCGTCATTAAACCCTGGGAGTGCAAGGTATTTGGAACCGCCTGTACCCCCGAAACACCCATCGGCACCTGCATGGTGTCGCCGGAGGGCGCCTGCGCCGCGTACTTCAATTATGGTCGCTTCTCTATGGCATCTGAACGTTCTCCCCATGGCCGGGTCGTAGGGACAAGGAGTGGAGAGGCGTGGAGAGGGGGCCTTGTGCTTGTCCTCCCTGGGGATCGAGCAGGCCACCCAGGGACAAGCACAAGGCCCCCGCATCCGCCTCACACCGCCCCTTGTCCCTACAGAAGGGCGAAGGCACAGATATTTCGTAAAAGACCGGACTCCAGGAGGTTTGTATGGATACGTCAACACCAGGCAATAGCGAGCGCATCGGCGATGTGCTGAAGAAGATCGAACGCACAAGGCAGGCCCGCCGTCATAAATTCTACCTGCGCGACGAAAAAATCACGCTCAGTCATGGCAGCGGCGGCAAGTCCACTCATAACCTGATCGAGGGCGTCTTCGCGCCCGCTTTCTCAAATCCGCTGCTCGATGCGATGGACGATGCAGCAACCTTCGGCCTGGATGGAACGAGTCAACGCCTGGCCTTCACCACCGATACCTATGTCGTCAGTCCGCTCTTCTTTCCAGGTGGGGATATTGGCAAACTGGCCGTTCACGGCACGATCAACGACCTGGCAATGGCCGGTGCTGTCCCTCTCTACCTCTCGGCAGGCTTTATCCTGGAGGAAGGCTTTCCCATCGCCGACCTGCGCCGCATCGTTGCGTCGATGGCGACAGCAGCAAGGGAAGCGGGTGTCGCTATCGTCACTGGTGATACCAAAGTAGTTCAACGCGGCAAGGCCGATGGTGTATTCATCAACACCGCCGGTGTAGGGATTATCCACGCCAATTGGCTGCTTGGGCAAACGCAATTGCAGCCAGGAGACAAGGTATTGTTAAGCGGCGCCGTTGGAGATCACGGCATCGCCATTATGATGGCGCGTGAAGCACTAGAGATCGAAACCGATGTACAGAGCGATACCGCCCCACTCCATACACTGACAGCCGCGCTGCTCGAAGTAGCAGGTGCCAGCGTGCATTGCCTCAAGGACCCTACCCGCGGCGGCGTAGCAACCTCCTTGAACGAGATGGCAATAGGCTCAGAGGTTGCCATCGGCCTCGATGAACACGCCATTCCCGTACACGGCGAGGTACGAGGGGCCTGCGAAATTCTGGGTCTTGACCCTCTGACCATCGCTAACGAGGGCAAACTCCTGGCCATCGTCGCTCCCGACAAAGCTGATGCCGCGCTGAAGGCCATGCGCAATCACCCGCTGGGCCGCGAAGCCGCCATTATAGGCGCTGTGCAGGCCGACCCACCAGGCATGGTCTTCCTGCGCACCGACATCGGGGGTATGCGCGTGCTGGATATGCTGGTGGGAGATCCATTGCCGCGCATCTGCTGAGGCGGGGCATCAGGCAGCCCTGTATCAATGTACTCTACACACATTTGTTGCTGGTGGTTCAAGCGGCCGCTTGAACCACCAGGGTGACGTAAAGCCGCGCAAGTGAGCCGCCTGCCTGGACGAATGCGCAGAATAAAAACTTTACCATGTCCCCCTCCTCTGGCTCATTTCTTGACCAGATTTTAACCATTCCTCAATGATATTCAAGCCCCTCACCTGAGTATACTCAAAAGTGGTAATGCTTCTTTTAGGGCGTCATGACAGATTTTATTTACTCTGCGATTCCCTTTGGCGCATCGGCTGTTGTTTATCTTATTGTTAGTACTTACTCAACGAGGAGAAAGCCCTTGAGAGAAAAGCTCCTATCCAAGTCGTACCTCATCCTGGGTGGATTTATGCTAACAGCAATGATCGCCCTCTCCCTGTCAGCGGTGTTCACGCTATACAAGCCGACGCACGCTGCCGATACCTCTAGTCCACACGCGTCTCTCAGCTGTAGTAAAGACAGTCAGCGCTGTGTGGATGTCTATGACTCCGAGAAGGTTTTCGGCAAAGACGTCTATGTTGGACATGACGAGCCATCAACCCTCTTCTACTCCAATGCGCCCGGTTCAGGCAACCAGATGAGATATGAACTCATCCTTCCCAAAGACCCATCACCGGTAAACCCGACACAGCGCGGGAAATCCTTCAACTTCCAGCTCCACCCCGCATTCTGGTTTGGCATGGCCATGTGCGACACGCAGTCGTTCCCAGAACTGTTGAGCACGTGCACGCCGGACAGCGATAAGAACATCGTTGATCCTGCGATCAGCCCCAGGCACCCCGGAGTGGCAT
>VBFM01000479.1:0-2529 GCA_005882595.1 Chloroflexota bacterium
GTGTATGCTAGTTTCCAGGCTGATGCGGTGGCCCAACGAGATAATCATTGGTTTCACGTGGCTGCGCGTGCGAAGTACGGCTCCGATGATCTCTCCGCGATCTTTCAGGGGAACCCAGGAGCCGACTTCATCGCCCAGCGCCGGGTGGGAGCCAACCAGGATCGATTTGGCACATCCGATGGTGGGGAGGTTGATCCATAGCCCAAGGTGTGACGCTATGCCCAGGCGGCGCGGGTGCGCAATGCCCTGACCATCCACCATTACCAGGTCGGGCTGTTGTTTCAGGCGGGCAAATGCGCCGAGGATACAGGGGATTTCACGAAATGAGAGCAGGCCTGGGACATATGCCATGCGTACGGGTTCTTCGTAGACGTGCCGTTCCAGTATCTCCAATTCTGGGAAGGAGAGCAGGACGACGGCGGCGCGGGCCATGCCGTTTTGCTCGTTGATGGCCATATCTACGCCTGCGATGGTGCGTACTTCGCCCAATTGATCTTCACGAATAACGCGCTTTGCCAGTTCTTTTTGTAGGGCGATGGCCTCGGCTGGTTTGAGGTTCCACTCGTGCAATGGTGTATTCAACATAAATCCTACCTTGCTTCTGCAACAAATATCATACGCGGGGTATCATGTTCATAGGGACTTAGATCATAATTCCCATACACTTCTTTCACGAAAAGTCCCGCCTGCTCGAGTAACAATTCCGTTTCGTTGCGCTCGAAGAGATACAATTGGGTTTGGGTAATCGTGCGCCGGACTGCTTCCCCCTGCCTGTGCTGATCGTAGAAATGGGTCAGGTCGAGCAGGTGCGCCGTTGTGGAGGATGCCGGGCTGACGAAGTGGGTGAGCATCGTGCCATCGTCCAATTGCCAGGTCCCCTGGTGCAGCATTTGCCCGCTCATGCTCTCCATGTAGCGCACATCTTCATTGCTAGTATCGAGGATAAATGTGCCGCCAGTCGTCAAATGGGAACGAATGGCTGCTAAAGCCTGTCGCTGCGCCCTACGCGTGCAAACGTGCCCGAAAGAGCCGAGCGCGATGAAGGCCATAGGGAACTTCTGCCCCAGTTGCAGGGTAGACATATCCTGCTGTACAAGCTTGCAGCGCGCGGCAACCCCCTCGGCTTCAAGGCTCTGCCGCGCCAGGTTGAGCATACCCGCGGAAGAATCAACGCCTGTCACTTCGTAGCCCGCCTGCGCCAGTGGCACAAGCAATCGTCCGCTGCCGCAGGCCAGTTCGAGTAATGGCCCGCCGCGCAGCTCTGCAAAGTTCAGATAGAGATCAACGTCCTCGTTGAAGTGCGCGTGTTCGATGTCATAAAAAGGGGCGATGCGGTCGTAGTCGTTCATCATCTATGCCGGTATTTCTCCTTCGTGCTGTGCTCCACCAGTATAGCGTTGTTTGAGGGTGATTACAAGGTGGGAACAGAAACGATCATGTGGTGCTTGAGCCCCTCTCTCGCCACACCTGCTGAAGAGGCTTGTAGTCCAGCAGCACAATCCCTTCCTGCTCGATGATCTCACGCGCTTCCCGCGAAATCAGAAAGTCTAGGTCCGTCGAGTGCGCCTGCCAACTCTCCGGTTCGTACGCGTGTATCTCAGGGGTATCCAGAGCAGGATGGGCCGCCCATTCGCTCAACCCGATTGGGAGTTCTCGCAACGCTCTGGCAAACCATACTAATTTCCCAGTGATGTCAAGCTTAAAGGTATCCACCACCTGGTGTTCGTTGGTAGGCAAGCCCTGACGCCGCAAGGCTTCGCCCGTCGATCGATCAAAGACACGCACAGCCAGGCCGTATGCTTTGGCCAGCTTGACGGTCAGCTCGAAAATATCTGCCCGGCCCCCATTATACAAGCAATGCCAATCCAGATGGGTTGGCTTGAGCGAAGTCGCCAGCACTGCCTCAATCTGCGCCCGGAATTCGACTTCCAGCTCGGAGAGCTTGGCCTGAGCCAGAAATTCGGGGATGCGTTCATAGCTGTAGAAAAAGCCAGCCTCATCGATCAGGGAGAGCACCTTTTCCCTGCAGGTGAGCGATCCCCACCGATACAGGGGCACATCGCTGATGACGGTCAGGTGAACCCCGAAGGAAATCTCAGGATGCTCTCGGAGCATCTGCATGGCATGCAACGCCCAGGGACAGGGAACCATCAAGGTCGTCGAACTGACCACGCCTTCCTGGAGCGAACGCAGAATGCCCGCATTGCAAGCATGGGACCTCCCGAAATCATCGGCGTTGATGATCAATAAACGAGCGTCGTCTGGATACCCTAACAAGCGGTTGGTTTCGCTGCTTTGCGATTGGGCCATCTTCCATGTCTCACTTTTGGACTGTTTTGTATGCAGTATACCTGTTGTTCTGCTCTCCATCAAGCATTTTTCGTCCAATGGGTATGCAAGCCTGCTTGCTTTGACACCTGGAATGAATTTCTTGTAATATGAAGAGTAACTTTTTAGGTACGCTTCCAGCAGAATTGGATTCGACAACACTTCCTGATTTTTGATTCTTGAGAAGAGTGCAGAGATACT
>VBFM01000479.1:2560-3984 GCA_005882595.1 Chloroflexota bacterium
CCCGCTCTCTAGCGACGTGCAAAGGAGTCATTCATCATGTATTGTCAGGTTTGTGGAACTGAACTTCCTTCGGAGGCCAGGGCCTGTCCCAATTGTGGAACGCTTACGCCTGCTTCCTATGCCAATGCTGGTGTCTCACCGGATGATCCGACGATAGCAGCAGCGTCATGATCACCCCTTTCTGAGATGAGTGCTCCACCTCCCCCACCGACTCAGTATGGTGCAAACCCGTATGAGAGCTCCTGGCAAAGCCCTTATCCCGTCAACCCCGAGGCACCACCGCATTTACCGCCCCGGCGCTCAGGCAACCGCATCGGCATCATCGTCGGTATCGTTATTCTCGTCCTGCTGCTTATTGGTGGCGGGGTGTTTGCGTGGCTTCGATTTTCATCAGCCAATGCTACCACAAATTTTACGGTGAATGGCACCTTTACGATTTTGAGTAGGACCAACATAAGTGTTCGGCAGGATGGGCAAAACAAGATCTACAGCTATACTCAGCAGGGGGTAGATTCTGGAGATATCACGGGATCGTATACGGAGGAGGAGACAGCTATTGTCCATCCTGACAATACTGCAAGCTTCTCTGGGACCAGTACCTGTACCTGTACGATAGCTGGCAAGTCAGGCACCCTCACTTACCCCTATACCGGTACGACTTCAGCGAATGGGAGCTTCCAGGGTCAAATTCTCGACGGTCATGGAACGGGTGACCTGGCCAAGCTGCATGGGCAGGGAACGTTCCAGGGGCAAGGAACTCATGGGACCTATTCCTCGCAGTTGCACTTCGATGCCTAGACATGTCACAATTTTGTAACAGATGCCCGCAAAGCCCTACAAAAACGCTACCGTCTTGCTACAGTTTGGACATATTTTCCCCACACCTCAGAGGCATACTTCTATCAGAACAGACCACATTCAGAATCAAGGGCCATCTCAAGGAGAAGAGTCAATCTCACCACCGTCTGGGTCTTGTTGGTCGGCTACAGACTCGTCAGGCTCGGTCAGTAGTGATTCCTAATGCGGAGCGCGAGGGAACACCTTGTCTTGCGTTACAGTACAAAGGGGATGAGCCGTTTTGTGCGCCGCATGTACTCCTGATACCGCTGGCCCAGATGCGCCTTTAGGACGCGCTCTTCCACATGGATACGGTAGCTCAAGCCAATGAGCGCACATCCCATCAGGACCACCAGACTCAAGCCCAAGCCCGAGCAGCGTGATGAGCAAGCCAGTATAGGAGGGATGACGAATGAGTCGGTAGGGGCCCGTTTCGATCACGGTCTGCTGGGGGGCGACGGCCACTGCCGTCGTGAAGGAGGCTCCGAGCACGTGGATGGCGTAGAGACGCAACGCCATCCCCGCGTAGATGAGCAGAATGCCCAGCCAGAAGAGAAAGGTGCGAGCGCTCGTGATGGCGGTGGCAG
>VBFM01000024.1:0-5417 GCA_005882595.1 Chloroflexota bacterium
AAGCCGAGCTGGCACCGGCGGAGGCGAAGAAGAAGATGATCGACCAGCAGATGGTCTGTGTCACTGCGTTGAGGTAGCCCTGCAGGAACAGCCAGCCCGTGATCGTGAGCAGGACTCCCGAGATGATATAGGTGAAGCTAATCATCTGCCGGCGCCCGATCGTATCAAACAGGCGCCCGATCGTCAGTGGCCCGATGATGTTACCGATGGCGAACGGGATCAGATACAGCCCGACGGTGCTTGGATCAATGTGATAGAAGGTGGTAAGCACCAGGCCGTAGGTGAAGAAGATCGCGTTATAGAGGAAAGCCTGGCCAACCATGAGCGAGAACCCGAGCAGCGAGCGCGTGGGGTAATCTTTCAGCATGGTTCGTATAATTCGGCCATAGCTTACGGTTCCGGTCGGGCGAATCAGCATAGTCCCTTGCGGCTCCGGGAGTTGATATGATCTTCTTTCATGACTTCGCCCTCGATCATGCTCACGATCTGGTTCGCCTCGTCGAACCGTCCATGCATCATAAGCCAGCGCGGGCTTTCCGGCACGAAACGCCGTACGGCCAGAATTGCTAATCCGAGGACCGCGCCCATTCCAAAGCAGAAACGCCAGCCCAGGTTCACCGCCAGCAGGTGCGGGTTGAGCAGTACAGTTGTTAAGCCAGCACCCAATGCCGTGCCAACCCACCAGGTACCATTGATCGCGAGGTCGGTGTGCCCACGAACGCGCGCCGGAATCAGTTCGTCAATAGCGGAGTTAATGGCGGCATACTCTCCACCAATGCCGGTACCCGTCAGGAAGCGGCAAGCGGCGAACCAGATAAAGTTGAAGGAGAAGGCCGTTAAGACGGTGGCCACCAGGTAGACGCCCAGTGTAACCATGAAGAGCATTTTGCGCCCGAACTTGTCCGTCATGCGGCCAAAAAACAGTGCACCCAGCACGGCACCTATGAGATAGGCGGTACCTGCACTTGAGACCTCCACAGTGGTGAGGCCCAACGCTTGCTTGTTGGTGAGTACGGCGCCGATTGCGCCGACAATGGTTACCTCAAGGCCATCAAGAATCCAGGTAATGCCAAGCGAAATCACAACGAGCCAGTGCCACCGGCTCCAGGGAAGACGATCCATCCTGGCGGGAATATCGGTCTTCACCACCTTCGAAGTAGGTCCAACATTACTAGTGTTACTACTAACAGCTCTCATTGCTCCAAATCTCCTTTGCTTCGTGCTACGTTAGATATTGACACTTGCTTCTTCCTTGATCGAAGTCGTGAGTGCTGCTTCATCGTCCCGACCCACGACCCTGCTTACACACGAAAGTGGGCAAGCTTTCGCCTGATCATGCAGTGGAAAAGTCAACCACGAGGGCATAATCTGCTGGTAATTATTTGTAAGCGCTAAGGAGACGCACTACATTCACACCCCAATTTAAATTTGAACACGATATTTATCATATTTCGGTTTCGCTCAGCAATGAGAAAGGTAAAGTTGAAACCACTTGCGGTCGAGAAATTTGCATTACTTCGCACGTGTACGCGTCATCTATTGCATCCCAATCATTCATCGGGTAAGATACTTCAAAATCGGTATACAAACGGTGAAGACAGTTGACGCACATGTAAGAAAGAGCAGGAAAAAGTATGGATACCACGATTACCATTGAGTTCTCTTCAGATACAAAGGAGCATCTCAGAACCCTGGAGCACCTGTTGAAGCATGAACATGACGTGGATGTTGACCTGGTTGAGCCAAAACATGCCACGGCTCCCGCGCTTATTGCTATCGGGATTAAGAAACATGGAGAGCGGGCAGAGGATGCCGCGCAGCGTGTAGCGCAGGTCCTTTATAGCTTCTTACACGATGAGGCAAACACTGCGGGCCAGAAACAGATCTTGCTTATTACGATAGAGGGAGATCGTGTTGATATAGAGAACCTCTCTGTAGAGCAAATTAAAGGGATTATCCTCGCGGCTAGAGAGGGCGAAAACGCCTGACAGCTAAACCGCGCTACTTCTCTCAGATTTTTGATGCAACCCTCACGTCTCTGAAAATTTGACGCATCTCCCAATAGCGGTTATAATTCACTGGATATCTTATGGGTAACATCCGTGGGCTTGCCCCGCCCGTATCTCGTTAATTGGCAAAAACGGGCGGGGCAAGCCCACGCCCCTACGGATGTTCATGATCTTTCTTTACTAAGGAACACAACTAATGCCAAAAATGTATGGATGGGTGCGTGAGGTAGTGCCCGAGAGTCCGGCAGATCAGGCCGGACTGCAGCCGGGAGATTTGATTCGCACAATCAACGGTCATGCCATTCGTGACCTGGTAGATTATCGCTTCTATGTCGCCGATGAAGAATTAACGATTGGCTTTGAGCGGCAGATGAACCAGCATGAAATTCAGATAAGCAAAACTTACGATGAGAACCTGGGCGTACTCTTCGGTGAGGAGCCCGCGCCCTTTATTCGCCAGTGCGCCAATAAATGCGTCTTCTGCTTCATCAAGGGCCTGCCCGAACGTTTCGCGACGCAACCGGGTCTGCCTCATGGCATGCGCTCCACGCTCTATATCAAAGATGACGACTACCGCTACTCCTTCCTTTTTGGCAACTTCATCACCCTGACCAACCTGAAAGAGCACGACTGGCAGCGCCTGGACGAGCAGAAGTTGACGCCCTTGTACGTCTCAGTGCATACCACCGACCCCGACCTGCGCCGCAAGATGGTGGACGGGCCACGCGCGGGCGATATCATCGATCACATCCAGCGCCTGGGCAGCATGGGCATTACCTGCCATACCCAGCTTGTACTCTGCCCACCCATCAACGATGGCCCGCATCTTGATCGCAGCATCCAGGATTTGGCAAAACTGCGCCCCATCGTCGAATCCATCTCGGTGGTGCCGGTCGGCCTCACCAAATATAACAACATGATCAAGATGGGCGAACTGCCGCCCTTGCGCCACTATACCTCCACCGAAGCCGAGGCCATCATCGAGCAGGTTGAGCCATACCAGCGCCGCTTCGAGGCCGACAGTCCCGACGGCTACCCTTTCGTCTATCTCTCCGACGAATGGTACTACATCACCGGGCGCGACTTCCCACCCGCGCAGCATTACGGCTCCTACGCGCAGATTGAGAACGGCGTCGGCATGACGCGCTACCTGATCGAGCAGTGGGCGCGCGGCAAACGCAAGCTCCCCGCTCGCGTGCTGGAGCCGCGCCGCGTCACCCTCGTCACCAGCACAATGGCTCGCCCCATCATCGAACAATTTGCCGCCGACCTGCGTAGCATCGAAGGTCTCGATGTGCAGGTATTGCCCATTGTCAACCAGTTTTTCGGCCCGGAAGTCACAGTCGCCGGCCTGCTCTGCGGTCAGGACGTGCTGGCTGCCCTCGAGACAAACGACAACCTGGGCGACCTTATCCTCCTGCCCCGCGTCATGCTGGACAACGAAGGCGTGCGTTTCCTCGATGACATGACTGTCGAGGAGTTCAAGGCGCGTCTTCCAGTTCGTGCTGAGTTTGTACGCAACGCGCCTGAGACAATTGATGCGATTCGAGGGCTGGCTGCCACCCCATATTCTACGCCAGCAACTCCGGGCTATCACGTTTCGGATCATTCACCAACCGTGAAACTGCTCGTGCCGTCATCTCATCCGATGGGTAGGGCGTGAGCCAGTGCGTCAAGAACTGCTCATCCTTGATGGAGGTATCAAGCCAGGCATCACGTGCTGCGGGTAGCAGAATAGTAGGCATACGATCATGGATGGGCGCAACCACTTCATTGGGTTCGGTGGTAATAATCGTGCAGGTACGTAACTGCTGCCCATCAGGGCTTTTCCAGCTATCCCACAGCCCCGCGAAAGCAAACGGCTCGTGGTCTTTCATCGTAATATACATGGGTGTCTTAAACCCATTCTCCTTCTTCCATTCATAGAACCCATCAGCAACAATCAGGCAGCGTTTCGAACGCAGCAGCCCCTTGAAGCTCGATTTCTCGGCCAATGTCTCAGCCCTGGCGTTGATCATCCTCGAACCGACGGACTCATCCTTCGCCCACGAAGGAATCAGCCCCCAGCGCAGTTCTGCCAGGTGTGTGGTTCCATTGCGCATAATAGAGACGACATTCTGCGTCGGCGCAACATTGTAGCGCGGCTCGGTCTCCAGCGTCGGCTCAACCCCGAACTTCTCGGCGATAGTTTTTATATTGACGGTAAGTGTGTAGCGACCGCACATATGGGTATCTCCTCGTTTTGGGTAACTGTCAGGAATTGCTCTACATCCTGTTATTATTCTAAGCCGCCATCCTTGATGATCCTGAAGAACTTGATGGCCTGATCATCAAAATAGGCATCGCGCGAGATATCGATGAGGCCCGGCATTATCTCCTTAGTGAAGAGAAGGTGTGAATTTTTCTTTCGTTCTTCTCTTCGTGTACACCATATCTAACAACGTTAGCCTTGACATTTCCTTTTGTCAATGGTAAGCTATTCCTATGAAGACGAACATCGTTCGTCTTCAATTATTCGGGCTAAGCAGGCAGACAAAAAGGAGTCGAAGAGAGAAGAAATATGGAAAGAATTATAACCATTATCGGAAAGAATAGCGTTGAATATACAGTCTCGCTGACTGCTGAGCAAGCAGACTACTACTTGCGTCTCGCACAAATGCGCGCTTCGTCTCCTGACGAAGTGATGCATGAATTTTCTGAGTTGATCATCAGCAAGAGCAAGCAGGATGCGCAGCAGGACAAAGCGCAGTACAATTAACAAAACAAAGAGAAGGGAACGGGAAAGACCCCGTTCCCTTTTTTAATTGCCTCTACAGTGATGGCTACCTCCCAACCTTGCCCGACAATATAGCTTGGCTAAAGATGGATCAAATTAATCCATAGAAATTTCTCAAAATGTGGATAACTATGTGGACAAATGTTCTAATTGTGGAAAACTCCCCACTACTTCCCACACGGGCCTGACAGAAAATTACTGGACAATCACCCTCTCCCCTGCTAGGATGGTACATATTCAAGATTTGGTGAAAGGACATCCTATGACACAAACACAACTAGAAACCTATATTTCAGAACACGAGGGGCGGTTCCTCGAAGACCTTAAGGGCTGGCTGCGTATCCCCAGTATCAGCACCTTGCCGGAACACGCGGGCGATATCCGGCGTGCGGCGGAATACGCGGCTGACCAGTTGAAGCGCGTCGGGTTTGAGCAGGTACAGGTCATACCGGCGCAGGGGCATCCTCTCGTCTATGGCGAATGGCTCAAGGCGCCCGGCAAACCAACAGTGCTCATCTATGGGCATTATGACGTACAGCCCGTGGATCCCGTGGATTTGTGGGAGTCCCCACCGTTTGAGCCGACTATACATGGCGATAACCTGTATTGTCGGGGGGCCTGTGTCGACAAAG
>VBFM01000024.1:5457-14914 GCA_005882595.1 Chloroflexota bacterium
AATGTGCGCGTGCTCATCGAGGGCGAAGAAGAGGCCGGTGGCGAGTCGATTGAACACTACGTCAAGACCTATCCCGACCGCTTGAAGTGCGACGCGGCCTTTATCTGCGATACCCACATGCCATCGAAAGAGATTCCCGCGCTGATTACCGGCTTGCGCGGTATCATCTATACCGAAGTGGAAGTGCGCGGCGCCAAGAGCGACCTGCACTCAGGATCGTATGGCGGCGTTGCGCCCAATCCCATCCATACCCTTGCGGTGATTATCAGCCGTCTGAAGGATGCGCAGGGGCACATTTATATCCCCGGACTCTATGACAAGATTCGACCGGCCTCGGATGTAGAGAAAGCCTTCTGGCGCGATGATCCGCTGCATTTCAACGAGACGCTTCTAGAGGAGATAGGTGTCTCAGAGTTCACGGGTGAGGCGGAATATCCCCCATTGGAGCGTATCTGGGGACGCCCGACACTGGAGGTACACGGCATCGTCGGCGGTTTCACCGGCGAAGGCGCGAAGACCGTCATCCCCGCCATTGCGAAGGCCAAGATCAGCCTGCGCCTGCCCGCCGATCTCAAGTCGGACGAGGTATTCACTCTGTTCGAGCGGCGCGTCAAAGAACTGGCCCCCGCTGGCGTCGAGGTCACCGTGCATAGGATTCATGGAGGTGAGGCAGTGATTGTACCGGTCGATGCAGCGCCTATGCAGGCAGCGGCCTCCGCGCTCAGAGAGACTTATGGCAAAGACCCCATTTTCATTCGCGAGGGCGGTTCCATTCCTATAGCCGCGCTCTTCTACAATCTCCTGGGCGTTCCCGTGGTGATGATGGGCTTTGGCCTGCCGGACGATAACCTGCACGCTCCAAACGAGAAGTATTCGCTTTCGCAGTTTTACAAGGGTATTCGCACGGTTTCGCGGTTCCTGCAAAAGATGGGTGAATAACAACACAGGGACGACCTCCGCGGTCGTCCCTATAACTACTTCAGCCCCTGCTCGTCGGCGATCTTCGTCAGCCGATTGCGTATCTCCCATAGCTCCGGGTAGAACGCATCTCGCAGTGTGCGTTCAAGCATCTCCATCGGTGTGCCGCCGGTGCCGATGGAACCTGGGCCGATCATACGCTGCGCCAGCTTGAAGTGCTGTGTGCGGAAAATCTGGAACACTTCGTCGTAATCGGTCAGCGCTTCGGCAAAGGCCATCAGCAGGGGATAGCGATCAGCCTGCATGTAGATGTCGGTCAGCGTGGCCTGCTCATGCGCGAGCAGGGCACAAAAATCATCCCACAGCAGCGGTGAAAGTCTCATTAGCGCATGAAATCCGGGGGAATCGGTGCCCGCTCCGTCATCCAACATTTTACGGAATCCGTGAAAATCCCAGGGAGACATGGTTTCCAGCATGCGCAAATTTTGTAGCATCAGGTGTTGAATCGCGATGACGCGCTGCATCAGGCGTAGGGCAGGCGGCACGTTGAACTCCTGCAACAGGGTACGAATAGTGCGTAGCTCAAAGTCGGCTTCTTTCCACCACAGTTCAAATACCTGGTGGACCACCTGGAATTGCAGCTCGTCATGATGCGCTAGTTCGCTCTCAGGTTTTTGCAGCGAAAGCAGTTCTGGGATGCGTAAGTACCGCTCATATGTACTCTCCCCCGGCGCGTGCTTTGCCTTGTGTGGAGTCATACTTTTTACCATAAAACATAGTCTCCTTCTTTGGATACTCCTGGAAACGACGGCGTCTCTTTAAAATAAGCATAGCACAGAACGGTCAAAGTGAGTAGAGTCAAAAGGAAACAGGCGATGACCTGAAAGAGGTTAATGCAACTATTCCTGATGATCTTCTGTTCGACCTTTGGAACCGCCACCAGGCTTGCTGTCTGAGTCTTGACATAGGTGTTAAAATAATCCTCGGTACACACCACTTGAGAAACAGTTTGTTCATGTACCGGATTTGGGTTTTGCTCTGACAATTTCCCAATGACGTACTCATAGATCTCGAGTGCTTCAGCAACTTGCATGTTCATCCCTTTGTCTGTAACTAGGGAACATGCGTTAAACGAGGCGGCGTAGCTCAGTCGGTAGAGCAAGGGACTCATAAGCCCTGTGTCGTGTGTTCGATTCACACCGCCGCTACCAAGAAGATAATAGCAGGAGGATGCCCGTCGAAGGACGAGCATCTTTTTGTCGAAGTACTTCTATCCTTGCATCTTAGACAGCGGTTACCACGCAGAGACATAATTAGCTACTCGACAATCCACAAATGGCAGCAGAAGGACAGGTCTTCCTGTCCAAAAAGCTCTAGATACCGTTCGAGTCACCGGAAATAATGCTGTTCACCCTGGAGTATTGGACTTGCGTGATAATGAACCAATCATTCTACGGGTCTTTTTTGAAAAATATTACAAAGCAGAGGGCTGGGGCGCCGGGTTAGGCCGGGTGTTGCTCCAGATAGCGCCGCAACGGGTTTGCCGGTGGGGCATACCGCGCTACGGCGGAGCGAAGTCCGGGCATGTCGTTCAAGAACAAGGGCAGCCAGAACGCCCGACGCTTGCCGACACCGTTCACCTGCAAGTACCGATACCCAGGAATCAACCACGGCTCGATAGACTCGATTTCGGACCAATTCAGACGATGGTAGACGAGATAATTGTTTCGGCCGCCAATCCCGTACGGATCGACGTGCCATCGGCTCGTCCCAACGGTCAAGCCGATGGGCAGCAGCAATGCCACCGCAACCCCGGCGAAGCCGAGCAGGATAACCGCTGCGGCGGCGAGTTTGCCCCCAACAACAAAGATGGCCACGCCCAAAGCTGCAGGCAGTGCTAACAGTGTGAGGGCCATCAACCATGGCCGCCAGAGGCTGATCCGGAAAATGAGCTGTGACTGTTCCCCCATTCGCTTCCTCCTGAAGGCCTAACGGCCTGCTTCATCATGCTTCGATTCAATAGATAGCTATAGCATAGGCGGGCAAGATGAAATGCTCCTGAAAAAAAGCTGAGATGAAACTGAGAACTTTTCAGGAGCGCTTCTGGACCTAAGAATAGCAGATGAGTCTTTCCATGTGCTTGTTGTGGAAACAGAAAATCTGCCGCGTGATGCCCTGAGCGATGACGTTTCCAGGGACCTCCTCCGTCGAGTTCCCAATACCACAAGGTGAAGATCAGGAGCTGAACCGTCTTGCTGCGTTTTCTTAACGGGTTTCATTCCTATCTCGGCCTTCCTTTCCAGGGAGAAGAGAAGCCAGCTTTGATCATGATATCTGGCTCCATCGTATTATAGATGATAGTGAGACAAAAATGCTTGTTTTGACACAGGCAAATGAGCGTGATACACTGCCATGTCTGTGTTTAGGCTGTGGTAGGTGTGGATCGAGAATCAGAAGTTGCCTTGCAGTAATAGCAATGAAAGGAAACTGCAATGAAGTTGAACGCTAAAGGCTTGAGCCATCTTGGTCTTAGAGTCACCGATCTCGCGCGGGCGAAAAGCTTCTATGTTGACACACTTGGATGCGAAGTGGTGAGGGAAACAGATGGGGTGGTGTTAATCAACGCGTATGGATTACTGATTGGACTGCAAGGGGCCGATGCCTACTCATCAAAAGATGATCACTTCGATCCGTTCCGAGTTGGTCTGGATCATCTTGCTCTGGCCGTGGAAGACGCTAGCATGCTTGAAGGCATGCAGCGGGATTTAGATGCAGCAGGGGTACGCAACCATGGAGTTGAAGAAGACCCGGAGACCCATGATAAGTATATCAGTTTCTTCGATCCGGATGGCATTGCGTGGGAACTCTATTCGGTCTCGACTCATCCTTAGGATTCGCCCGGAACCTGGTGTGTCGACGCAGGTGAGCGCATTTTGCTCAGGAGCCGGATTGCCAGGAGCGCGATCCAGCTCCAGCCGGCGATGATCGCCACGCGTTGCCAGCTTTTCACCCGCGTCTAGAGTCCTATTGTGGATAGGACTTGAGATGGGTATTTCACCTTGTCTGCAAAATATCGCCTGGCCACACCTCATCTGGCATGCCATCATAATTATCGCGCACGATCACATACGTCATTGGAATCTGCTTGCCCGCAATCACTCGTGGTGCAGCTACATAGACGATGGTGCCAGTGAAGCGCTGCTCTTTCAGCTGGTATGTGACCCGCTCTCTGATGCGATGCTCTGCATATGGAGCGGGTGGACCATAGTCGGCTTCTAGTTCGTCCATATTTTCCAGGTCGGTCATGAACACTTCTTTCCGATGGGCAGACTCAGATAGAGATATTATACTTCTTCCTGGATAATGACCGTTCTGTGTAGATCATCTCAAATCGCTGCTCACCACACGCTGTATGCAGGTGTTTGAACCGGCGACAGTGAATCTGGTATGCTTGTCAGGAGTGGAATCCGACCTGCTTCTAGAGAAAAGGATTGAGGTATGAGCAATATAGATATTCGCGTAGCAATCGCTGACGCTGTCAACGCATTCAAAACAGAGACCGGGCAATTGCCTATCCGCGTGCAGGTAAGTAGGGTACACCTGAAAGAACTTGAAGATAGCCCCTATGAATTCCCGGATGGCTCTACTATCCCGATTGATTTTGTCGAGGGTATAGCTGCTGGCGTGGTTCGTTGTATAGGTGCTGAAGTAATTAGAGATGAGCTTGAATAGATATAACTTGTCTCGGTAGGGAAAGAGAAGACAAGGCGTCGGCTAAACCACTATTGATGGGTTATTCACTGCTGCCTTTACAATGCGAATTTGGACAGGTGAGTAGTATCACTCACCTGCCCTATTAGATCCTCTCTGCGCTTGATCCGATAATGGCCTGCTTGCCTTTCTCGTCATTCAGCTTTGGGAGGTAGTGGCTGAGGATTAAGCTCGACGGCACGGCCTCCGCTGAGAAGTACCTGCTTAAGACTGGCTAAGGACTGTACTTGCTCCCGCATCACGTTAACAATACCCTCCACAAACAGGATTTCTGCTGGAGTTGTCCATCCAGGCCGACGCATGAGTATGAGCAATTCATCGAAGGCCGAGCCATCGGCCACATCCAATAACTGCCCACTCAGGCTCTTGATCTTGGTTTCAAGGTGAGCAATATGGCGTTCACTTTGTTCAGGCATAACTGTTCCTTTCTTTTCATTTCATTCACTGTAAGGATATCCTCACATACCCGTTGTTCGCTTTCTCGAGAAAGCAAAGGGCTAAGGTCTAACCCGATGGATTGACGCGTGTTACAGGGATTTTTAGCGCAAGCCCCGTCCTTTTTACGCATCTTTTTCAAGATTGCGCACTTTTGACTCGCCCAATACAATTATAGTCTGGCTCTCTGAGTTGGACTCGTGGAAAAGCTGAGATGGAACTGAAAAAGCGAGGAGACGGAATAATCTTTCTCAGCCCGGCAATAATATAGTATCTTTGCTGAAACGGGCAGCGATTCGCCGCTCCGCCATCGTTTAAGAGTGGCCGAAGTGGTGAATTCAGGAACAGGCGAAAGGCGTATTGAAGTCTAATAGCTGTATCTGTTCCTGCACTATTTAATAAGGAACGTCTCACACCCTTGAAGCTTGGTGCGCTCATGCTCGCACTTATGGGAACAGTACTCACCATTGGACCCACAGGAAATGGGCGTCTCCCCGGCATTCTGCTGGCGTTAGCGGCAGCGGTCATCTATTCCGGGTATATTCTGGTCGGCAGTCGTCTCATGCCGCACGCCAGTGCCATCGGAGCCTCGACCATCGTCATCTCAGCGGCAGCCGTGGTGTATATCGGCATTGTCGCAGTTCGTGGCCCTGTTTTCCCCAGTACTCTTTCAGGATGGGGAGCGGTAGTCGCCATTGCTCTGATCTCGACGGTGCTGCCCATCGTCACGTTCTTCGCAGGTCTGGAGCGGGTCGGACCAAGCAAAGCCTCTACTCTCTCCACACTGGAGCCTGTCGTAAGCGTTGGGCTGGCTATTCTCGTCCTGGGAGAAGCGCTCAACCCGTTCCAGATTCTAGGTGGCGGGCTGATACTTGCTGCGGTGCTCGTCTGCAGTCTTATATGAGGCAAGTAAGCCAGGGCTATACGAATCCTCCTGTCAATTCTTCCACTGTTCGGCAAAAACTCTGATATACTTCTACTAACAACGAAGTTTTTCTTGCAAATCCATGCAGTAAGGAGATGATATGAGCCAACAGATGAATTTGGGAAATCACACAGCCGCACTGGACGAGAAAACGGGCGTACTCACGCTTTACGATATGGGTCAGAGAATGAGACTGTCTGCAAATGAGACCTACAACCTGCTCGTATGGTTGAATGACAACTATCGCGACGCCTTGAGTACACTTGCTCAATCGCAACAAGGACAACGGAGCAACCAGCGCTTCGGCATAGACGCAGAGGATACCTCAGCGCGAGCGCGCGAGGACTGGTCAAATGATGAGTAAGTAATCAGCAGGGTTTCAGCGAAGAATGATCTGATCAATTCACTCCTCCGTATAATAGAAGAAATCATATTTCCAACCGATCTCAAAGGAGGAGTATTGTATGTCAAGCCATCGTGAAGCCCCTGCCATAACGCTTCTTTCAGCCCTCGCAGGCGTACCAACTCTCGCTGCCTTGCAGATGGGCAGCATTCTTGCCTCTGAAGAACTCGAGCACGTGGACGCTTCGAGCGCTGAGAAGTGGCATGTCAATCTCAATATCACCGATTTCTATGTCTTCTCGAAGCCTGGGGAGGCGCACAAAACGATCTTGATCATGAACGTCAATCCTATGCCTCCCAGGCTGTCCGACGCATTCGATCCCACCGCCATCTATGAGTTTCGCATCGATACCAATGGAGACGCGGTCGCGGATATAGCGTTTCGCATAACGTTTTCCCCCTATGAAAATGGGCAGCAGACGGCTACTGTGCGCCGGGCGATAGGCGCTCAGGCCACAAGCGATGGCGATAGTGGTGAGATTATCCTGGCAAATGCTCCCGTCTCCTTTCATGAGCAGGCAGAGGTGACAACATCTGGAGCGTATGCATTCTTCGCCGGGAGCCGCAGCGATCCTTTCTTTTTTGATCTGATGGGCTTCTGCAACAACTTTAGATTTACGGGCAGCGATTACTTCACCGACAAGGATGTGTTTGGCATTGTACTTGAGATACCCAACACTGCGCTGGGAGAGCAGACGAAGGTAGGCATGTGGACGCGCGTGCTCTGGTCCCACCACGATGAGTGGCTACAGGTGGCTCGCCTGGGCCTGCCCCTGGTGAACATTCTATTCAACGCGAGCGAGGAGAAAGACCTGTTCAACCGCACCGAACCGGCGCAGCAGAAAGCACTGTTCATGGATAAGTTTGTGGCGCTGCTTGAATCCCTGGGACATGCTACCGGGCAGGCGCAGGAGATAGCGCAGATGTTCCTCCCGGATATCTTGCCGTACGACTCCTCAAGTGCGCAAGGTTTCTTCAATGGCCGGAAGCTCACCGACGACGTTGTTGATATCGTGCTCAATCTGGTCACCGGAGGCAAGGTCCAGACGGATATGGTCGGTCCACATACCGACTACCTTGCGACGTTTCCTTACCTTGGGCAGCCACACGGGAGGTAGAATCCATGAATACATTCAGTCGGCGTCGATTCCTGGTGCTCATCGGTGCGGGTGTTGTCGCGGCAGCCGGCGGCGCCATTGCCGTCCATCAACTGATCGCTAATGGGCAAGGGAACACATTGAACTTCCAGGCTGTCGCCGGATTGCCCGCGAAACCATTGCCGAGCTATGCCTCCTACGTGATTGGTGGACAGGTGCATCTCAGCAACGGCACGGGGACGATCACGAAATATGTCTATGCTGGTCCGCCTGACAGGATGACCACTATCCCCCTGCTGACGAGGGATGTTCGTGTGACCGCTGTGCAGCAGCAGGGGAGCGCCTGGCACATTACGGGTGTGGTGACCAATCAAACGCAACTCCAGAAGGGAGAGGATAGCGCATTCGATATTCGCCTTGATCCTTCTCGTAACCTTGCCCAATCCAGCTTTTTTGGTTCGTCCATCGTGCTAGATTTAAAGAAATTCTCGACTTCCTCTTAAGAATCCATATTCTTCAGTTAAGGGATGTGCACTTCACATCCTTCCCAGCTGCCTCCCTCGTGGGTGTGCCTTTCTCACGTGGAGAGGGAGGAGTCAGTCTTCTTACAAAGGTTGAGTTTTCTTAACCTCCTTCCCTCATTCATCATGTTTTCATTACCAATTCATCACAGATAGATAACCCTCTATCTGTGCCCGAAACTCTTTCTTCTATAGTAGTTGATTAATTTGCTATTGATTAATTTGGCTATTGATTAAACTCAACGGAAAGTATATACTAGTTGAGGTTTTTATTTTGTAGTAATGTTTTATAGTTGTATGCTTGCTTACTGTTTCTCCACCAGAAATGAGGGAACTCGTGTCACAATACCCACCGCCGTCACAACCAGGTCAATCCGGGCCAGATCAACGGAATCCACAATGGCCGCAGCAACCACTTCCTTATCCGCAACCGCAAGGAAATGGGTACCAACAGCAACCGCCGTATCCACCACAGCAATCCAGTCCGCAATGGCAAACGCCACCACCACCATCGCAGCAACCTGCTGAAGGTACATGGCAACCACCGTCGCAACCATTGCCACCATCGCCTTATCCCCAGCAATATCCACCTCAGCAGTGGCAGCAGCCACTACAGCAACAGCAATCGGGCGTATACCCACCTCAAATGCAACAGCCAGGCATGTACCCACCAGCGCAGCCAATCATGGTGATGCCACAACAAATTGTCAATGTAAACATCCAGCAAAAGGAGCACGGGCTATTCATGCGAGCCTTGTATTTCATCTTCATTGGCTGGTGGGCGGGCTTGTTCTGGCTAAACATGGGCTATTTCTTCGTTCTTACTGTTATTGGCCTGCCGGTGGGCCTCATGATGCTGAACCGACTTCCAACCGTCCTCACCCTGAAGCCTGCCAGTCAACAGGTGAATATCAACATCACAGGTGGGGTAACGAATATCAATATTGGTGGAGCGCAACAAGTGAGTTTCCTGATCCGCGCTGTGTACTTTGTGTTCATTGGCTGGTGGGCAGGCCTTCTTCTCGCGTGGGCTGCGTATGCGCTCTTTGTGCTGGTTGTGACTATTCCCCTGGGCGTGATGTTGCTGAATCTACTCCCAACGGTCATCACTCTGCGTAAGAACTAACAAAGAAGGCTCACAAAATGCATTTGTGAGCCTCCAATTTCACTTGGGTACTTCGGGGGTTCTTTCAGTCAGCACAATTGGTCATTTGACAATCCGCAAAGTCTGTTGTATGATATACAGGCCGACGCGGGGTGGAGCAGTGGTTAGCTCGTTGGGCTCATAACCCAAAGGCCGGAGGTTCGAATCCTCCCCCCGCTACCAATTTCCTGGTTGCGGCACTATATCGACGCGGGATAGAGCAGTGGTTAGCTCGTTGGGCTCA
>VBFM01000480.1:0-4225 GCA_005882595.1 Chloroflexota bacterium
AAGGTTGAGAAGGCGATACTATCCTCCTGCTCAGGGAGGATCAACCGCCAGCGCTTGCATTCCGGTGAAACAAGATCAATCGCCAGGATGCAGCCTCGGGGGGCATGACGATCGGTTTCCAGGTAGCATGTGCTGCCTACATTACCGATAAACCGGTAGTGGGCATCAATGCGCTGGAAGAGAGGAAAGAAGGGCCCACTCTCCTGAAAGGGTCGGTAGAAAATGTGGTCATTGGGCGCTGCACTCTGGCAAACATGTATGAGACCACCTCATAACATAATGGGCAAAGATGGGCAGTGAATAGGTTTGCCTGAATTCAGGCGAAAAAATAGCAATCGGAAGCCGGTTTCACTGCCGCAATATGGGTAATTTGCCAGATGATGATTCACTTGGCTGAAGAATCACGGCCAGTACCGCTGCAATTCATACGAACATGATCAGCAATACACCGCACATCCCAGTCAGGCTCTCATCGTAGCCTTCCAAATGCTCATGCATATTCATTGGGGAACGACGGCCAGCGCGAGGCCGCCCAGGCAGACCAGGACTCATATCCAGGAGGGGCGTCTTCCAGAATGGTACCATTCAGCTCAGCTTCATCCGGTTCGTTTACGTGAAAGAACGCACGCCATTTCGTCAGTTCTTCTTCGCTCATCTGCCATGTTTGGTCCGGCGTCTCTGCAAAGCGGTTTTGGACGCGCTTCCGTTGCGTTTCTGGGTCAATAGGCAAATAAATCACTTGGCTTTTCGCTCCTATTTGCTTGGCGATCCATCTCAGAGACGACCGTTCGTCTTTGCTCCAAAATCCGAAATCCAGGATGACGTTCGTCTGAAGCTGAAGAGCACGCAGAGCTATCCAGATCAGACGACCTTCCAAGGCATCTCTTGTTGCCTGATCGTTTCTTCCAAATAACGAATGCATCCACTCATCAGGAGTGAACCGCAAGGCAGAGGCTTCCACTTCTAATTGCCTGGCTTTTGTTGTCTTGCCAGCCCCTGGAAGCCCTACTATGAGATACAATATTGCAGGTTCTTTCATACCTGCATTATGGCACATTGAGGAACCGTGATGGCGAGTCTATCCTCCTGGCGTTTGTTGGGTTTATAAATCGCTCTGAAAAAAAGCAAAATCCACCCAGACTCAGAAACTGGTTGTGAACCATATGTTGCCGGTTGCTCATTTGGAAAGGACCTCTGTGATACTGTACGTATCAATTCAATGGTGTTTTCATCGATAGAGCTTCCATCCAGCCTATTAGCTGCTTGAGAAACATCTACGAATCAAAACAGCCTGTGAACTATAACATGCCGATGTACTTATGAAGCATATTATAGGCCGAAAATGCTAGGATATGAGTAAAATTTCAGTTCGTTTGCACCAGAAGGCTGCATACGATTGGAGAATTGCATGGGAAGCACTGCGAATGCACAACACAGAGCAGGAAGAGCCATGACCCAGTTGATGCCCACAGCAGGAATGAGCAAGCCCATGGCTGTCGGAACAAGCATCGAGGTCACGTTGGTGCTAATGATCAGGAGACTGCTGACCGAGTCAATGGCGTGCTGAAAACGGCGGGAGGTCAGAGCCATGATGCTCGGTTCAAGTGGTCCCTGACAACAGCCGACCAGCACGCTTGCGGCGTAGGTGACCAGTACTTGGCCGGAAAAGATGGCGACGATGATGCCGCACAACACGCTCCCACAAAGAGCGGTAGAGAGCAAAAATGCCTCACGCATCCAGCCACACTTGAGCACCTGCGCGCCACCGAACCGGCCAACCATCAAGCCAAGAAAGAATGCCATCGCGACAGGTGGTAAATGACCTACCATGTGAGTCAGTTTTGCCCTCAAACGTGGGAAATTGCCCCCCAATGGTGAGCAGAACCCCCATTGACTGCCTGAAAACCAGCGCGCTGCGAGCGGATCGCTTCACCCTGTTTTTGTCAATTTGGGTGGAAACCAGCGAGGGCCTTTCGTGCGCGAACCGTCATTTGCGAGCCGCTGGCTTCTCTTGTTCACGGGAGAGAAGCCCCACATCTGTGTATCAGCAGCAGCAGGTGGGATTCACTCTTGTGGGAATGTCGCTTGCCGCATGTGCCGAGAGAGAAACAGAAATCCGGTGATCAGAAGCAGGCCACTCCACACGATGCCCACGGTCGGCAACACGCCCAGATGTTCCAGGCTCAGCCCGAGTGCGGAGGAGCCGATGGTGAGGACGCTCCACAAGATCAGGCGAGAAACGCCATTGACGCGGCCTTGCAGGGCATCTGGGACGACAGCGAAGCGATAACTGTCCATGAAGGTCGGAGAGAGCGATGCCCGCGAAGACGGCTCCCAACAGCAGTGGCGTCGTGATGAAGCCATAGAGAGGGAAGAGCACCACGAACACGATCAGGGTACAGCGAAGCGTGAGACCTATGCGTATGCGCCGCTGCAAAGGCGGGCAGAGCGCCGCGCCAAGCAGGTTCCCGACGCCGCCACATGCTCCGATCAGGCCGTAGAGCACGGACGGGATATGCTGCTGTTGCACAATGTCCAGGACGAGAAGCATACTGGCTGTGATGGTGAGGTTGAGATAGCTGGAAATGAGGAAGATCGAGCGTATGACCATATGCTCCCGCAGCCAGGTGAGCCCCTCGCGCACTTCTTGGAGCAGGTGGTGACGCTCCGTCCTCCGTTCATCTTGCATGGGCGAGCGGATGGAGAGCAATGAGCTGAGCAAGATCAGAGAGGAAAGCGCGTCGGTGACGAACGGGAGCAGCCTGCTGAGGCTTATGAGCCAGCTACCCAAGGCGGGTCCGACAAGCGCGCTGGAGCCAACAATCACCTCGTTCTGTGCGACTGCTGTGGGGAGCTGGCTCTTTGGCACGATCCATGCCAGTGCTGCAAATTGGGCCAGCTCATAGAAAAGCGAAATGGCTCCCAGGCCAAAGGCGATGGCGTAGAGGAGAAGCAGCCGCAGTGGCCCGCTGGTCAGCAACAGCGCCAGGGGAATGCTCGCCACGCACACCATCAAGCAGAAGGTAGAGAGCAGCATCACGCGTTTGCGCGGCCAGCGATCCACCAGCGACCCGGCGGGGAGGCTCAGGAGGACGTAGGGAAGCTGTCCCAGGCTATACGCCAGCCCGGCAGCAGCGATCGAATGCGTCAGTCCCACCATGAGCAGTGGAAACGCGAACTGTGTGCATGAAGTGCCGAGCGAGGAGACGGCGTTGCCGAGCCAAAGCAAAAGATAGTCACGATTGCGCCAAAGGGAAACGGGCTGTGGTGGAATGACTTCCGTGTTGGTCATGCGCACATCCTTTCGTTCGACGTATTTCGGCAAGAAGGGAAGGAAAAGGAGCCCGGCAACACAGGAGGGGGCCAATCAACACGGGGCTGAGATACATCGCAGGATGAAGGCAACGCACATCCTCGCACCAACGCGATCAGCGCTGCGCGTGAGGAGGGCGCTATTCACAAACAGCCACGTAAGCCGAAAGTGCCGGGCTTACGCGGTCAAAAGCGGTTTCACACCGCCTGAGGGGAACAGATATCTTTTACTCATCAGCCAGATGATAGCATGGAGACCGCATCGGTGTCAATGGATACTGGTCACCCCACCCATCCACTATTCAACTCCATGCGCAAGGGGATGGGAAGACTCGGAGGGCTCGGTGCGCGTGCTGACAACGCCACAGCTCATGGGTATTCTGGCAACGCGGATTGGGGGCAAGCTCAGGATTGTCTGCCTTTACGAGAGAAGCGTGCGGCCCGCGTACGCAATGGACACGCTGTCCACCGGATACCAGCGTCCACCCCAGCCGCGTATCATAGCCAGGAGTTGGCCCTTGCGCCGCCTGACCGCGACGACGACCCCGATGGCGCAGGACACTCTCGCTCGCGAAGTCGAATGCCTGATCTCGAATGGCTGTCTTAATCTGACGAAGGTTTGCTGACTGCATGGATATCTCCTTCCGTTGGCACCTGCTCGCCGCATGCCATCATGGCAGAAGCGGCGTCGGGAGGCGTGAGAACATACAATGGTTGATACAGAGTTGGAGGATGGAAGAAGGTCGCCAGATCGACCAGGAGGTCTGTGGCGAGTTCGAGCGCGCAGGTGACATGGTACACGGTCTGCTTTGCATCGTCGCTCATGACAAGCGGATACGCAGGAAGACGGCTTCTTGCAGGAGTGACACCGCTCCTCCAGGCTCGATCTGCCTGCCAGACAAAGATGGGCGTC
>VBFM01000025.1:0-538 GCA_005882595.1 Chloroflexota bacterium
GTCCAAGCTGGAAAATGTGAGGCGAGAGCAGTATCCCACCAACTTTGCCCTCTCGCTGATGCACAAAGATTTGAGCCTGGTATTAAGCCAGGCCTATGATCTCTCCGTATCCATGCCGGCTACGGCGGCTGCCCAGCAGATGTCTAGCGCTGCTATGGCCAAAGGGAGGGATGCGGATTTTTCCATTATGATCCAGTTCATGGAGGAATTGGCCGCTTTGCCTACAATTTCGGAAGAACGAAGGAGGAACTAGCTCTATGCAACACACAACCCAACGACCCGCTAGAGAGAGCGGAACAGTGACGATTGGCGGAGACCTGACGGTGTACCGTCTCGGCTTTGGCACCATGCGCCTCACAGGCCCGGGCATCTGGGGACCACCGGCTGACAGGCAAGAAGCCATCGCCGTCCTGCACCACGCCCTTGACCTGGGGGTGAACCTGTTCGATACCGCCGACTCTTACGGACCAGGGGTGGCCGAATCACTTATTGCCGAAGCGCTCTACCCCTATCCAAAAGACCTGGTCATCGCGACCAA
>VBFM01000025.1:637-4690 GCA_005882595.1 Chloroflexota bacterium
GGAGCGCATTGACCTGTATCAATTCCATCGTCCGGACCCCAAGGTTCCCTTTGAGGACTCGGTCGGTGAACTGGCGAAGTTGCGGCAGGAAGGGAAGATTCGCCATGTGGGACTCTCCAATGTCACGCTCGACCAACTGGGACGAGCCCAACAGATGGTCCCGATTGTCACCGTGCAGAACCACTATAATCTGGCGATGCGCCAGTCCGAACACATGACCGTTGCCGAGTCCGAGGCCATGATCGATCGGTGCGCCCGCCAGGGGATCGGCTTTATCCCCTGGTCCCCTCTGGCGTTTGGAGAACTGGCTCGCGCCGGTGGCTCCCTGGATCAGATCGCAAAGCGACACAACGCCCAGCCCGGTCAGATTGCACTCGCCTGGCTCCTCAAACGCTCGAGTACCATGCTGCCTATTCCTGGAACTTCCAGGGTGAAGCATCTTGACGAGGACATGGTTAGTGCGACAACCAGGCTCAGCCAGGAAGAGTTCGATGCTCTTAATCGAGGAAGCAAATAGCCCTTTGTCAACCTTCATCTGACCGGTGCAGTGACAGGCTCTTCAGGCTGGACGCGTCGGCACCAGTGGGCCACCGCCTCGATTAGCTGGCGGATATCCTCGCGCGTACCCTCGTCACGCAGGTCGACGTGTTCATCGAAGAGTTTGGAAGCGCTCGGCACGAGCACCTGCGGGTCGGGTACCACGATGGCACCGATGCGACCGAGCACCCCTCGCAGGGCGGCCTGCGCGTTCGCCGAGCCAGATCTGCCAAGGACTGCACCCATAATTGCCACCGGTTTGTTGCGCAGAACACTGCGACCTGTTGGTCGCGACACCCAGTCGATCGCGTTGGCGAGTACCCCTGGCACGGTGCCATTGTACTCAGGAGTGGCGATCAGGACGGCGTTTGAGGTGGCGATGGCACCCTTCAAGCGGCGGACCGGCTCAGGGTCTCCGGCGGCCTCGAGATCCTCGTTGAAGAACGGCAGCTGGCCAATGTCAAAGAATTGCACCTCGACCCACGCGGGCGCGACTTCCTGCGCGGCACGTAGCAGCCCGCGATTGTAGGAACCCTGCCGCAAGCTGCCCGCTATGGCGAGGATTCTAAATGGTTTTCTGTCCACTGTTTTTCTCCTTCGTGGCTCCGGCTTCGTAGTACTCTGAAAAAATTCTAGCAGCGCCTGCTCAGGCGAGGAAGCGTACCTGTTCACACTTTCTTCTTCATAGCATACACCTTTCTCCATGACGCTGCTCATGACGCTTTCATGACGCTTCCTGCTTATGCTATTACCAGAGCGGACGGGGTGAAACGAAGGGGGAGTGTGACAAGATTGCTCCTTTGAGCCATTACAGCACGCATCCCCAGCACGAAGCTGAACTCATATGGTGAAGAGGAACCGAGTGCTCCGTCCTATGTACACAGAATGGAGGAGAAAATGAGCTACCGATGGAATGAAAAGAAGATGAACTACAAGGAAGACTCCGAAGTGTTACGCCAGGGAGGCTTCACAGAGAACGAAATACAGCGGTTGAGTCAACTGCGTAGAGATCGAACCGAATTAGAGATGTCTGCAACCTCTATAGAATACCAGCGCCTTGCATTTGTGCGCTGGCTCGTTGCTACTGGGAAATTGTCGGACCAGCTCGCTTGAACCGGGAGTAGTATGAAGGAGAAAAAATAGATGCAATGGGCGATTGTGATCGCGGCGTTTCTCGCCGCATGGGTGGAATTTGTTGAGGCGTTTACGCTTGTCCTGGTGGCCGGGATCACGGTCAACTGGCGCAGTGCGATTGCGGGAACTGATCCCCCTTGATGCCCTGCGCTTCGTGATTGGCTTTTTGCTCTTGTTGTTTGGCCTCAAATGGCTCAAAAATGCGATTCAACGCTACAGCGGGCTCAAGTTCCTGCATGACGAAGAGGCCATCTATGCCGCCAATCTGGCGCAGGCACGCGCACGAGGAGAAGCCGTCGGGACACGCCTCGATCCTTTCGGGGTGTTGCTCTCCTACAAGTCGGTGCTGCTGGAAGGGCTCGAAGTGGCCTTCATCGTCATTTCCTTTGGCAGCGGCGGTTCAAGTGGCATTGGCGCAGCAGCCATTGGTGCGGCGGCGGCCGGTGTGCTGGTGATCCTGGTCGGCGCCCTGGTGCGAGCTCCCCTCCAACGCATTCCGGAGAACACCTTGAAGTTTATCGTCGGCATTATGCTCACTACCTTTGGCACGTTCTGGGCCGGAGAGAGTTTCGGCATCAACTGGCCATTCTCCGACCTGTTTCTGCTCATGCTGGCTGCCCTCTACCTGGTGGTATCGGCAGTGCTCATTACGGCTATCAAGCAGCAACAGCCTCGCGTGGCATCGGCCACGATGGCATCAGAAGCACCTATACTCTCTCAAGAGAAGGAGATTCGACTATGAACGTCATTTTGAAAGTGATCCTGGCCGTCTACAATTTTTTCGTCGGCGACCTGGTGATCCTGATTGGCATAACTCTCACGATGGTCATCCTCGCCTTGATCCACTCTGTGGGTGCATTGGCTTCCCTGCAAGGAGGATTGGGACTCATCCTGATCGTTGGCGTGCTGGCGACACTTGTGGCTGCCCTTGGCCGTGAGGTCATGAGGTCGGAGAACAAGCAGAAGGCGTAACCTGTACCTGTTTTGGGTCATGCAAAATGGTTCTCCCTTTACTTGTGCTTGGAGAAACGCTTTGTCAGGGAGTTTGCCTGATGGACAACTGTAATAACCGCTTCATCACCCACTCCCTCGCCTCATCAGCCTGAATCCCAACTGCAGCACGCACTAATGGCCCGTTCAGCAAACGTGGCATCAAAATCCCCTGAAAAGGACCATGGATCGAAACCCTGGCCGTCATTTCTTCAAACCGCATGAGCTCTGGTGCACAGAGCGCCGCGATGGTCAGTGGATCGTGTAGATAGGGGTAGGCGGAATGCCAACGAGGACGGTGTCGCTGCCAGACGCGCAGCAGCTGATACAAGAGGCGTGTCTGTGGAGAATTATCATAGCGTAACCGCTCGATATCGCCTGGAAGCAACTGACAGTACCTGGTGATGTTCAGACCCATGAGGGTGACGGGAATGCCCGCCGCCAGCACGATTTGCGCCGCTTTTACATCGCTGCGCACATTCCAATCCGGCCAGGGTATGCCGCTTGAACCACCCATCATCACAACGCTTCTTATAGTCATAAATAAAAGTGGTTCGATCAGCAGAGCTGTGGCGACGTTGGTTAATGGGCCAATACAGACCAGTGTGAGGCGTCCTGGATAAGCCAACGCTTTTTGTACGATCAACTCAGGACCACTATAGGGGCTGGTATTGTAGAGCTCGCAGGGGTCGANNNNCTGAAGCGGAGTTGAGATGGCGGCTGCTACTGGAATATCGTCGCGCGCAAAGACGCGCAGCAGGTGTTGTGCCAGGCGGGCACGCAGGCGAGTGTCGCCGAAAGCCGTCGTCACTCCTTGCAGCTCGATCTCTGGGGAACGCAGCGCCAGGGCCAGGGCCAGCGCATCGTCAATATCGTCACCGATATCGGTATCAAGCAGGACAAGGTGTTTGTTGTCACTATCCGATTGGCTTGCCTGCCTATCCTCGTTGGAGGGCGATTGGCTCATTGGCAATTTATCCTTGCATATGTTACATTGATGGTACGAGTGGTTACATTCGGATCAGAAGCGAGATCGACGCCTTTTACTAGACTATCACAGTCGCGAAAACGCGCGCAAGGAAGATATGTTGTGCTCGATACGCTCATTTCAAAGAAGGGTCACTTAGCTAATGGATACGCTGAAACGTGAATTGCTGGCGCAGCGCGTGCGCCAGGTCAAACCATCGGGAATACGCAAGTTTTTTGACATTATCAATACTATGCCGGATGTTATCTCGCTTGGCGTGGGCGAGCCGGATTTCGTCACGCCGGAGCATATTCGCCAGGCTGGTATTCGCTCGATTGAATTGGGACATACGCGGTATACATCGAACTATGGCATACTTGGACTGCGCGAAGAGATTGCGGCCTTGCTGCACCGCCGCTATGGAT
>VBFM01000025.1:4727-12987 GCA_005882595.1 Chloroflexota bacterium
AAGGGGTTGATCTGACTATGCGCACGCTCATTGATCCGGGTGACGAGGTGGTTTCCCCCGATCCAGGCTATGTCGCGTATGAAGCCGATATCATATTTGCTGGCGGCAGACCGGTACCCGTGCCAACCTATGCCAAATTTGATTTCAGTGTGCGCGCCGAGGAGATCGCTGCCGCCATTACGCCGCGTACTAAAATGATCCTGCTTGGCACCCCGAATAACCCCACCGGAGCTGTTGTGCCACGCGCCGAGCTAGAAGGCATCGCCAGACTTGCCCAGGAGCACGACCTGATCGTCGCCGTAGACGAGGTGTATAGTCGCCTGGTCTATGATACCGAACATGTCAGTTTCGCGGCAATGCCTGGCATGCGCGAACGCACGGTGCTGCTGGATGGGTTTTCCAAAGCCTATGCCATGACCGGGTGGCGCGTCGGATACGTCGCAGCGCCTAAGGTGATCCTGGAAGCCATGCTCAAAGTGCATCAATATGCGATTATGTGTGCTGGCACTGCGCCGCAGGAAGCAGCGTTAGAGGCATTGCGCCACGGCGAAGAAGATGTGCAGGCAATGCACGAGGCATACGCTCGCCGCCGCCGCATGTTCGTGGATGGGCTCAACCGCATTGGCCTGCCTTGTTCTGAACCACGAGGAGCATTCTATGCTTTCCCCGACATTTCCTCGACAGGCATGTCGGATATCGACTTCGCCGAAAAATTGCTCTTCGAGGAGCAGGTGGCCGTCGTTCCGGGCAGCTCGTTTGGCGCGGCTGGCAATGGCTACGTGCGCTGCGCATATTGCACCGCGTATGACAAGCTGGAAGAAGCGCTCGTACGTATGGAGCGCTTCCTCAAGAATCTTAAGCGTTAGAGGAAACCTTGCTATGCCAGGCTGTTATTCAGCGATAGGTCCCCATTGTCCACTGGCGCGATCGCGTTTCAGCTCGAATAAATTTGGTTGACGCAGCGCCCACGCCGTGTAATCCCACCATTCCCCGGCATCTTCGCCGCGTGGCACATCCTGGATGATCGGGCCATAAAAACCTACGTCCAGTCCTTCAATGGCAATGGTTGGTACGCCAAACGCCTTGTATCTTCGCACGGCCTCTTCATGGTCGTTGAGTACATCCTGTATGGTGCTTTCATCTGCCAGTGCCGCGTCTACCAGTCCGGGATCAAGCTCTGCTCGCTTCACTGCCTCGCGTACCCCATCGGCCTGACGAATGTCCTCCTTACGTCCATGCCGCGCTGCTCCTAATGTCAGGTACAGCCGTTCAACCGCCTCATTGCCGTATTGACGGCGTACCAGGGCCAGCGTGCGCTGCGCAACCCAACTCCCATCCTTCTGGTAATCCGGTACAACTCCCTCTTTACGGTTCACCACTTCCAGGCTGAAGAAGCGCCAGGTGATGTCAATCGGGCGAACAGCACGCGCCTCGCGAATCCAGAGCGCCGTGCGCCAGGCCAGTGGGCAAGCCGGGTCAAAGTGAAAGTGAATGCGGGTTGGTGTTGTCTCTTGTTTCATGTTCAGGTGATGATCTCCTTTTGGTTGTTAAAGATGAAATTACGCGATTTTCCTGTATAGATTATACTTCATTTTGTGAAGTGATGTTTCGACTGCCAGGAGCCAGGGCGACCGCGAGGGTCGCCCGTACAATACCCAGTTGCCCGTGTAACACGTCCCCGTGTATTGTACGGGCGACCCTCGCGGTCGCCCTTCGCCATAGGCCCGAGCTAGCTTGCTTACGTCAGTGGTTTTGTGGACCGTGTTCGCGCTTCCCTCGGAATCGGAGCACGCCCCGGAGGCTGGGAGGGTCGAGGTCCTGCCTTTACCGGCAGGATGGGACGGGTGACCGCCTCATCCAGGGACAGGGATATCTCCTCGCTGTAATGGTGCACCTTCAGCGGTGAGCCTTCGAGAAGGCGATACCTCGCTTCCGTCGCTATCACCTCGACGCGCAGACGACAGCCGCGGAACAGGAGGTGAAAGGCGAGCCGTACCAGGGCATCTGGCAGCCGTGGCGAGAAGCAGAGCGAGCCGTTTTGCAAGCGCATACCACCGAACCCCGCGACCAGCGCTGTCCAGGCCCCCGCGAGTGAGGCCATGTGAAGCCCGTCCCCCACGTTGTGATGCAGGTCGTGGAGGTCTATGAGCGCTGCTTCACCGAGGTAATCATAGGCGAGGTCGAGTTGGCCTACCTCCGCAGCCAGAACTGCCTGTATGGAGGCTGACAGCGAGGAGTCGCGCACGGTCAACGGCTCGTAGTACGCGAAGTTGCGCGCCTTCTGTTCTGGCGTGAACGTGTCGCTGCGCAAATGCATAGCGAGGACGAGGTCGGCCTGCTTGATGACCTGCTTGCGATAGAGGTCAAAGTACGTGAAGTGCAGGAACAGAGGGTACTGGTCCGGCGAGGTGTGTGCGAAGTCCCACACCTCGTGTTCGGTAAAGTTCTCGTCCTGCGGGGTCACTTCGAGGCGCTCGTCGTAGGGAATGAACATCTTCTCGGCTGCCTCGCGCCAACTGGCGGCCTCTTCGGCGTCCACGCCAAGTGCGCGGGCCTTCTCGGGAAAGCGCTCCACCCCCTCTGCCGCCCAGTGCAGGTTATGCTGTGCCATGAGGTTGGTGTAGACGTTGTTGTCAGCCAGGGCGCTGTACTCGTCGGGTCCGGTGACACCGTCGATGCGGAACAGGTCGGTGGCGGCATTGAGAAACCCGAGTGACCGCCACAGCCGCGCTGTCTCGACGAGCAATTCGAGGCCCACCTCCTCCTCGAAGGCAGTGTCGCCGGTCGCCTCTACGTAGTACGCCACGGCGTGGGCGATGTCCGCGTTGATATGGAAGGCGGCGGTGCCCGCAGGCCAGTATCCTGAAGACTCTGCCCCCCGGATGGTCCGCCATGGGAAAGCGGCCCCACGAAACCCGAGCTTGCGCGCATTCTCCTTCGCCTTGTCGAGAATCAAGTGGCGCCAACGCAGTTCGTCGGCGGCGGCGTGAGGCACGGTCAGCGTAAGCACCGGCAGGACGAAGATCTCCGTGTCCCAGAAAGCGTGCCCGTCGTAGCCCGGGCCTGTCAGCCCTTTGGCCGGGATAGGGCGCCCCTCCGCACGCGCTCCCGCCTGCAGCACATGGAAGAGCGCGAAGCGTGCCGCCTGCTGGATCTCTGGATCACCCTCCAACTCGACATCCGCACGCGCCCAGAAGTCGTCCAGGTAGGCACGCTGCTCAGCCAGCAGGTCCTCCCAGCCGGTCAAGCGCGCGGCGGATAGTGCGGCCATGACCTGATCGTGGATGGCAGGTCGCGAACGCAGGCTCGACCAACCGTAGGCGATGAGTTTGACGATGCGCAGTCGCTCGCCCGGCTTCAGCCGTCCAGTGATGGACACGCGGACGACGTCGGGGGCACTTTCCGATTCGATGACCATTCCGGGTGGTCCCTCGATGCGGTGGTCCATCGCTGCTCCGATGCGCATACCGCTGACCCGGGTGTGATGGACCAGAAGCCCGACGGTGCCCTGAGCCAGGTGTTCCTCGGACTCGAGTGCGGATTCAAGAGCGGCACCCACACGTGGGTCCTTATTCTGTGCCGGGAGCGCCTCGTTGGCGACCAGCTCCGACTGCACGACGACACGCACCGGGGCGTCAAGCGGCTCGACCTCGTAGCTGATGGCCACGATGGCCCTCTGGGTAAGGGACACCAGGCGCACAGATGAGACCTTGACCGTGCGCTCCGCAGGGGAGGTCCAGCGCACACTGCGGCGCAGTACCCCATTGCGCAAGTCGAGCTCCCGCTCGTGGTCTTGGACCACGCCATAGCGCATGTCAAAGGGCTCGTCATCCACGAGCAGGCGAATGAGTTTGCCGTTGGTGACATTGATGATGGTCTGCCCGGACTCGGGGTAGGCGTATCCTCCCTCGGCATAGGGTAGAGGGCGCAGCTCGTAGAAGGAGTTCAGATAGGTGCCGGGAAGGCCGTGTGGCTCCCCCTCATCGAGGTTGCCCCGCAGTCCGATGTGTCCATTGGAGAGGGCGAAAATGGACTCGGACTGCGCCAGGGTGTCGAGGTTGCATCCTATCTCGCGGACGCTCCACTCCTCGACCGGGAAGGCAGGATGTTCGATCATCGCTGACCCTCCAGTTCGGTAATGTCGGAGATGACGAAATCGGTGTCGTGATACTTGACCGCCTTGGCCAGGCCGGGGCGATCGCTGCCAATGCAAGCAAGCGCTGTGTTATTGGGCGAATGACAGGTGCGCGGTTCGGGCATAACTTTCTCCTTGAGGAGTGTGTGAGACGAACTTCTTACTCTCTGACTATATCATATACACGTATAGAGAACTATCAAGTAGTATGAAAGGGGTATGTGATCCCCATTGATACTATTAACTTGATAAATTGCATAGCAAGCGAATATAGTTGCTTGGGGGACACAATAAGCGGTTTGAGGGTATACCGTATGTTAGATGCAGCCAGCTACATTGGCAAGAAAATTGGGAAGTATCGCATCATCGCTGTGCTTTCTTCGCATGCGCTGAATAGCGTGTTCCAGGCGGAATATGCAAAGGGTATTGCCGCTATCAAAATCATGTCGAAGCCGCTCACGACTCTTAAAGAGCGCGAGCGTTTTTTCCAGGAAGTCCGGCTGCTGAACTTGCTCAAATACCCTCATATCTTGCCGATTCTGGATGTTGGCATCTATGACGACATGCCTTATGTTGTCACCGAATACATGTTTAATGGCTCATTGCGCGATTACTTCGAGGAACAATCATCCCTGTTGGTGCCTTTACAGGAGACTATGTACATCCTTTTGCAGGTTGGACAGGCGCTCAATTATGCTCATCAGCGAAATATTATTCACGGCAATCTCAAACCAGAAAACATCCTCTTTAATGAACAGGGAAAAGCGCTGCTGACCGACTTTCGTATCGAGGCCATGCTTGGGAAAACAGGGTATGAACAGGGATACAAGAGCAACACTTATCCTTATATGGCTCCTGAGCAGTTTAAGGGCGTGCCGAGCAAGTCCACCGACCAATATACGCTGGGCGTCATCGCTTACGAAGCATTTACGGGACAGGAACCCTTTGCCGCCGCTGATTACAAGACAATGGCGCGAAAGCATGCACACGAATTCCCGATTGTGCCGACACAACATAACCTCTTGCTGCCCGGACGCAGTGAAGAAGTGATTCTCAGGGCGATGGCGAAACAGAGCGCTGACCGTTATAATAGCGTCAAAGATTTGCTGCAAGCATTAAGCGCATCAATCACTTTTCGCGCGAATATGTTGACGAATACTTCCAGTACGCAGGGCACACAGCCGGGCCTTCCAGCGCAGATTTCTATAACTCTATCGCCTGTCTCCAACGAGTTGCCGAAATTCGAGATACCACCCACTGGAAACAACCATCAACGACCGGTGGCGAGCCGGTCTTCGAGGTCGCCTTCGGAGCCGCTATCATCTACTTTGACTACCACATCAGCATTTGCAATACCAGCGGTGGAGGTCGAGCGCGGCATATCCCCTCAAATGCATATTCACCAGGAGCAGCATGAACGAGCCGCTACTCCTGGAGAGAAGACAATTCAGGATAGTCAGCAGCATCCTGTAGTAGGTATGGTTCCTACTTCGGCCAGCCGCCGGGCAATGACACGCGGTACACGGCGCGTTCCACTCTATAAAAATGTCTGGCTGATTGCTCTGGCCTCGTGTGTCGTCATTACGTCGATGCTCTTCAGTTTCTATCTGCTGGCATCATCTCACACGCATACGCCAGGGGCTCTCAACCAGGTATCTCATTTCCAGCCGACCATTGTTTCATCTCAGGTATCGGCTACGACGCCGGTCCCGACCACAGTGCCGACCTTTCCGCCTTTTCCAACATCCAGTCCTACAACTGTACCTCCTCCTGCACTCGTACCAAGTCCCACGCCTGATCCTACGCCAACACCTCAACCTACGCCCTCACCATCACCCGTGATGATGCTGACGGTCACACCGACCGCACTCAGCCCTCAGCAAGGTTGTACTGCAACAGAAACTGGCTTCCGATGCACAGTCACGCTGTCATTATCACAAAATTACTCAGATGTCCTGAATTGGAACGCATCGAGTAACGGGATAGTTGCCCGCTTTACTCCCCAGCATGGCACTTTGTTCCCAGGTGGGTCTGTGCAGATCACGATTCGCATCAATAGCGGGTGCCCGAGTTCAGGGTCCTTGCTCTTTTCGACTGTGATTGACAATTTGAGTGTTACGTGGAGTTGTTAGAAAACAGGGCGACCCTCGCAGATTCCTGTTTGTACCCTACCATGCTCAAAAACGTTGACAAACTATCATCATAAACGTATAATTACATCAGAAATGATCATACATCATCGTCCATTTTCTACGATTGGATGGCTATGGAAACAGACATACGACGCGTAGATATACTGGTGATTGGTGGTGGGGTGGTGGGATGTGCAATCTTGCGCGAGCTATCGCGCTTTGATGTTCGCCTGGCTTTGTTGGAGCGCAATCCCGATATTTGCGACGGTACCAGCAAGTCGAACAGCGCCATCGTACATACCGGTTTCGATGCCCCTCCTGGCACCCTCGAAGCCCGGCTGCTGGCGCAAGCTCGTGACCTGTGGCCCCAGGTCATTGAAAGCCTGCATATCCCCTATTTGCAAACGGGCGCGCTCATGATCGCAACCAGCGCAGAAGAGCTTGCCACGCTCGAAAGCGAGATCATCCCCAAAGCAGAGCAAAACGGCGTGACCCTCCAGCCTTTGACACGCGAAGCAATTTTGGATGCCGCCCCCTACGTTAGCCCTGCCATCCTGGGCGGTGTCCTGGTCGAAGGGGAGGGCGTAATAGATCCCTTCTGGACAACGCGCGCTTGCTGTGAGCATGCCGTTCTCAATGGGGCGCGCGTCTTTGCTGGAGAAGCCGTGACTGCTGTGACGGTTGAGGATACGTCTGTCATTGTTCATACCAGTGGCGGCCTGACGTTTGTCGCCTCGATGGTCATTAATGCGGCCGGCCTTTGGTCTGACGAGGTAGCGCGCCTGGCGGGGGATAGTTCTTTCACGCTCACGCCGCGCAAAGGCCAGTTTATAATTATCGAAGAGGATCACGGCGTTTCGCAGATCATCTTACCCGTGCCGAATCGTATTTCTAAGGGTATTCTGGTGACGCCTATCGTCTTTGGAGGTGTCCTGCTCGGTCCGACTGCAGAAGATGTCTTGTTCAAGACCGATTTCTCAACAACTGCCGGAGGACTGCGACAGATTCGCGAGGGCATCACTAAACTGGTGCCGGTGATGGCGGAGGCGGCGAGTGTAGAAAGCGTGCGCCAGTTCGCTGGTTTGCGTGCCGTGAGCAGTACGGGCGATTATATTATTCGCCCATCAACAGTCAGTGCGCGCCTGCTGCACGTGACGGGTATTCGTTCTACCGGTTTGTCAGCCTCTCCCGCAATCGGGCGTTACGTTGGTGAATTGGTGCGTGATGAACTTGGACTATCGCCGCGCGCGCATTATGTGGAGGAACTGCCGGAATATTTGGCCGAGACGTATCCAGGAGAAGGTGATGTGATTTGTCTATGCAGGTCGATTACGCGCGGCGAGATACTTGCCGCCATGCGCAGCCCACTGCCGCCGACCACGCTGGATGGCCTCAAGCGGCGCACAGGGGTTATGCTGGGCGACTGCCAGGGCAATCTCTGTATGCCCCGCCTGGTAGATCTGTTTCAATAGCAACTTGGGCGTGACCCCCTTACACTGGATAAAAATTCCGCGCACTCATCTCCCGTGGTAGCGCGCCTATCACCAGCGCGAGAAAAGGAGGGCTAGATGCAAATGACATACGATCTAGCCATCGTGGGGGTCGGTTTAAGCACATTGAGCGCAATCGCTGCGGGGCCGGGAAGTGAACTAACCGCTAAACAAACGATAGTGTTTGATTACCAGGATGCTCCAGGCGGTTTTCTCCGGGCAGCATTACCCGCGCCTGGATTGGAGACGGCCTGGGAATTGATTCAATCCACGCGCATTCCTCAAGAAATCACCGTATGTTTTGGCGCGACGGTGGTTGGTTTATTGCCAGCGTTTGAGCCGGGTGAGTCGCATACACTGATGGTGCGGCAGAGACAGGGAACCGTCGAAGTGAGTGCGCGACGTGTTTTGATTGCCTGCGGGGGACTGGAAGTGACGCGCGAACGTGCACAGATTCCCGGCACACGTCCCGCCGGTGTTATGACGCCTATCATGGTACATCA
>VBFM01000025.1:13098-18622 GCA_005882595.1 Chloroflexota bacterium
TCGATGGCTTCCCACGTTTGCAGCAGGTAACGCTCCGGCGCGGCGGACAATCTTATGACGTTCCGGCGGATCTGCTGGTTTATGGTGCAGGTATGATGGCGAATACGCACTGGCTCAAAGGAAGTGGCATCAATACAGGGTTGGATGGTAGCATTCAGGTAGATGCAGGCTACCAGACGAATATACCTGGAATATATGCTGCCGGCACGGTTGTGTCCCCCTCACTTGACCATGCCGACTCGTTCGCTATGGGAAAGGAGGTGGCCTCACTTTTCCTGGGAGAGGCACTATGAAGTTACAAGGTTCCGTCACTGTCGATGCGCCGCAGGAGAAGGTCTGGAAAGTCTTCTTAGATCCAACCCAGCTTTGCAAGGTCTTGCCGGGCTGTGAGGGGGCGCGGCAACTGGACGCCACCCACTACGAGGCGGTCATGTCGATCAAGGTGCAGTTCATGACCATCCGCTCAAGAGCAAAAGGAACGCTGTTGCAGGCCGATGCGCCCCATCACATGGTAGGTGAACTGGTGGGCGAGCCGGTGTCCATGGCCGGGGCATTTCGCGCCAGGGTCACTATCGATCTCGTTCCAAAGGGGAACGCGACCACTGTCCAGTATGCAATGGACCTTACCATGCTTGGCCGGTTGGCAAGTTTGGGTGAGGCCATGGTGCGCAAAACCTCGCAGCAACTCAGCCGTGAATTTGCCGACAACATTTCAGCCCTCTTCAGCAACACCAATCAGTCGTAATTGTTCTCGCCTTATATCGAACGCTGTATAGCCATCCTGCCAACGCACTGCGTGCTAGCTACGCTCAGGCAGGATGCAAGGTAGTTCCTTGAAAGCCATCCTGCCAACGCACTGCGTGCTAGCTGCGCTCAGGCAGGATGCAGGGAAGTACCGAAAGGAGCAGGTCAATGTCGCTCGCTGAACAACCACAAAACTACGCCGAAGAAGCCGTGCAAAAATACGGCTACCAGCAGGAATTCCGGCGTGAAATCAAACGCTTTGCCTCATTTGCTATAGGATTTTCCTTCATTTCCATTACAACGGGCATCTTTACCACTTACGGTTTTGTGCTGGCCAATAGTGGCCCTCTGGGTATCTGGACATGGCCAGCAGTGATCATCGGCCAGGTATTCGTTGCACTGGTCTTCGCGTCCCTGGCCTCGCGCATCCCACTGGCGGGTTACTCGTATCAATGGGCTTCGCGCCTGGCGAATCCTTACGTTGGCTGGTTAATCGGCTGGGTTTCCTTCGTCTTTCTCATTGTGGACGTGGTAGCTGTCGATTACGCCGTAGCTGCGACAGTGCTGCCAGGCCTCTTCAACTATGCAGGGACGCCGCAGAATACCTGGCTGGCGACGGCCATCGTGGTCTTCATACAGATGTTGCTGATCGTCTTCTCTACCTTGTGGTCATCCCGCATTAATAGCACTGCTGTTGCAACCGAATTGATCGGCATTATCGGCTTGACGCTGCTGCTCATTATCGTGGGCGCGGTGCGTGGGCTGCTCCATCCCGACCATGTGTTCAGCACAGGCGTGGTATCCTCCTCCGGCTGGTTTACGCTTGGCTCCTGGACATCCGCCGGACCGTTTATGCTGGCCTTTCTGCTCGGCGCGTTCACCATCGTAGGATTTGAAGCGGCGGCTAATCTTGCCGAGGAAACGACGGAAGCACATCGTGTTGTTCCCACTGCCATGTGGACATCGGTTGTGTTGAGCGGCATCGTTGGCTTCATCTTCCTCTTCGCGCTAAACCTGGCATCAGGCGATCTGAAGGCCCTCTCCGCCTCCTCGACTCCCGTTGCGGACGTTGTCACCGGGATATTGGGGCAGGTCGTTGGTGATATCTTCCTGGTTTTCGTCACCTTCTCGATTTTCGCCTGCGGCCTGGTCATCTTCATCACCGCGTCGCGCCTGACCTGGGCCATGTCTCGTGACGAGCGTTTCCCGGGATACCGCCTGTTCAGGGCAGTCAATCGCCAGACCAGCACGCCAGCAGCTGCTACGCTGTTGTGCGGCATTCTCATCGAAGTCGTGCTGGCCGGTTTTGCCATTCTGGGCATCGCCGTACCAGGCCAGAGCAACACGCTGGGCTATCTCTTCAGCGCGGCAACCCTGCTGCCAGCCATAATCTACCTGGCTACAGTCGTCCTGTACATCTATGCCCGTCGTAAACTGCCGGAGACGCACGGTTTCAGACTGGGAGCCTTTGAGTGGCCCATCATCATTCTCTCGATTGTGTGGCTGCTCTTCGAGCTGTCTATCTTCCGCGATGCCCTGTTCGGCCCACCCTGGATCTATTCCCTGGTCATGTTTGGGATCGGCCTGATCTACTTCGTGTGGATGCTCGTCACCCGGCCAGCAGTGCTGCGCACAGTGCCTGAACCGGCAGAAACTATTCCTACCTCGCAATTCGGGTTGGTGCCAACGGTGGCCTGGTCGCTGCCCGACTCCATCAGCTACGCGCTGGATGGCGGTATCTATGTTGCGGGTGCGGCTGTGCAGTGGTTACGCGACGGCCTGAGGATTATTGCGAGTGCGGAAGAAAGCTATCAACTGGCCATGTCGGTGCCGGATAGCGGTGGGGTGTATTTTGTGCCTGCGCTGGCCGGTCTTGCCGCTCCGTACTGGGATAGCTACGCTCGCGGCACCATCGTCGGCCTGACGCGCGGCACAACTCGCGCTCATATCGTGCGCGCTGCGCTGGAAGGCATTGCCTATCGCACGCGTGATGTCCTCGAAGCCATGGCCCAGGATACGGGCCGATCCATCAGCAGTATCAAAGCGGATGGCGGCGCGTCCGATAACGCCTTTCTCATGCAATCCCTGGCCGATATTTCTGGAGTCGAAGTGCGCGTGGCGGCGATGCGCGAAACGACGGCCCTCGGCGCTGGCTTCATGGCCGGGTTGGGTGCTGGTCTTTGGGGAGATCAGAGTGAACTGGCTTCGCTGTGGAGAGATGCGGCGAGCTACGGGCCTCATAAGAATGACGAGATTGATCGGCATTATCAAGTGTGGTTAAGGGCAGTGGAACGCGCGAAAGCGTGGGTTGCGCCTGATGCTGTGTAGTAGAGTGTAGTATACCAGACCCGCCGCACACTGTGCCCACGCATAGATCAAGGCAAGGTTGACCACGAAGACCAGCGTGAATACCACACCCAGAACGCGGCCTCCAGCGGCAAAGAGGGCTACAGCAGCTGAACCGAAGAAGACCACTCGCAGAATTAAGAACCAGAGTCCTTGCAGCCGCCACGCTGCTTGCGGTGCCCCGAAAAGGGCCCACACCACCACAGCCAGTGCTGGAACACCAATGCCGAGTCCGACCTTAGCGAGCGTTCCCTGCCCAGTCTGGAAGCCCCAATAACCAAGTGCAGCCAGGACAGCCAGTTCAAGGAAAAAGGCCAATGCCAGGTTTGCGTTTTTAAGCGCCGTAAGAAGCATATCTATGATTTCCTTTCAAGTACGGTGATCAACATGTTATGCCAGCACCACCTCAACGCCCATTTGCCGCAAACGTGTCACCATCTCGCCGTCCACTTCTGCACCTGTGATGATCTTGTCGACGACGGTCAACGAGGCGACCGTGGTCAGCATGACCTTGCCGAATTGGGCGCGTTCGATCATGGTGCGTTTTGTTCCCGCCTCCTCAAAATTGAACTCGGTCAGGCCGTGTTCGATGGTAATGCCGCCTACACCGATGAAGGCTTTATCGACCTGGAAGGTGCGCAGCGTTTGTTCGGCCAGGTGTCCTACCAGGGAAAGTTCGCTGGCGCGTAGTTTTCCGCCTATAACGATCACCTGAATGGCTGGCTGGCTGGCGAGTTCAAGGGCGGCGCGCAGGTTTGTGACTAATACAGTTAGATTGCGTTTGCCTTTGAGCGCGCGCGCAATCTCTAAGGTGGTTGTGCCAACATCGAGGATGAGGCTATCGCCTTCGTTTATCAAGTCCACCGCTTTTGCTGCGATGCGCTGTTTTTCTGTCGAGAATTGAGATTCACGCGCGATAAAGGGTGGCTCGTAGCTCGCGCCTCGCACACTGATCGCGCCGCCATGCACGCGGCGAATCAGGCCTTCCTGCTCCAGTTCTTGCAGGTCGCGCATAATCGTGATGGTTGAGACCTCAAAACGTTGTGCCAGGTCGCGCACCGAGGCAATGCCGCTGGATTCGATATCCTCGAAAATGCGCTGGCGCCGCTCCTGGGCTATCATCTTTGTATCTTTGGCTGACTTTTCTTCCATGCTTACAAGATAGCATGGATCACATCTTTCAGCAAGTTGTGATGCTGTCCAACGAATAAACGTAGTAAGATATATCAAAATAATCCATAGAATGCCAAATTGCGTACTTACACTTGACCACTAGCATACAAACTTGTTTATGTGGTATGTTATCCATAAGCGTTGGGTTCCAACTTTTGTAACCGGCAGCGGAATTGTTCAGTGCGAGGAACGATTGCCTCTTTTGGGAGTGATGAGTAGGAAAACAATGCAGGTGTTGTTCAAGTATAGAAGGGACGGTTCTAGCCAATGATGAAAAAAGCCGAAAAGAAACGTGTCACGTTCATGGCTAATCTGGGCGATCTTAACCGACCTTTGCGTGTTCGACCTGTAAATGTGGAGGGACGTAACTGGTGGGCGGTAGATGCCGAAGACACCTGGCCCGGCATGGTCATGGACCTGCGCCGCCTGGGCTTTGAGTCGATGGCGTGGGGGGAGGAAGTGCTGGTGCGCGAGGGCATGCCAGCATACGAACCGCAGATGGATGGTCCGGCTGCACCGGAGGGATTGAAGCCATTTCCACTCATCCACCCAACTATCCAGATTCGGCGGGAGCTATCATATTCAAGCGATTTTCCCGATTTGACCTATCTCGATGAATATGATGAGAACGACGAGTACGATGAAGACGAGGAGGATATTGAGGAGGACGAAATTGAGCCTGGAGAAGACCTGCAATACGAATAGTTTGTCCAGGTCTTTTTTATAAAAAAGCGAACTGATACGAGGGGTGTCCCTGTCATAGGTAAAATCTCATGACGGTGGCGCTCCTTGTGAGTTTATGGCATGAGAGATGATATACTTTAGGCAAATATTCAAGGAGTGTCATCCTCTATGCCTATCGAACCAATAGATGCTTTTGTGCCTGCCAATGGCCTGCGCCTGCGCTACCGGAGCTGGCAGCCGCCTGCGGCTGGCTCTCCTCGCGTTGACCTGCCTCCTATCCTATTGTTGCATGGCCTGGCCTCATCCCTGCATATATGGAACCTGGTTGCACCTCTCCTGGCTGCTCGCGGGTATGTTGTCACCGCGCTGGATCAACGTGGACATGGTGAGAGCGAGAAACCCGATAGCGGCTACGATTTCGATACTATCATCGCCGACGATAGGGCCGCCGTCAGCGCACTTGAGATTGAGCGCCCGGTACTGGTTGGGCATTCGTGGGGAGCGGGAGTCGCGCTGCAATACGCCGCAACCTATCCTGACAAGGTGACGGCGCTGGCCCTGGTGGATGGCGCGACCA
>VBFM01000025.1:18713-19254 GCA_005882595.1 Chloroflexota bacterium
TCGCCTGAACTGGAAGAGAGCGTGCTGCATATTGTGCAGGTGCGGGACGATGATACGGTTGCCCCGCGCCTGGACTTCGAGAATCACCTGCAAGTCATCGGCGCTATGTGGGATCAACCAACCTTTGAACTGTATAGCCGCGTACGCTGCCCGGTGAAGCTGATTGTGGCTGAACTGCAGCCTGCCAGCGAACAGCAAAAGGCGTTCTTAGCCATGCGTAGAGAGGGTATTGCGCTTATTCAAGAACTCTGTCCCACCGCGCAAATTGTGCGTATGCCGAATACCATTCATGACATCCCGTTGCAGCGCCCGCGAGAACTTGCAGAGGAGATCACAGCATATGCCCCACCTCAAACTTGATCGATCTCTCGTTGATGAAGCGCGCGCCTTAGCCCGGCATATTGTCGCTCCCGTTATTGACTACATTGCAGAACATACTACCGTCGCCATCGAACGCACTACCCTGCGCCTGCTCGGTGTGGATAACGTGGATGAGGCCGGTGTGCCATTGCCAAACTGCGTCGTTGATAGCACGCGATCA
>VBFM01000026.1:0-8186 GCA_005882595.1 Chloroflexota bacterium
ATAATCTGGCGAACAAAGTGCGGGTCGGCATACACCTGCGTCGACTCCGCAATATCAAGCTTGACGCGATAGTCCTGCCGGAACCGTGGCTCAAAGTGAGCCATCATAGCCTGGACCTCGTGTTGTAGCGAAAAGGCACTCAGGTGGGGCTGCTGCCTTCCTGGGGTCTGTGCGGACTCCAGGGCCGTCGCTATTAAGCTAAGCAGTTCTTCACATCCACTGCGGACATACATGAGGAAACAGGCTTGTGTCTCGGCATTATATTGTTCCTGATAGGTTTCCAGCAGTTCCAGATATCCCTGAATCTGCGTGAATGGGGTGAGCAATTCATGATTGAGGTTCTGCAGTGCCTGATCTCTTGACTCGTTCAACGTATGCTCTAGCTGATATGCCTTCTCGGCGCGTACAATTTTGTGCTGAGCGCCCTGAAGCGCATCGCTCACGTGCCTCAGAACCCCCACCGCCAGACACACGACTAGTCCACACAGCATTCCAGACACGAATGGAACAAACCAGGCAGACGACCAGAATGTATTGCCAAGAGCTATCCCAAAGCTTGTTCCCAGAATCAGCGTGATGATTGCGAAGCATAGTAGTCCCCCCTGCCATTCAAAGAGCCAGGCGGAGAGGATGAGGGGCACCATCAGCACACCGCCGAGGTAGGTCGTCGGAAATGCCAGTTCATAGAGGCCCAGGCTCACGACGAGTGCGCCGAGGACCAGCGCTAACCGCCCCCTGGTCGGAAGGCGCAGCAGCTCCAATGACAGAGTCACCACCACGTTCATACGCTCTCCTTTCCTTTGCTTGGCGTCCTTCCAGCAAAGAAGAACGCTATTCGTGATATTTCCCCCTTCGGTAGGCTTGCGGATAATATTTTTGAAGCCAAAGTTCAACGTACCCAACGCGCACTTGCCGCGCAGCAAAACCGGCAGCCAGGTCTTGCACCTGCGCTACCGCCTGGTGCGTATCGCTTCCCTCTTCGCACTGCATTTCGATTTCTACAAACTCCCCCAACCCTTCCACCTGATCCACGCAAATGACCAGGTTCCCATGGGTGTATTGGACTCTCCGGTTCTCGATATGCGCCAGTTCAATCAGGCCATTTCGGCAAAGCGCCTCTTCGACAGTGCGTGCAGAGTGCCACCAGGACAGAAATCGGGAGAACAGGGCATTCATCTCTTCCGCCTGGCGCGGTTCTGGCATCAAAGGGAAGGTACGCTCCGTACTTTGAATATGTGCTGGCGCTGCCTGCTCATTGAACTTGAATTCAAGCTGCAGATGATTTCTCACACGCACAAAAACTGCCTGACTCAGCAGGTCAAACCCTGGCGTATCGTAATAGGTGTCCGAGTTCCTCAGGCGACGCGCGAATTGCATCGTCGCGAATTGTTCCTTGAGCTGAGGCCTTGATGTTGGGAGCAGCTCAAATTTCAGCTCGACCTCGATCACCTCACTGCCTCCTTCTGTTGCACCAGCATCATGACATCTGCTGAAGACTGGAAGGCTCGCCCTCCCAGCCGCTCAATCATCTGGATCAACCCCTGAAGGCGGTTTGGGTCCTCGTAGCGAGTCCAGGTGGGCGCGTGGGCAGACCAGGAGACCGTACAGGTCCGGCTGGGGACCGTCTCAAGGACCGCAGGCGGGATGAAGCGTACGAACTGCCCACGCGCGTCGGCATAGAGCGGTCCCACAATGAATCCCTCACAGCCGGCGAGGATTCCTTCAGCCACGACGCGCTCATATTCCATATCGGTAATGTGCGGCAATACGGGCCGCAACGCGATGAACACGGGGATACCAATATGCTTGAGATTTGCCACGGTCAGCATGCGCTCAGCGGGGGATGGAGTATGAGGCTCCACAGCAGGAGCAGAATCCCAGCAGCTGAGAGAAACCAGGGCACTTAATGTCGTTCTAGCCGCTTCCATGCGGCGGCGAATATCGCTCAGCGCCTCGAGGGTGGAACCTGTCAGCAATGCTTTCGTGCTAAAGTTCACATGTTTGTTCATCAGTGCCAATGCCTGGAGCATCGCGATACCGCGTTCGGGACGTGCAAACGGATCACCGTCGTAGCCGAACTGAATTGTCTCGAATTGAGTAGTAGACGCAAAGTTTTGAAACTGGAGGAGAACATTCTCCGCTTTGATTTTCGATAGCCCAACCTCCCCTCCTCGCGTATAGCAATATTTACATCCAAAGGGACAAGGTTCTCCAACAGGGACAAGAACGCGCTCCTTCTCGACTTTGAACAGAATTCGTGCAGCCATGGTTTGCTCTTTTTTTGTCGGCGCGATACTCTTCAGCACTGAGTTTGTCCATTCTTTCTTGCAGATTGGAATACCTCTCATGTTATCTGGTTGCCGATTCAAATTAGGTATTCCTTAGATGAGTGTATCATAAAATTGGTAAAAAACTATACATTTCAGAAAAACAGCTAAAAATGTAGCATTTTCAAGAAAGTCCTTAGATAATGGACATCTGTAAACATTTCCAATCGAAACGGGGGCTTGCAAGATATTCCTTAGAAAATAGACAATTGTAAGCTTACCATAAAGAAATACGGGCCTTTAAGAAAAATGTGCACATAGAGCCATATGTGCTGTTTCACGATTTCAGTAGCATCCTGCTACTTTCTCGAGGATGCAAAACGAATTGCGCGCTATGAAGAGAAGAGAGTCCATATGTTAGCGAGCATGCCAGAAGTACTCGATACAGCAAATTGTTGGTATACTTGCGCTATGCGGAAATATGCCGTATACTTTCGGCAAAAGCAGAAACGCCTGACAAAAACAGAGGAAGAGAAAACGGCGGGTATTTGATTCAGAAATTCTGAGCATCCTGATTTCTTTAAGGATGGTTACATCATTCGCTGGCGGAAAGGAATTGGACCACATGCCATCAGATACACCACAAGTAAGTACTTCAGAGGCAAAATTGATTGGCGATGAGCAGTTCTTGCGCAAAATCGCCTATATGTATTACGAAGATGGGCATTCACAGGAAACGATTGCTGAGATGGAGTTTTGCTCCAGGCAGACTGTGAGTAAGGCCTTACAAAAGGCGAAAGAGCGGGGAATTGTTCGTATTTCTATCGTTCCCGATCTTCGCACAGGCTATTTGCGCAACCTTTCCCGCGAGGTGCGTAGGAAGCTTAACCTGGAGGATTTAGTGCTCGTTCCCGGCCGTAACTTCGATAATATCAAAGCTGATGGCACTCTCGATGAAGTTGTAGCCGAGATTGGAAACGCCGCCGCCGACTACCTTGATCAATTACTCACGGACTCAGATATTCTTGGTGTCTCTGGTGGGAAAACATTCATGCGCAATGTTGTCCGTTACTTAAAACCAACCAGACCACTACCACATTTACGTGTCGTGTCTACTATCGGGTTCGTCGAGGCCCGTACGAGTTTTGGCGATGCGAATCTGATTGCATATGACATTGCCCAGGCGTATGGCGCTTCACACGCATGGTTTTGTATTCCTGCATTAATGCCGCACACACCGCTAGTCTCGTCAGAGGCGATCATGGAACTGAATGCTAATCTCTCTATAACATGGGAGGCAATCGAGCTCAGTCAAAAAGCAAATGTGTTCATGATAGGACTCTGGACCCCACATACAAATGATGAAGTAGTAATGAGAGGAATCCTCAGTAGGGAACAGATCGATTCGATGGAGGCGTTCCATCCAGTCGTGGATATCAACCACTGGGTTTTTGATGCTGAAGGGCGCTGCATTAACGAACTGATGGAACCGCCGCCATACCACCTCACAGGTTATGCTATTCCTTCTCTGAAAGAGAAAATCAGAAAAGAAGGCGCACAAGTGATTCTTGTCTCAGGAGGAGGTCCTGCATATGTTCCCGCCATTCGTGCTACTCTGAAGGCTGGCCTCGCAAATATTCTGGTCACTGACCATATGACTGCGCAGCTACTGCTCTCCTCTGAATAATACAGAAAGGGCCGCAAGACGGTATTGGACTCACACGCTGCCGCCAGGCGATTCCATGTAGAGAAATGCTTGCTGATACTCGAAATACTCTTCTGTCCAAAAACCTGGAAATACTTCTAATCTTATGTAACACATTTGTGCTATAATGAACCAGGATATTCATCAGATTCGCTATATAGCTGAACACATTCCCTGTGTTAGCTACTTGTATGCACGCGGACATCCCCGATGAGAAGCAGCGTGTGAACAGTGAAAACTTTTAGCCAATGACACCAAGCGAGAAAGGCCGACCAACATGGTCCAAACAAACGAAGGTTCTCTTGGAGCATCCTACCACCCCTTACACGGTGAGCAACTGGAAAACCCCTATCCTTTTTATACGCGTGCCCGTAGAGAAGAACCTATCTTTTTCAGTCCTGATCTCAACACCTGGGTTGTCACCGGATATGATGATATTCTGACTATTTTAAACCAGCCGGACGTCTTTTCATCGAAGGACGCTTTGCGTCCTGTGGTAGGATTTTCCCCTGCCGTGTTTGCAGAACTGAGCAAAGGGTACCCACTCGTCCCGAATGTAGTCGATAGCGATGGAAAAGAACATGCCCGGTTTCGCAGCGCAGTGAGCAAGGCATTTGTTCCGAAACGCATTAAGCAGTTGGAGCCCTTCATCAAAGAGGTCGTGACCTCATTAGTAGACGCCTTTATTAATGACCACAAAGCCGAGTTAATCTCACAGTTAGCTTATCCCCTTCCCCTTGAAGTCGCTCTCTTTCTGATTGGGGTTCCTAAAGAAGATATGGCCTCAACGAAAAAGTTGAGCGACCGTACGTCAATGCTCGTCAACTCCCCACTGCCGGAGGAGCAGCAAGTAGAGTACGCTCGCGACTTTGTTAGATTCCAGCACTATTTTATACAGCTCGTCAACGAGCGAAGAAGAGCTCCTAGAGAAGATTTGATTAGTGATCTGCTTGAGACGCCACCAGGAGAAAGGCCGTTTGACGATACACAATTCGCAAATTTGCTCACCAGTATGGTAATAGCGGGTCACGAAACCACGACACAGCTCATTGGGAACGGACTTGCACTCTTGCTTGAGCATCCTGAGAGATGGCAAACACTGTGTACTCATCCCGAACGCATTCCACAGGCCATCGAGGAGATCTTGCGCTACGACTCACCCGTTCACGCGTTCTTTCGCACGACCACCCGGGAAGTGACCGTAGGGGGAATCAAGTTTCCACCGGAAACCTTGCTCATGGTGGTGTTCGGGTCAGCGAACCGGGATGAAACGCAATTTCCCCAGGCAGACCAGTTTGATATGCAGCGGTCACCAAATCGCCATCTGGCATTTGGATACGGCATTCACTTCTGTGTAGGAGCTTTTCTGGCACGCAAGCAGGGACAGATTGCGTTTGAGACGCTCTGCCAGCGGCTGCCAAATCTGCGGCTGGCACCTCAGCAAACGTTCTCACACTCCCCGGTACTCAGGCAACGCGGATTTAAACGCCTTGATGTCGTGTGGTAGAGCGCAGAGGATAGCACCACTTTTCTTTTTTTTCAAAATGCTCAGGGAAGCTTCACCGCCCTGCTCTTTGTGGTTGTGACGGTTACCTTCACCGGCCTGATCGTGACGAAAGAAATAGGTGTGGGCATGACGGTAGCAGTGCTGGTAGATGCCACGATTATCCGCTCACTGCTCGCACTTGCAACGATACGCCTGCCAGGTCGCTGGAACCGGTGACTGCCTGGACGCCCGGTGCCAAATGAGCAACCTGTTTAATCAATAAACTCCCCGACCAGGCGAAACACCTGTTCGCGTTCAGGCCCAACCGTAATGACATGATCCGACCGTTCAAGCCAGTGTAATGTCTTTGGCCTGGCATTGATCGCTAATCGCTTGATCTCCTCGGCGCAGAAAGGAAGAACAGTTTTGTCACGTTTGCTATGAATTAGCAGCAGCGGGCAACGCACTCTGGGAATATTTGCGCGGCCCATAGCCACCAGCTGCGATAGTTCAGCAAGCGCGGAAATAGATAAACGCGCGCCTTTGATAGCGGCCAGGACCTGCGGGTCTGAAAAATCAATGGAGACACCCGGGTCGAGCCAGGTCTGTGAGGCGAGATACCTTTTCTGCACCTGCGGATCGCGAAAGTCGAGTGTTTTGAAGGGATAAAACCATTTCAGGAATGGGCGTGCAAGATTTACCTGCCATGACCAGCTAACGCGGGTGGGAGTAGACATTGCAATCACGCCGGTGATACGCTGGGGATGGTGGGCAGCTAACAGCAGTGAGAGCGTGCCACCCATCGAGAGTCCGGCTACGAAGACCTGTTGATAGCTTGCCAGTTCAGCGAGGCCTGCTTCTACAGAGCTTATCCAATCCTTGCGCGTCGAGCGAGCAAGCACCTCGTGGTCGCCACTATGACCGGCTACCGCGACGCCCGATACGCGGATACCCCGGGCAGCCAGCGCATCGCCCAACCCGCGCATCTCCGCCGCGGTGCCGCTAAAACCATGAATGAGCAGGCAAGCCTTTTGAGCATCTTCCGGGCCAAGCAAGAATGGGATGTTCTGTTTCTGTGGCAGCATGCGTCTATAGCTCCATTGTAGAGATATCTGTACTCTCTACAATAACATGATGCGTTATGGGAGTGCAATGGGTAACCACCGGTGGTGTTATAATAGATGAGCAACTTCGAGAACATCACGAGCAGGGAGCTTCATCATGGAACAACTTCATCAAATGCAATGTGTCGCTTGCCGCAAAGGTGAGCCGACGGTGACAGAGGCCGAGATAGCCGAGTTTCGCCCACAGGTGCCAGCCTGGCATATCGTGAACGTGGATGGCATTAACCGCCTGGAACGCATGTTTACCTTCCCCAATTTTGTCGAGGCGCTGAATTTCACCAATAAAGTCGGCGCGCTTGCCGAGTCGGAGGGCCACCATCCGGCCCTGCTGACCGAGTGGGGCAAAGTGACGGTGACATGGTGGACGCACAAAATAGGTGGTCTGCACCGCAACGATTTCATAATGGCGGCGAAAACCGACCAGTTGTATGCAGGAAAGTGAAATTTCCTCATGGATATTGGTGAAACGCTGCTGGTTTCGAGCGCTCAAGAGTGGCGGATGTGGCTGGCGCAACATCACGAGGAGAAAAAGGAGATCTGGCTGATTTACTATAAGAAAACGTCGGGGAAAACTGGCATCACGTACGAGGAGTCGGTTGAGGAGGCGCTTTGCTTTGGTTGGATTGACGGCGCGATTAAGGGCATTGATGGCGATACTTATGCCGGCCGGTTTACGCCGCGCCGCGCTAAAAGTCCCTGGTCGGAGTCCAATCGCGTGCGAGTTGCGCGCTTGCTGCGGGATGGAAAAATGACGGAAGCCGGGCTGGCCGTTCTTCCCGCTGATTTGCGCCCCGCCACTTCTTGATTGGGTGCGATAAATCAGGCCTATCCGACTGCCCAACAACCGGGAGTATGTGTCACACTTACGGTAAATTCTTCTCATTAAAAAAGAGGCCGATAAAGAGGCTTGAATAATTGAGATGGCTTGATGCATCTCGTGAAGTTTTGGCGGCTTATGGCCCCATTCTTTATGGTTGGCTATGGGGATGTGGTACACGTTGAAAACGGAAAGAAGAGGCGCGTCGTCAAGATATCCCGTAAGGTTGAGTATAGCTTTTATTCCTATCATCCCAAATATCTTACGAGACCCGTTCATCACAATAAACCCTGCTTTATGGGAAGAGCGTTGACAATACTCCCACAAATGTCCCACGTAGATGCAAAGATTGAAGGATTTGCATGAGCCTATGCTATACTGCTCTTGCAAGCAGCAGGCAATCCGCTTCGCAGAAAGGAATGACTGACTCGCTCTACATTGGAATCAAACGTGGATTGCTCGTGTCTGCTTTACTCTAAGCTAATGAACAGCGCGGAACCGCCTGTGTCGATCAACAGGCTCATTCCTACAGAGGAGGTCAAACGTGGATTGCTCCCCTCCACCAGAAGAGAGTTCTTTGCCTGGTATTCAATTCCAGAACATACCACTCACTCCCTCGCAAGATGTCACCTCCCCGGACACCCACCCTCAGAACATATCCCTTCCGCAAAAACCGCGCTGGGTATCTCATCATCGACGCAGGCTCCTTGTCATCGTCTTCCTGCTCAGTATGAGCCTCATCATCATCGTGAGCGCAACTATTATCGTACCTGTGCTCAAAACTCGG